>JAQCFO010000018.1 GCA_027619415.1 Bacteroidota bacterium
CAAAAGGAACAGATATTCTGTTACGGAAGTTTTGTTGGGGTTAGGCATTTTTCTAGGAACAACGACTTTAGCCCCAGGCTCCAGTATAGGAGACTTGTTAAAAATTCCCAAAATGTGATTTGTAGTCAAAACATTTCCGTTTTTATAAATTACAAAAACTCCTGATTTTTTTGCAAGATCATTAAGTCCCCCCGCTTTTCTAATAGCATCTTTAGCGCGCATGTTTTTTTGATAAGCAATAACCGTGGGCTGACCAACCTCTCCAACTACTTCAATAGTATTGTCAATTTTAGGAACCACAACGACATCTCCGTCTTTTAAAATGACATTATACCGAATATCTGTTCCTTTTGTTTTGAACAGAGCCTCAATGTTTACGCCGAATTCTAAAAAATCTTTTTGTTCTCTAACGGCAAATCCTAAAGAGTCTTCAGCAACAAAAGCCTCTTCTATGATTTTTTTAGCAGTGTTTATTCTTTTTATTTTAATCCCTTTAGTTGAAGCGTTTTCTAACAGACCTCCACTAGCAATTAAAAGATCGTAAAGAGAATACTTAGAGCTTAAAACAGAGTATGTCCCAGGTCTTTTAACCAGGCCTTCTATCTTTACAAACTCAGGCTCTAAGAACCCTTCAGACTTCCTAACAACCACAAGATCTTCTTTTTGTAAAACGAGATTTTTATCACCTAAAAAAGACCCGTAACCATCGCTCAGCTCCACACCTAAAGAAACAAAAGGCTCTGAAGAAAAAGCGTCATTAAGGCGTCTAAAAACATCAATTGAAAGCATGCTTCCATTATTTTTTATACCATTTGCAATCAAAATTAAATCAGAAACAGTCATGCCTTGATAAAAAGGATACCTGCCTTCTGTCCCTTCTAGCCCTATCTGTTTAGTCTTATCGTGATTAACCTCTCCTTTCAAGGTAACATAAAGTTTTTCCTCTATTGAGGTTTTTGAAAAAATCACCACCCTATCGTTAGGCAGTAAATCCACATTGTTTTTTTTTGTAAAAATTTCAGAAACTGAAAAAGACACCATCTTTTTTTCTACACCATCCTCTTGACGGAAAATTACAGCCCTAGAAAGAAGAGCATCTTCTTTTACACCACCTGAAAGCGTTAGTAATTCGAAAAGAGAGCCAGCGTCACCAACCGGGTAATCTCCAGGAACATAAACAGCCCCCTCAATAGACACTTTATTGTCATACTTATCAGAAATAGCCTTAGCCTTAACTATGTCTCCATCATTAACAATGGATTGGCTAAACATGTCTGAAGAAACGGTTTTTATAGACCGGCTTATGCCAGAAACAGATTCAATAAAGAGATTTCCTTTATAGGCAAAAGAACTAAACCCTCCCGTGAAAGACAACAAATCGTCGGCGTTTTCTTCTTCCAAAAACTCAAAAATCCCCGTAGTTTTAAACTCTCCCTCTACAAATACCCTATTTTTATAATTAGGCACAAGAATCACGTCTTGATCCCTTAGAGTTAAAGAAGGAAAAGCGCCCTTAACAAAGTAATCATACAGGTCGACTAACTTATGGGTTTTGCCATTTCTTAAAATTTTTATAGCTCTAAAGCTGCCGTTTTCTGTAGGGCCCCCTGCTGCAGAAAGCGCATTCAATACAGAGCTCATGCTAGAAAGAGTATAGGTTCCAGGTCTTTCAACCGCTCCGACAAGGTTGATAATGATGGACCTGCTATTTGCTAGAGAGACGTCAAAAAAAACTTTTTGATAAGACTCGTTAGATGAGTTTATTCCAGAATAAATTTTTGATAAAGCTCTCCCTATTTTTATCTTAGCACTATTAATGGTTGAGCCGCTAACGTAGATTGGAGCAATTCGATCTATTTTGATAACCCCCTCTCTAGAAACCAAAGTAATGTATTCGTTTTCTGATCCGCCCCAAATAGAAATTTTTAATTCATCTCCTGGGCCTATTTGATAAGAAGAGGGGGTGGCTACGTTAATCTGCGGAGAAGTGCTCAAGTTTTCGCTCAAGTTTTCAATGGATTTAAAGTTTTTAAAAAAATCCATTCCAAAGATATTAAGCCCAGAATACACGTTTTCTTCGCCCTTATTTTCATCATCGTTTTGCTTGGGTTTAACTCCAAAAATTGAAGTTAAGTCGTTCTCTACATTTGAACCTTCTTCAGTTTTGTCAGACGACTCAAGTTTGTTTAAGTTTTTAATTCTTTTTTCAAATTTGGCGATATCGGCCTCGCTTGCTCCTTGTGCTCTTGCCAAGGTCTTTAATTGAGTTAAAGAATAACCTTGCTGCTGAGCGCTTGTCCAATAAGCAAGAAGCTCCTCATCAGAAAGAAGATCAAGAGATTTAATTTGTTGCTGAGCCTTTTCCAAACTTTTTATATCTTGACCAAAAGAAAGACAGGTAGTTAAAAGCGCAAAAAGCAATAATAATTTTTTCATATTTTTTTTAAAAAGGCTTCGCCAATTGAACCACAAAAATTCAAAAGACAAAAGCCAGTAAGTTTACTCAACAGCTAACTTACTAAGCTTAGCCTGGAGCTAGACAAGGAAAGTTTAAGTTTAATTGAGTTTATTAGAAGCGTCACATAATTTTCGTCAATCGTATCAACGACACCCTGTTTGTTTTTAAAAACCCCAGAATGAATTTTAACCGAATCTCCGGTAACTACGTCAAAATTCTCAGTATAATTTTTTAGACAATTTTTTAATAGAGTTATTTCAGAATCAGAAATTTTAACCGGCTGGCCAAAGGCTTTAACAACGTTTGTAACAAATGGATTTAGGTTTATCAAGTCGTAGTTTAAGCTGTCTAGCTCAAAAAACACATAACTTGAAATCGCTGGCACCCGTACTGATTTGATTCTATCAGACCAAATTTTTTTTTCTAAATATTCAGGGACGTAAGCCGTGACCTTGCACTTGTCAAAATAGCCTAAGGCTTTAAACTCAGAACGCGGTTTAGTATAAGCTGCAAACCAACACATAGGCTACAAATTGATTAAACAAATATATGTTTTTTTATTTTAATGTAAAAACACTTAAATTAAATAGTTCGAAAAAATAGATTATAGTTTTAAAACCCTATAAAAGAACAGTTTAAAGGTTCGTTTTTTAGAATTACACTTTTTTTAATTAAAAAACATTTTAATTTTAATTTCTCTTGCTCATAGTTTAAATTAGCAAAATGAATGTGCTTATTGTTGGTTCTGGAGCAAGGGAACACGTTTTTTGTTGGAAAATTAAACAATCAAAAATTTGTGATGACATTTTTGTTGCACCAGGAAACGCAGGAACAGCCCAATTGGCGACCAACCTGGACGTTTCCCCTACAGATTTTCAGGGACTTAAAAGAGTTATTTTATTAAACAAAATAGAGATCGTAATAGTTGGTCCAGAAATTCCTTTAATCAAAGGCATTACAGATTTTATTAAAACGGATTCAGAGCTAAAGAATGTTTTGGTGGTGGGGCCGTCAACAATAGGAGCTAAACTTGAAGGCAGCAAAGAGTTTTCAAAACTTTTTATGGAAAGACATAAAATTCCTACTGCACCCTACAAAAGTTTTAACAAAAACACTTTAAGTAAAGGCCTTGACTATTTGAGCGCTACAAAACCGCCTTATGTTTTAAAGGCTGATGGCCCAGCAGCAGGAAAAGGAGTGTTGATTATACATGACCTAAAAGAAGCGCAAAGAGAACTTGAAAACATGCTTGTCAATAATAAATTTGGAGATTCTGGTCATAACGTAGTTATTGAAGGGTTTTTAGACGGAATAGAACTTTCTTGTTTTGTTTTAACTGATGGAAAAACACACTTAACTCTACCCAGCGCTAAGGACTATAAGCAAATAGGAGAAGGCGACACTGGATTAAACACGGGAGGGATGGGGGCAATCTCTCCAGTTCCTTTTGCAAACAAAGCGTTTCTTAAAAAAATAGAAGATAAAATTATTCAACCCACAATTAACGGTTTAGCCTTAGATCAAATTGACTACAAAGGATTTGTCTTTATTGGAATTATTAAAGTAGACGATGAGCCGTTTGTTATTGAATACAATGTAAGAATGGGAGATCCAGAGACACAAGTGGTTTTGCCAAGAATAAAAAACGATTTTTTAGAAATGATGATTTGCACAGCGGAACAATCTCTTGGCAAGATAAATTTACAAATTGACCCTAAATCCGCTTCAACAGTTGTGATGGTTTCAGGAGGGTATCCGGGAGAATACGAAAAAGGATTAGAGATCAGTGGAATTCCAAACAATTCGCCAAGTTCTATTATTTTTCAAGCAGGGACAAAAGTTTTAAACGGGAAGACTGTAACAAACGGAGGAAGAGTATTGTCGGTTACTTCAATTAGCAAGGGCTTTAAAAAAGCTTTAAAAAAATCCTATGAAACTGTAGAAAAAATAGATTATCAAAAAAAATATTACAGAAAAGACTTGGGGTTTGACCTATAAAAAAGAATGAGCAGAAGGATCTTTATCCTCTTCGCCTGATTTATCAAATTTAGCGAGCTGTATCATCCAATACACAAGCAAAGAAGAAATAATTAAAATAAAAGTTGCGTTTAGGCCATTAGCCAATACCCAGCTTTTTAATTCTAAACTTCTTAAAAAATCAAAAGGGATAAATAAAAGTTCAACAAACAAATACTCAATTAATCCAAAGAATTCTTTCATTATTTTTAATTTTCATTGCAAAAATAAGAAATAGAATGTGTTTCACAAGAGTTATTTTTAGAAATATAAATTACGAGAGATTAAGTATATTTGAAAATTAAATTAATTGAGATGTTTAGCAAAATATGTTTAGAGGTTTTTGAAAAGAGCATTTTAAATTACCACAGTAAAGACTCTGTAAATCAATTCATCTCAAACCCTTTTGAAAAAGACAAGATAGAACATCTGTTATACCATAAAAACTGGATAGACACTGTGCAGTGGCATCTGGAAGATTTAATTAGAGATCCAGAGATTGATCCAACAGAAGCTTTAAAGCTTAAAAGAACAATCGACTCCTCGAATCAAAAAAGAACAGATTTAGTAGAGTTCATAGATAGTTTTTTTCTAGACACATACAGGAACATTAGCCCAAAAAAAGGAGCGACCCTTAATTCTGAAACTCCTGCTTGGGCAATAGACAGACTCTCTATTTTGTCACTTAAAATATTCCACATGAAAGAGCAAGCAAATAGAGCTGGCGCCAGTCAAAAGCACTTGGAAGATTGCTCGAAAAAACTAAATGTTTTAAAACAACAAAAAATAGATTTATGCACTTCTATAGACGAATTAATTTCGGACATAGAATCAGGAAACAAATACATGAAAACCTATAAGCAAATGAAAATGTATAATGATGAAGACTTAAACCCTGTTCTCTATAATTTGAAGAAATAACACAAAAATGAATCACCTATTAGTTTTAAGGTTTTCATCAATGGGCGATGTGGCCATGATGATCCCCTCGTTAAGGTGCCTAATTAAAAAATATCCAGAAACTAAAATAACAATTGTTTCAAAACCAACCTTCCGACCTTTTTTTATAGAATTTAAAAATCTTGATTTTTTTGAAGTCAACTTTAAAACAAAACATAAAGGGCTTAAGGGGGTCTTTAAGCTTTTCAAAGAATTGTCCAAGCTAAACCCAACTCATATAGCAGACCTACACTCTGTGCTAAGAACACACCTTCTTTTTTTTCTTTTTAAATTAAAAGTCTACAAGATTAAAAGAATTAATAAATCAATAGCTGAAAGGAAGAAATTATTTAGAAAAAACAATAAAATTTTCAAGCCTTTAACTCCAGGTCAATATCGCTATAGCGAGGTGTTTAACAGGCTTGGGTTTAATATTGACCTGTCTAATCATGAGTTCTCGGATCCTTTACAAATTAATTCTCAAGATCAAATAGCTCACATAGACAAATCCAAAAAATGGATAGGGATTGCTCCTTTTGCTTCTTTTAACGGAAAAATATACCCCCTAGATTTAATGCAAAATATTGTTTCTTTTTTACAAAGAGATCACCAAGTTTTTTTGTTTGGCAACGGAAATTATGAGATAAAAAAACTAGAAATATGGGAGAAAGCTTTTCAAAATGTTTTTGGCAGCTATAAACTAAATTCTCTTGAAAAAGAAATAGAAATTATTTCTAATCTTGATTTAATGATTTCGATGGATTCTGCTAATGGACATATAGCGGCCAACCATAATGTTCCAGTAATTACTTTATGGGGACTAACCCACCCTTTTGCGGGTTTTGCACCATTTTTATCTAAAAGCGAAAACATGATTGTTTCCAATCGTGAACAATTCCCTTTATTGCCAACTTCTGCTTACGGAAAAAAAATTCCTAAAGGATACGAGTCTGTGATGAGAACAATCGAATACAAAGACGTCATAGTTAGAGCTTTAAAAGTTTTGGAGCTCCCTAAACATCATCAAAGTCGATAGTAATGTTTTTTGATAAGGGCACAGCTTGACATGCCAGCACAAGCCCTTCTTCCACTTCAGCATCTGTTAAAATATTATTTTGAATCATTTTAGCAGAACCGCTCGTTATTTTTGCAATACATGTGGAGCAAACACCACCCTGACAAGAGTATGGAACATCAAGATTTTTTTGTAATGCCGCATCTAAAATAGTCATGTTTTCAGGGACATTAACTTCAAAGACTTCATCGTCATAATGGATTTTGACTTGAGCACCACTTGATTCAGTCACTTCAGCTTTAGGCTTAGAATAAAACAGTTCAAAAACTATATTATCCTTGTCATTTCCTTGGTCTACAAGAGTCGCACTGCTACTTTTAATCATTTCTTCAGGGCCACATAAATAAATTTTATCAAAGGAAAAATTTGGATGCTGATTCAAAACAAAGCGAATAAAATTAGAATCAATACGCCCAAAAGTATCTTCAGAATGGGTCTCTTGACTATAAATGGAATAAGAAAAGAACCGGCCCTTATAGTCAGACTTTAATTGCTGAATTTTTTCAAGAAACATGGTGCTGGCTTTTGATTTATTACCATACGCTAAAACAAAAACATTTTTAGAATTAGACACTAAAACTTCTTGAATAATAGACATTATCGGAGTTATTCCACTTCCAGAAGCAAAACCACAGTATTTTTTAGAACCATCCGGTTTATCAAAGATAAAACGGCCTTCTGGTTTGGAAATTTCAATTGAATCGCCTTCTCTTAAAGCATCGTTCAGATAATTAGAAAACAATCCTTTAGAAATGGCCTTAACGCCAACTTGTAATAATCCACTACTTGGGGAGCTACAAATAGAATAGGATCTTTTTAATAAATCTTTACCAACTTTAGCTTGAAGCGTTAAATACTGACCAGCTTTAAATGAAAAATGAGCTTTTAAGTTTTCAGGAATATCAAAAGTTAAAATAACAGAATTGAGGGTTTCTTGCTGAATTTTTTTTATAACAGTAGAATGGAAATGGGCCAATGCAAAGAGTTTAATATTATTTAACAAAAGTAAAAATAGTTAACAATAAAACCCAGAAAAGAAAACAATAAAACACGCCGAAAAGAATCTTTAATCTTATTTATATTTGGGGGTATGATTTTTAAACTAATTCAATTACAGTGGAAAGCCTTTTTCAGGACAGGCTCTTTAGGCGGAAGCATGATCACTAAAGCACTTACTTGGCTTGGGATGGTGTATTTTATTTTCATAACAACCGTCTTAGGACTTCTTTCCTATAAACTACTTACAGAAGACTTCCCTGTTGAGAATCCCCTTTTATTTATTAACAAACAGCTGATATACGTGTTTGCGTATTGGATAGTTATAAGATATTTTACACAAAAACCACCTGTATTAAATATTAGAGCGCTACTTATCACGCCAGTTTCTAAAATACAAATAGTGAGATACGCCCTAAGCAAGTCTGTTTTTTCGTTTTTTAACGTTATAGCGCTTTTTTATTTAATTCCATTTTCTCTTCTATTGTTAAAAAGCGGAAATTATGAGCCCTATGGGCTTTTGAGCTGGAATCTGGCTGTTTTGGGATTCGTTTACATTACACATTATTTAAATATTTTAATTAACAGCAACAACAAGGCTTTTTACTTAATTGCCGCAGGACTAGTATTAATAAAAGGGCTAGAGTATTTTGAAATATTTGATTTTACAATTTATTCTCAAGCGTTGTTTTATTCTTTTTATGAAACGCCTTTGTTAGCACTATTACCCTGGATCATGTTAGTTTTTCTATATAACAGAGTTTTTTCTTTTTTTAAAAAAGGACTATATATTGACACTGGGCTGGAAGTAAAAGTTAAAGAAGCTACTTTTCAGGATTACTCTTGGCTTAATAGGTTTGGCAAACTTTCGACCTTTTTAAAAAATGATCTTAGACTAATAGTCAGATCAAAAAGAGCAAGAGGGACCGTTGTTGCAGGAGTGTTTTTTCTTTTTTATGGATTTATTTTTCTTTTTCAAGAAGAAACTTTCGGATCTTTTATGACATTTTTTGCTTATATGTTTTCTTCTGGAGGGTTTCTTTTTATGTTTGGAGGAATGGTTCCTAGCTGGGACAGCCAATATTATCCGCTAATGATGTGTCAAAATATTCATTATAATGAATATTTGAAATCAAAATGGTCCCTAGTGGTTTTGGCAACTATAGCCTCAACCTTAATTGCATCAGCTCTTTATTCTTTTCAAGGAATAGAAGCGTTATGCGCTGTTATTGCAGGAGGACTTTATAACATAGGGGTTAACGGATATCTAACTCTTTGGGCTGGAGCTTACACAAAATCGCCTATTGACTTAAACTCCAGCAAAAACCCCTTTGGAGATAAAAAAGCCGTCAACATGAAAACGCTTTTGATAACTATTCCTCAAATTGTTTTACCTGTTTTTGTTTACTTTTTGGGCAGTTACTATTTTAATAATTTAATTGGATGTGCCATGGTAGGCTTAATAGGTGTTTTGGGATTGGGCTTAAAAGACGTCGTTTTTCAGCAAATAGTAAAAACATATAAATCAGAAAAATATTCCACACTTAACGCTTATAAACAAAACTCATAATCATGATTAGCTTTAAAAACATTCTTAAACAATATTCTAAACAAACAGTTTTAGACATAGATTCATTAGATATTCCGGTAGGTCAAACTTTTGGTTTAGTAGGAAACAATGGAGCAGGGAAAACCACTTTGTTTAGCGCGCTTTTAGATTTAATAAAGCCATCAAAAGGCAAGGTTACCAACAATGGAGTTGACGTAAGCCAAAGTGAAGACTGGAAGTCATTTACAACAGCTTTTCTTGACGAAACCTTTTTGATAGGGTATTTAATGCCAGAAGAATATTTTTATTTTATTGGAGATCTTCGAGGGTTAAATAAAAAAGAAGTGGATATTTTTTTATCTCAATTTGAAGATTTTTTTCATGGAGAAATTTTAGGAGGAAAGAAATACCTAAGAGATCTTTCAAAAGGAAATCAAAAAAAAGCTGGCGTTATTGCCGCTTTAATTGGGGAGCCAAAAGTGGTAATTTTAGATGAGCCTTTCGCAAATCTTGATCCAACAACGCAAATTAGACTCAAAGCCATTGTAAAGGACCTGTCCGAAAACAAGGATGTGACTGTGCTTGTTTCTAGCCATGATATTCAAGATGTAACAGAAGTTTGTGAAAGAATAGTTTTGTTAGAAAAAGGAAGAGTTATCAAAGATCTTATTACAAGCCCACAAACTTTAAAAGAATTAGAGTCTTATTTTAAAGGAGAATAGATTTTAATTCAATTATTTTAGAATATTCCATAATAAAATTCATTATTTTATGTCATTGAATATAAAGATTCAATACAACGTGAAAAAGCACACCTTTATACTAATTTTAAGCATGTTTTTCTTGTCGTGTTCGACAAGTAAAAACAAAACATTAAACAAAGGTTATCACTCGATTGTTTCAAACTACAACGTATTATTTAATGGAGAAAACTATATTAACGAAGGCCTTTTACAGGCTCAAGAGTCTTTTGTAGATGATTTTTGGGAGATTTTGCCTATTGAGAAAATAAGCCTTTCAAAAGACATTATTACAGTAGATGGAACAGGGAACGAAAATTTTTTAAAATCAGAAGAAAAAGCTGCTAAGACCATCCAGAAGCACTCCATGCTTATAAATAATGTTCAGTATAATTCAAAAATTGCTCAAGCGCACCTTCTTTTGGGCAGAGCAAGGTATTTGGATCAACGATTTATTCCCGCCTTAGATGCCTTTAATCAAATTTATAAAGAGGACTTGACTTTTGACGAGTGGTGCCATTCAGTTATATGGAAAGCGAAATGTAATATTAGGCTAGAACAAGAGAAACTAGCGTTAGGGCTATTAAGCTCTTTGCTAAAAAAAGAAAAATTAACTCCTAAAATAAAAGCGGATGCAAACGCAACTTTAGCGATGGCTTATTTACAGCTGCAAAAAAACGATTCAGCAATAAAGCCACTTAAAGTGGCTTCGTCTAACGAAAAAAACAAGCAACTTAAGGCGAGGTATTTGTATGTGTTAGGCCAGATTTATGAAGAAAAAAACGAAAAAGACTCCGCATATGCTACATTTAAAAAAATTACAAACTTTAAAAGAAGCATCCCCAGAATTATATTAATAAATGCCAAAATAAAGACTTTATTAAAGGGTACTTTAAGCGATAACGAGCCTGAATTTAAAAAAACAATTGACAATATTGAGAACGAACCTTTTTTAGATAAAATTTATTACGGGTATTCAAAACTACTATTCTCTAAAGATTCGATTTCTAAAGCGATATTTTATTTAAATAAGGCCCTCAAACAGAGCCCCCATGACAAGAAGCTTTTATCTAAAGGTTACGAAAAACTTTCGGAAATAAACTTTAAAAAATCTAACTATGTAGCATCAGGTAAATATTTAGATAGCACACTAAACAATTTAGAGAAAAACTCAAAAAAATTTTGGGAGTTAAGTAGAAGAAAAAAAGGCTTAGATCGCGTTGTTAAGCTAGAAGAAAACATTATTCTTTACGATAGCTTAATAAAAATTTCAACTTACGAACCTTATAGACTCAAAGAGATTTTAAATCATATAGAGAGTAAAAATAAAAGAACAGAAATCATCCAACAAACTAAAGAGATAGGTCTTGTAAAAACAAAAAACAACGACAGTTTTTATTTTTATAACAGTCAGCTATTAGAGCTTGGAAAAAAAGCATTTAAAAAGATTTGGGGACAAAGAGCTAGAAAATCTTATTGGAGGAGCGTTACTAGCAACAGCGTTACTGTTTTAGAAGAGACAAAAAAAATAACCCCAGACAAAGGCGTTTTAAAGAAAATTAAATTAGTGAATCAAGGGCTTTTAGCGAAAGTTCCAATGACAAAATTTCAAAAAGACAGCATTAATAACCTTAAAAACAAATCGTATTTAAGACTTGCAGAAATATATTTAGAAAAATATAACGATTACTTGTTAGCCGAAAGCAAGTTAAGCCAACTTATAAACATAAATCCTTCAAAAGACATTTTAGTTGAAGCAAATTATTTACTCTATAAAAGTTATAAAAAACAAAACAAAACAAAAGCAAATAAATTAAGACTAGAAATCATTAAAGAATATCCGACTTCTAAATTCGCGAAAATATTAAAAGACAGAAATAAGATTTTAGAAGAAGAGAAGGGAACGTTAAAGAAATTGGACAGCCTTAACTCTTTTTTTAGTGAACAAAAGTTCGAGGAAGTATTGATCGGAATAGAGAAGCAAGTGGCCTTTATTGAGAACAAAGAAATTTTAATTGACTTCGAGCTATTAAGAGCACAGACAATGGGAAAATTAGAGGGAGTTCTCAAATACAAGGAAGAGCTAAAAAATATCACACAAAAACATCCTAGTAGCGCTAAGATTTTAGAAATAAAAAAAATTTATGAATCTTTAAATAAAAAATGGCAAACTAATCCCAAAAAAATAGTTGCAAGCGATTACAATATTGTATTTATAATAAACAAGGAAGAATTTTTAGTAGACTCGCTATTAAATAGTCTTAAAAAAGCACCGCTCAATAATCACAGAATAGCAGTTGATGTTTACGATAATAGCACAAGATTAATTGTAATAAAAGATATAGAAAGCAAAAAAGAGGCCTCAAAACTTTTAGAATTAATAAAAGAAAAAATAGAGTTTTTAAGACTAAAGAATAATTTTGTAGTTTTGTCTTCCCAGTATAAAAACATACTGATTTTCAAGACTTTAGACTTGAACTGAAATTATGAGGTTTAATTTAAATAAAAATACAGTCATGCAGCAACCAAGAGAATCTAATAAAATAGACATTATAGAGAAGTCAACAAAAATAGTAGGAGATATTACTTCACAAGCAGATTTTAGAATAGATGGAAATGTAGAAGGAACTATAACAACGTCAGGAAAAGTTGTTGTTGGAGAAGAGGGGTGTGTTACCGGAATTGTAATTTGCACGAACTCGGATGTTGCAGGCTCAATAAAAGGACGACTCGATGTTTCAGGAATCTTATCTTTAAAATCTTCTGCAAAAATTGAAGGAGAAGTTATTGCAGGCAAACTGGCAATTGAAGAAGGCGCAAATGTTGACGCAAATATTTCAATGAAGGGAGCAAAAAAAATGAAAGCCATTTCAAGTGATGAAAAAACACAATCAGAAAAAACAGCCTAGTCCTTTTTTGATTTTTTTGGGATTAGTTTTTCAGATGGGAGTGATTATTTTTTGCGCTGCCAAACTTGGAAAATATATTGACCTTATCTATGGTTTTGATAGAGTTTTTACTGCAATTATCACTTTGTCAGGAGTTTTAATTTCTTTTTATATTCTAATAAAGCAATTAAAAAAAATCAATCAATAACTCATGTTTTAAGTCTGTATTCATCATTTAAAGGAGACAGTCAAATGTCAATAAAATTTTTATAAATTTTTTACAAATCATATTTTTATTTTTTAGTTAATAGCCTTATCTTTGCGGCTTTATTTTTAATACTTAAGAAAGGTCTCAAATTGAAAAAACAAAGACATTTAGCATTTACTGTTTTAATCTTCTTTTTTGGACTGACTGTTGGCCGATCCTCAACGACTTTTTCTGAGAAAGATAAATCAGAAAAAGGAGATATTAAATCTGAAATAAAAGAGTACATAAACCACCACTTAAAAGACAGTCATTCTTTTTTAATTACTTCTTACAAAAACGAAGAGACTGGAGAAATGGTTTATATTGAGCTTCCTCTTCCTATAATCCTATATGATAATGGACTCAGGTTTTTTTGGTCTTCAGATTTCAAACATGGAGAAAAAGTGGTTGTTAGTGGAGAAAATTATTATAAGCTAGAATATCACGACAGTAGAATTTATAAAACAGATAAAGAAGGAACGATTGAATATGACGCAGAACACCACCCTTTAAACGAGAAACCTTTAGATTTTTCAATAACCAAAAACGTAGCAACAATTCTATTGGTCTCGATATTGATGTTGCTTCTTTTTGTAAGTTTAGCAAAATCATTTAAATACAATAAAGGCATCTCTAAAGGAATGGGAAGGTTTTTTGAGCCAATTATTCTTTATATTAGAGATGAAATAGCGATTCCAAATATCGGAGAAAAAAAGTACAAAAACTATATGAGTTATTTGTTGACTATCTTTTTTTTCGTCTGGTTTCTAAACATGCTTGGCTTAACTCCTTTAGGGGTTAACGTCACAGGAAATATTGCGGTTACTTTTTCTTTAGCTTTGCTTACGTTTATTATTACTAATGTAACGGCTAATAAAAGTTATTGGGGGCACATCTTTTGGATGCCTGGAGTTCCCGTGGTTATAAAGATAGTTTTGGCTCCTATTGAACTGTTGGGGGTTTTAATAAAACCTTTCTCTCTGCTTATAAGGCTTTATGCTAACATTCAAGCGGGACACATTGTTTTAATGAGCCTTATAGGACTTATGTTTGTGTTTAATAATTGGGTTGGAGGCAGCTTGTCGTTTGGGTTGGCATTCTTTATTTCAATAATTGAAATATTAGTAGCGCTATTACAGGCTTATATTTTTACAATGCTTTCAGCATTGTATTTTGGATTTGCAGTTGCAGAATATGATGAGGAACATTAAAAAAGAATGTTTAATTAAAATTATATAAATATGGAATCAGTAATGGATTTAACTTTAGTAGGAGGTGGATTAGTAGTAATTGGAGTTGGAATTGGAATCGGTTTAACGGGCAAGGGGGCTATGGAAGCTATCGGCCGTCAACCTGATGCTAGCGGAAAAATTCAAGTAGCTGCGTTAATTTTAGCCGCTCTTGTTGAGGGAATAGGATTCGCTGCATTGTTTGCGCTGTAAGCTAATCGTTACACTTTTCACAACAGCAAAACTTTGGTTTTGTCTTTTGTGAAAAGTTAATTTAAAATATTAAATAAATGGAAAACCTTATATCACAATTTTCGTTTGGCTTGTTTGTTTGGCAGACTGTTATTTTTATTGCATTAATATATCTTCTTAAAAAGTTTGCTTGGAAGCCTATTTTAGATTCCATAAATGAAAGAGAGCAAGGAATAAAAGATGCATTACTTTCTGCTGAAAAAGCCAGAGAAGAGATGGCGTCCCTTCAATTAGACAATGAATTAACTCTTAAAAAAGCAAGGGCAGAAAGAGACACGCTACTTAAAGAAGCAAGAGAGATTAAACAAAAAGTTATAGATGACGCTAAAACGGAAGCTAAAACGGAAGCCAAAAAAATAATTAGTCAAGCTAAAGAAGCGATTCAGAATGAAAAAAACTCAGCTATAGTTGATTTAAAAAATCAAATGGCAGACCTGTCAGTCGGAATTGCTGAAAAAGTTTTACAATCTAAAATGTCTGAAGACAAGGCGCAGATGAATTTAGTAAAGGAACTTATTAAAGACGTTACATTAAAATAAAATGAAAACAAGTCGAGCAGCCATAAGATATGCCAAAGCTTTAGTTCTAGAATCTGTCGAAAAGAACAGTCTAGAACAAACTTTTAACGACATGGATTTGGTGTTAAATACTTTTAAAGAAAACTCAAAATTGAGTCATCTTATAGAAAGCCGAGTGATAAAAAACAGCATAAAATCAAGCTCCTTGCTTTTAGTATTTAAAGAAATGAGCACTTTAACAAAGAGTTTAATTCGCGTTTTAGATGAAAATAACAGAATAAATTTATTTGAAATCATTGCCTATAAATTTATTGAACTATATAAACAGCATAAAGGAATTCAGTCTGCAACAGTTACATCTGCGGCCCCTTTAAGTAAAGAAATGGAAGAACAAGTTTTGGATACTATTTCTAAACTAACAAGTAAAAAAACTACTTTATTAAACAAAGTAGACAGCAGTTTAATAGGAGGTTTTGTTTTAAGGTTAGGGGATATTGAATATAATGCTAGTTTTAAAAACAAACTAAAGAATATTAAGCAAGAATTTAATAAAAACACAAATTTATCAATATCATAGATTATGGCACAAATTAAACCTGCTGAGGTTTCAGCAATTTTAAAACAACAACTAGCAGGACTAGATGCTTCGGCTTCTTTAGATGAAGTAGGGACAGTTCTTCAGGTAGGGGATGGAATTGCAAGAGTATATGGGCTTTCTAATGTACAATACGGAGAATTAGTTCAGTTTGATTCAGGACTTGAGGGGATTGTACTTAACCTTGAAGAAGATAACGTTGGAGTTGTTTTATTAGGACCTTCTAAAGAAATTAGCGAAGGGGATACGGTTAAACGAACACAAAGAATTGCATCAATCAATGTAGGTGAAAAAATAGTAGGAAGAGTAGTTAACACTCTTGGAAAGCCAATTGATGGCAAGGGAAATATTGAAGGTGAACTTTTTGAAATGCCTCTTGAAAGAAAGGCTCCAGGAGTAATCTTTAGACAACCAGTTAATGAGCCACTTCAAACTGGAATAAAGTCAATTGACGCAATGATTCCTGTGGGTAGAGGCCAAAGAGAGCTAGTAATTGGGGACAGACAGACAGGGAAAACAACCGTTTGCATAGACACAATTTTAAATCAAAAAGAATTTTACGATGCTGGAGAACCTGTTTATTGTATTTATGTAGCAATTGGGCAAAAAGCATCAACAGTTGCGGGTATTGCAAAAATGCTTGAAGATAAAGGAGCGATGGCTTATACCACAATAGTAGCTGCTAATGCTTCTGATCCAGCTCCAATGCAAGTTTATGCTCCTTTTGCAGGAGCTGCAATTGGAGAGTACTTTAGAGATACAGGAAGACCAGCGTTAATAATATATGATGATTTATCCAAGCAAGCGGTAGCATATCGTGAAGTTTCATTATTACTTAGAAGACCTCCGGGAAGGGAAGCATACCCTGGGGATGTATTTTATCTACATTCAAGATTACTGGAAAGATCATCAAAAGTAATAGCGGACGACACTATCGCCAAAAACATGAATGACTTACCGGATTCATTAAAGAAGATTGTAAAAGGTGGAGGATCTTTAACTGCACTCCCTATTATAGAGACGCAAGCGGGAGATGTTTCAGCCTATATACCAACAAATGTAATTTCAATTACTGATGGACAAATATTTCTAGAATCAAACTTATTTAATGCTGGAGTGAGACCCGCTATTAATGTAGGGATTTCTGTTTCAAGAGTTGGAGGATCAGCTCAAATTAAATCAATGAAAAAAGTAGCAGGAACTCTAAAATTAGATCAAGCTCAATTTAGAGAACTTGAAGCTTTTGCAAAATTTGGATCTGATTTAGATGATGCGACTCTAAATGTAATAGAGAAAGGCAAAAGAAACGTTGAGATTTTAAAACAAGCACAAAATGATCCGTTTAGCGTAGAAGATCAAGTTGCAATTATCTTTGCGGGGTCTAAAAACCTTTTAAGAAAGGTTCCGGTAGAAAAAGTAAAAGAATTTGAAAGGCAGTACATAGATTTTTTAAATGCAAAGCATAGAAACATTATGGATGTAATTAAATCTGGAAATCTTACTGACGAAGTAGTTGACGTTTTAACCAAAACAGCAAAAGAACTTAGTTCTTCTTATTAAAGACAAACAAGATGGCCAACCTTAAAGAAATTAGAATTAGAATAGGCTCAGTTTCTTCTACTATGCAAATTACCAGCGCTATGAAAATGGTGTCAGCTGCTAAGCTAAAGAAAGCCCAAGACGCAATTACTGCTATGAGACCATATTCTAATAAACTTTCTGAGTTAATGCAAGGTCTTAATGGGTCAAATAATTCAGATGAAAAATCATTTACAATTAAAAGAAAAGTAAAAAAAGTATTGATTGTAGCCATTAGCTCTAACAGAGGACTTTGTGGGGCTTTTAACGCTAACATTGCTAAACAAGCTAATCTTATAAAGTCAAGAGAGGAATTTAAAAACACCGAAATCAATTTTTTGTCTATTGGAAAAAAAATAAATGATATTCTTCAAAAATCTGAAAAAGTTATCCAAAATGATAGTGATGTTTTTGAAGATTTAAATTATGAGCGAGTTTCTAAAATTACTAATAAATTAATGGAGTTATACATAGAAGAGGAGTATGATCACGTGGAAATTGTTTATAATTCATTTAAAAATGCCGCTACACAGATTATTAAGTCAGAGCAGTTTTTGCCGATTCCAATTAGCGAAATAGAAGGCAGCGAAAACTCAGATTATCTTTTTGAGCCATCACAAGAATTAATATTAAGCACTTTAATTCCAAAATCTTTAAAAATTCAATTGTTTAAAGCAATAAGAGATTCTTTTGCTAGTGAACATGGAGCTAGAATGACAGCTATGCACAAAGCAACTGACAATGCGTCTGAATTAAGAGATGAGTTAAAGCTGACTTACAATAAGGCCAGGCAAGCTTCAATTACTAATGAGATTTTAGAAATTGTTGGAGGGGCGGAAGCTTTAAACAGCTAATTATAGCCTTACTTAGCAGCAATAATTATAGGCTAAAACCCAAGAATATGATTGTCAGAATAATTAACAACTCTTCAAATTCATTACCAAATTACGAAACCTTGCTTTCAGCCGGAATGGATATTAGGGCGTTTATAGAAAACCCTGTAACGATAAAACCCTTAGAGAGGCTATTAGTTAAAACAGGACTCCAAATAGAGCTTCAAAAAGGATATGAAGCTCAGCTCAGGCCAAGAAGCGGGTTATCTTTAAAAAAAGGAATTACGGTTCTAAATTCCCCAGGCACAATTGATGCAGACTATAGAGGTGAAATAGGAGTTATTTTGATTAATTTATCAGATGAAGATTTTGATATTTTGTCTGGAGACAGAATAGCACAATTAGTTATATCAAAACATGAAAGAATAGAATGGGAATTAAGTAAGTCAATAGACAAAACTAAAAGAGGGATTAAAGGGTTCGGAAGTACAGGTTTAAAATAAAACAAATGAAATTAATTATACCTATGGCGGGAAGGGGATCAAGGCTAAGGCCTCACACCTTAACAACCCCAAAACCTTTGATATCTATAGCTGGAAAACCTATAGTCGCTAGGCTCATAAATGACGTGGCTAAGCTTATTAACGAGCCAATTGAAGAAATGGTCTTTATAGTTGGAAGTCCGTTGTTTTTTGGGAAAGATGTAATTAATAAACTGGAAAAAATAGCAAAATCTCATAACTCAAAAGCTAGAATATATCGTCAATTAAACCCACTTGGAACGGGGCACGCAATTATGTGCGCTGAAGAATCTCTAAAGGGCAAAGCGTTAGTTATTTATCCAGACACACTTATAAGAGCCAATGAATCTTTTGATAAAAATGCAGATGTAGTCATTTGGACTAAACAAGTGGACAATCCAGAAGCGTATGGCGTAGTTAAGCTAAATGCAAATGAAGAAATTATAGATTTAATTGAAAAACCTTCTGATTTTGTTTCAGATTTTGCAGTTATTGGCATTTATTATTTTAAAGAAATAGCACACCTTAAAGAGCAATTGAAAATCGTTATTAAAAACAACACAATGCATTCAGGAGAATTTCAAATTAATGACGGTTTACTAGGAATGATGGAAAACGGGAGCCTTTTTAAAGTAGGCAAGATTTCAGCATGGCTAGATTGTGGAAATGTAAACAGCACGATTTCATCAAATAAAGAAATGCTAAACTTTCTCTTAGAAGACAAGGAAGGGTTAATTTCAGATAATATTAATTTAATAAACTCTAAAGTGATAGAGCCTTGTTATATTTCGTCTAATGTAGTTATAGCAAACTCAACTATAGGCCCCTATGTTTCTATAAACTCAGACAGTAAAATTTCCAATGTTGTTATTTCAAATTCTATTGTAGGAGAAAACACAATTCTTTCAAACGCTAAGATTAAGAATTCAATGATTGGAAATAATTGCAAATATGACGGTCAACACACTGAAATTAATATTGGAGATTTCAGCGAGTTGACCTAACTTGCTTAAATGAGAAAAGTTTTAATTTTTATTCCACTATTGTTTTTAAACTGTAAAGCATTAACAAAAGCTGATACAGAAAGAAGTTTTAAAAAAATATCTACAAAAGATTTAATTAAAAACATTTTAGAAGAACAAGTTAGCTACAATTCTCTTTTTATAAGATCTAAAGTAACAATAACAGAAAAAGGATCCTCAAATCAAATTAATTTAAGCATTAGAATTAAAAACAACGATAAAATATTAGTCAGCGGTTCGTTGTTGATCCCTCTATTTAAAGCGCTAATTACAGAAAAAGAAATTGCTTTTTACGAAAAAATAAAAAAGACATATTATATAGAGGATTATAACACCCTGACCAGTATTATTAATTTCAAACTTTCGTTAAATTCTTTGGAGAAGTTATTTGTCGGAATGCCTATGGGTGACTTTAAGGGAGCGAGGTTTTCTCAATTAACAAATATTGAAAATTACATCCTAGAATCAAACAACAAAAAAGTTCAGGCTACGTATATATTTAACCCATTTACCTACAAATTAACCGAACAGAAATTATATTCATCTTTAACAAATAGCGAATTAACGATTCAGTATAGCAATTACAAAACAATTGATGGTAAAAATTTTCCTCAAAAAATTATAATAATTGCAAAAGGAAAGAAAAGGAATTTAAAAATTTTACTTAATTTAAATTCAAATAGAATTGACGAAGAGCTTTCATTTCCTTTTGAAATTCCTAAAGATTATAAAAAAACTGAATTATGACTATAAAAAATAGCCTACAATCAGGGCTTTTCTTATTTATAGTTGTTTTCAACCTGCAATTCGTAATTGCTCAAAAATCTAGTAGATTAGGATTGGAAGAAAAAAAAATTCAAATTCAAAAAGAATTAAAAGCTATCAATGAAATGCTTTTTGATAATAAAAAGAGAAAAGCAATAGTTTTTTCAGACATTGAAAATTTGAATTATAAAATTCAACGTAAAGAAGAGCTAGTTAAACTTACAAACAAACAAATCAATTTTTTAGAAGAGGAAATAAAACTAAACATTAGTCAGCAAATAGAACTAGAAGCTCAATTAAAAGAAGTAAAAGAGGCTTACGGAAAAATGATTTTAAAATCCTATCAAACAAAATCAGGAAAGAACAGAATAATGTTTTTGCTGTCTTCAGAAACTTTTTTTCAAGCATTTAAAAGAGTGCAGTATATGAAACAGTATGCAGCTTTTAGAAGAGCGCAAGGAATTAAAATAACACTACTATCAAATGACCTTAAGTCTGTAAATGAATTGCTAGTAGTTAAAAAAAACGAAAAAGAACAGCTTGTTCTTAGTAATCGAAAAGTTCAAAAATCGTTAAAAAACGAAAAAATCCAAGTCAATGAAATTGCATATGAATTAAGAAAAAAAGAAAAAAAGTATAAAAGAGAAATTATAGAAAAACAAAGACTGACTTCAAAAATAGATAAAGAAATAGAAAAATTAATTAGAGAAGCTATTGCGAAATCTAATAAAAATAATACAAATTCAAAAAGCTTTGATTTGACGCCTGAAGCAAAAGCGTTAGCCAAAAAGTTTGTTTTAAATAAAGGAAAATTGCCTTGGCCAGTTTTAAGAGGTGTTGTTATTCAGAAATTTGGAACCCAACCTCACCCTGTTGTTAAAACAGCAAAAATTAAAAGTAACGGCATTGTCATTGCCACTCCAAAATTCGAAAAAGTTAAAACGATATTTGAGGGAAAGGTTTTATCTGTTTTACAGTTTAAAGGGAGTAACCCCACTATTTTAATCCAACATGGAAATTATATATCTGCTTATAAAAACCTTTCGAAAGTTTACGTTAAAAAAGGAGACACTGTTTTATCAAGTCAAGAAATAGGACAGGTATTTACAAATAATTCAACGGAGCAATCAACTATACAGTTTAGTGTTTTTGAAAAAACAACCCCAATGAACCCCTTATTGTGGTTATTAAAAATGTAGTTTATTTATATTTAGGGAGCATTTTCATTAAATATTTTCCTAAAATATCAAATTCTAAATTCACCACACTGCCCACAAAAAAGTTTTTAAAATTAGTGTGAGAATAAGTATAAGGAATAATGGCCACGCTAAAACTATTCTCATTTGATTCAACAACTGTTAGGCTGACGCCATTTACTGCAATAGAGCCTTTTTCAACAGTAATGTTTGCAGAAGCATCATACCTAAAGACATACTCCCAGCTTCCATTGGTTTTGTTAATTTTTATACATTCTCCTGCTTGATCTATGTGACCCTGAATCATGTGCCCGTCTAATCGAGCTCCTATTTTCATCGCACGCTCTAAATTAATCACCTCTCCAACCTTCCAATTGCTAATATTAGTTTTATTAATAGTTTCTTTAATAGCAGTTACAGTATAGGTGTTGTTTTTTATTTCAACAATTGTCAAACAAATTCCGTTATGAGACACGCTCTGATCTATTTTGAGTTCAGAAACGAGCTTACTGGAAAGAGTGATATTCAGGTTCCCTTGATTAGCCATCAAGTTTACAACGATACCATTATCTTCTACAATTCCCGTAAACATATTCTTTAATTTATATATATATTTAATGCGTAAAATTAGCAATAATAAATTTACATTATATATGGAAGAAAAAACATTGCCAATTGTAGGGATATCCTGTGGTGATCCAAACGGAATAGGGATTGAAATAATTTTAAAATCTCTTTTAGACAAAAGGGTTTTAGAGTTTTTTACACCTGTTGTCTTTTCAAACAACAATGTAATATCAGATCAAATTAAAGCGCTTGATCTTGACGTGCAGTTTAATAAAATTAATTTAAATCAAAAGCCTTTAAGTGGAAAAATAAATGTTGTTAATTGCTGGGAAGAAAATTTTAAAACTGAATTTGGGAAGCCCTCAGAAAAATCAGGAGAACTTTCTTACTTGTCATTAGAAGCCACAACAAACGCTTTAATTAATTCTAAAATAGACGTTATGGTTACTGCGCCAATAAATAAAAACAACATTCAAAATAAAAATTTTAAATATCCAGGGCATACGGATTATTTAGCAAAAAAATTAAAAGGTGAAAGTTTAATGTTTATGGTAAATGAAGAGTTAAGAGTTGGGTTGTTAACAGATCATATTCCAATAAAAGAAATAGCCTCCAGTATTTCTTTAGAAAAAATATCAAATAAAATAAAAATAATGGAACAATCACTTCAAATAGATTTTGGAGTTCAAAAACCTAAGATAGCCGTTCTTTCAGTAAACCCACACGTAGGAGATGGAGGAGTTATAGGAAAAGAAGATGATTTAATTTTAATACCAGCTCTTTTAGAAATTTCCAATAAAGGTTCTTTGCTTTTTGGACCATTTTCTGCAGACAGTTTTTTTGGATCAAAAACACATGAAAAATACGATGCAATATTAGCGATATATCATGACCAAGGGTTAATACCTTTTAAGACTCTTTCATTTGGAGAAGGTGTTAATTTCACTGCAGGGCTAAGCAAAATAAGAACCTCACCTGACCACGGAACGGGGTATGATATTGCAGGAAAAAATCTTGCAAATTCTAATTCTTTTAAAAACGCAATTTTTTGCGCAATTGAGATTTTTAAGAAAAGAAAATTACATGATAAAATAAACGAAAACCCTTTATTGAGCTCAAAAACAAAAACGATTAGAAAATAGATCAATTCTATTTTCTAAATTTCTTATATTCGCGGATTCAAACTAAAAGTGAATGCTTTTTTTAAATCAATTTGTAATTAATTTTACCGGATTAAAAGAAGGAGAACACAGCTTTGAGTTTGAATTAAATAATAAGTTCTTTGAACATTTTGATTATAATGATTTTAATAGCTGTCGAATTACAGCAATAGTTAAGGTTAATAAAAAGTCTAATTTATTGGAATTTAGCTTTAACTCTAAAGGGATTCTAAATATTAACTGCCACGTTTCTAACGAGCCTTTTGATTATTCAATAGACAACAAGATGAAATTAGTTGTTAAATTTAGTTCTGAATTAATTAATGACAATGAGGATTTGTTGGTTTTGCCATTAGGCTCATCTCAACTTAATGCTGCGCAGCACTTATTTGAAATGATAATACTATCTTTGCCTATTAAAATTATTCATCCTGGAGTTGAAGACGGTTCGTTAGAGTCAAAAACTTTAAAAAAATTAAAGGAGATAGAATCAAGCGTTAAAGAACAAAATTTAAAAAACGATCCCCGTTGGGATAAATTAAAAGATTTAATATAATAAACAAATTATGGCACATCCTAAAAGAAAAATTTCTAAAACTAGAAGAGATAAAAGAAGAACTCATTACAAGATGGCAGAATCTCAAATAGCAACTTGTAAAACAACAGGAGAAGCTCATCTTTACCATAGGGCTCATTGGTATGAAGGAAAACTTTACTACAAAGGAAAGGTGTTGATTGACAATGCTGCTCAAGCAGAAGCATAAATTACATTAAGCAAAAAAGCATTTTTTTGATGTTTTTTGTCATTTTTTTGCTCTTTTTTGCTCTTTTTTGCTCTTTTTTCCCCATTTTTGATTAAAATTAAAAACATTTAATTTGAAAAAAATTCACGCTTCAATTACAGCAGTTGGTTCTTATTTGCCTGAACAAATTTTGACTAATGCTGATTTAGAAAAAATTGTTAATACCACTGACGAATGGATTACTGCTAGAACAGGAATTAAAGAAAGAAGAATTTTAAAGCAAGGATTGGGAGTTTCTTTTATGGCAATTAATGCCGCCAATTCTATACTAGATAAAAAAAAAATCAACCCACTAGACATTGACATGATAATTGTTGCAACCATTACCCCAGACATGCACGCAACTGCAACCGCAGCTTATGTTGCATCTGAAATCGGAGCTAACAATGCTTTTGGATATGACCTGAGTGCAGCTTGTTCTGGGTTTTTATTTGGAATGTCTACTGCTTCTTCGTTCATTGAATCAGGCCGATACAAAAAAATTCTTTTAATAGGAGCAGATAAAATGTCTTCAATTGTAGATTATTCCGACAGAAATACGTGTATTATTTTTGGAGACGGAGCTGGAGCTGTTTTATTAGAACCAAATTTAGAAGGGCATGGAGTTCAAGACGAATATTTACGCTCAAACGGAATAGGAAGAGATTTTTTAAGAATTGAATCAGGAGGCTCTTATATGCCAACAAGTTTAGAGACGGTAAAAAGCAAGAAACATTTTATTTATCAAGATGGCAAGAATGTTTTTAAGCATGCTGTTTCAAAGATGGCTGATGCGTCTGAAGAAATTATGAAAAGAAATCACTTAACGAACTTTGATGTAAATTATCTAATAGCACATCAAGCAAATAAAAGAATAATTGATGCTACCGCTAACAGAATGGGAATTGTTAGCGAGAAGGTTTTAATGAATATTGAGAGTTACGGTAACACAACAGCAGCAACAATTCCATTATTATTATCGGACTATGAGTCTATATTTAAAAAAGACGATAAGATAATCTTTGCGGCTTTTGGAGCAGGATTTACATGGGGAGCCATGTATTTAAAATGGGGGTATAATAGTTAATAAACCATATATTATGAACATAAAAGAAATACAACAGCTAATTAAATTTGTAGCAAAATCTGGAGTTCAAGAAGTGAAAATTGAATCTAAAGATTTAAAGATAAGTGTTAAAACAGGAATAACTGGAAAACAGTTAATTTATACAGACCCTTCTGAGTTTAGTGATTCGGAGTTAGAGCAGAGTACTGTTAAAAACCCAGTTTTTAATGATCAAGTGAAGGAAACTATTCAGAACGATCATTTAATTACAATTAAAGCTCCAATTATAGGCACATTTTATAGAAAACCTGCTCCCGACAAAGCTAATTTTGTAGAAATAGGCGATCAAATTTCTGAAGGAAGTATTTTGTGTGTTATTGAGGCTATGAAATTATTTAACGAAATTGAATCTGAATATTCTGGAAAAATTGTTAAAATTTTAGTTGAAAATGCATCTCCTGTAGAATATGATCAACCCTTGTTTATAGTTGATCTTTCATAAACAAAAACTACAAAATGTTTAAAAAAATATTAATAGCTAATAGAGGAGAAATTGCTCTAAGAATAATAAGAACCTGTAAAGAAATGGGGATTAAAACAGTCGCCGTTTATTCTTTAGCTGATCAAGAAAGTTTACATGTAAAATTTGCAGATGAAGCAGTTTGTATTGGCCCAGCCAGTAGTGCAGAATCGTATTTGAAAATATCTAATATAATAGCGGCAGCTGAAATTACTAATGCTGATGCTATTCACCCTGGCTATGGTTTTTTGTCAGAAAACTCAAGATTTTCAAATATTTGTAAAGAACATAAAATAAAATTTATTGGTGCTTCAGATAAAATGATACAGAGAATGGGAGATAAAGCTTCAGCAATAGCGACTATGAAAGAAGCGGGAGTCCCTACAATTCCTGGCTCAGAAGGAATAATTAAATCTGTTCCTGAAGCTAAAAAAATTGCAAAAAAAATAGGATACCCGGTTATGATTAAGGCTACAGCAGGTGGTGGAGGAAAAGGAATGAGAGCCGTTTGGAACGAAGAAGAGCTTCAGGATTTATGGGAAAGCGCTAAACAAGAAGCTTTGGCTTCTTTTGGAAATGATGACATGTATATGGAAAAACTAGTTGAAAACCCTCGCCATATTGAGATACAAATAATAGGTGATAAATATGGAAAAGTATGTCATTTGTCCGAAAGAGACTGTTCTATTCAAAGAAGACATCAAAAGCTAACAGAAGAAACCCCCTCTCCTTTTATGACTGATAAGTTAAGAGAAAAAATGGGTGAAGCAGCTGTTAAGGCATCAGAATATATAAAATATGAAGGCGCAGGCACTATTGAATTTCTGGTTGATAAAAACAGAAATTTTTATTTTATGGAGATGAATACAAGAATACAAGTAGAACATCCTATTACAGAACAAGTTATAGATTATGACTTGATAAAAGAGCAGATTAAAGTAGCAGCTGGAATAAGAGTATCGGGAAAACATTATTTCCCAAAATTGCATTCTATTGAATGCAGGATAAATGCAGAAGATCCGTATAAAGATTTCAGACCTTCACCAGGTAAAATCACTAATCTCCACCTGCCGGGCGGTCATGGAGTTAGACTGGACACTCATGTATATAGCGGATACACTATTCCTTCTAGTTACGATTCGATGATAGCTAAATTAATTGTAACAGCTCAAAATAGAGAAGAGGCTATTCAAAAAATGAGAAGAGCTCTTGATGAATTTGTTATAGAGGGAATTAAAACTACAATTCCATTTCACAGACAATTAATGGATGACCCTAATTATATTGCAGGAAATTACACAACCAAATTCATGGAAGAGTTTAAAATGAAAGAGGTTTAATTAACTATATAACCTTTTTCTATAATTTTTTCAGCTATTTGAATGGCGTTAGTAGCAGCTCCTTTTCTTAAATTATCAGCAACGACCCAAAGGTTTAAACTGTTTTTTTCAGAAAAATCTTCTCTTATTCTTCCTACAAAAACCTCATCTTTCCCTTTAGAGAATAGCGGCATTGGGTATTGAAAATTATCAACATCATCTTTTAATTCAACACCATTAGTTCGCTTTAATAAACTCTTTATATCATCAAGATTAAAAGAGCTGTTAAGAGATAAATTAATTGATTCACTGTGACCCCCAATAACAGGAATTCTCACGGCAGTTGCGCTAACTTTTATAGTATGATCAAGAATTTTGTGAGTTTCGTTAGAGAGTTTCATTTCTTCCTTTGTATATCCATTGGCAAGAAAATCATCACAATGGGGAATAGCATTTTGATGTATAGGATACTTATATGCCATTTCGCCTTTTATCCCCCTATATTCATTTTCTAACTGTTTTAATGCTTTCATTCCTGTACCGGTAATAGATTGATATGTAGAAATTACAACTCTTTTTATGCCATATTCTTTATGAATAGGGGCTAAAACCATTAACATTTGGATTGTAGAGCAATTGGGATTGGCAATTATTTTATCATGATTAGTTAATATGTTTCCGTTAATTTCAGGAATAATTAACTTTTTAGAATTATCCATTCTCCAGGCAGAAGAATTATCAATGACAAAAGTTCCTTTCTCGGCAAATTTTGGAGCCCAAGTTAAAGAAGCGTCACCTCCTGCCGAAAAAATTGCAATATCAACCTCTTCTTGTAAAGCTTGTTCTATTCCTATTAAAGTATATTCATTTTTTAAAAAAGTAATTTTTCTTCCAATTGAAGATTCAGATGCAACAAGAAAAAGCTTATCAAAAGGGAAGTGGCGTTCTTTTATTACCTCCATTAGTACTCCTCCAACCATTCCGGTTGCCCCAATTAAAGCTATTTTCATAAAGAATTATTTTTTCAAAAATAGGCATTTCATTATTTTACACAATTCCCTTAGGGTTTTAATTCAAATTTATAACAACTAGTTATAAATAAAACAATTAGTTTAAAACAATTCTTTTAATTCTTAAGGAAAGAGCTGTTAAAATCTCGTATGAAATTGTACCAATAGCTGAAGAGAATTCTTCTGCAGAAAAGTTTGTGTCATCAAATAGAGTAACCTGATCCCCTTCCTTGCATTTAATATTAGTAACATCTACCATTATCATATCCATACAGACATTCCCTAAAATTTTTGCAAAGGATCCATTAATCATCACTTTTCCTTTTCCATTTCCATAAAGCCTGCTGACTCCATCAGCGTGTCCAATTGGAAGAGTAGCACTTCTTGTGAATTTATTGGCTGTAAACCCCTTATTGTAACCAACAGATTGCCCTTTTTTAACATCGTGAATCTGAGATATAACAGTCTTTAAGTTTAGAACAGGCTTTAAAGCATTGTTATACTCAGGGTCATTCCCAAAACCATATAATCCAATACCAGATCGTACCATATCAAATTGGTATTCAGAAAAATTTAATATGCCTGATGTATTAAGAATGTGCTTTTTTACAGTCACTCCTATTTCTTTTTCAAAAAGAAAACTAATTTTTTTAAAATTATTTATTTGATTTAAGGTAAAAGCGGCGTGTTCACCATCTTCAGATGCTCCCAAATGAGAAAATATAAAAGTAGGCGTAAGGTCTTTTAGTAATAAAACTAAATCACCAATATCAGCTTTATTAAATCCAAGTCTATTAAGCCCTGTATTAAATTTTAATTGAAATGGATAGCCTTTTTTGGAGTGTGTGATTAGCGCATTTAAGAATTCTTTTAAAATTCTAAAAGAATAGATACTTGGTTCCAGTTCGTATTTTAAAATTTCATCGAAATCATTTAATTGAGGATGGAGTACTAGAATTGGAGTTTTTATTCCATTCTCCCTTAACTCAATTCCCTCATCAACATAAGCAACTGCTAAATAATCTATTTTTTGGCTTTCTAATTCTTTAGAAATAATTTTCGCATCTGATCCATAAGAAAAGGCTTTAACTACAGCCATTATCATAGTTTTTGAATTTAATTTAGAACGCAAAAAATTTAAATTATTTCTAAGATTAGGAAGATTAATTTCAATATGAGTTTGTTGATTGGTCATTATTTATTTTTCTCTCTGACAGCCATTTTATTTATAAAAGCTCTTCTAGAAAGAGGTTCATACTCTGCTTTTTCTCCAACCATAACTAAGTCGTCATTGGGGTTTTTTCTAAAACTATAACTAGCTAATTCTCCAGATTTAACGCATACGGCATGAACTTTTGTGACTTCTTCAGCAATTGCCATTAAATTTGGCATTGGACCAAAAGGATTGCCCTTGTAATCCATATCAAGTCCTGCCACTATAACTCTATGACCAGAGTTAGCTAAAGTATTACAAATAGTTGTCAAGGTATTGTTAAAAAACTGACCCTCGTCAATTCCAATAACATCATAATTAACAGCATGCGTTAGAATTTCCTCAGGTTCTGTAATTGTTATTGCTGAAATTTCTGTTTTAGCATGAGAAATAATTTTATCATTTGGATTTCGGGAATCAGTCTTAGGCCTAAAAATTATATAATTTTGGTTGGAAAACTCGACCCTTTTAATTCTTCTAATTAACTCTTCTGTCTTCCCAGAAAACATAGAACCGCAAATGACTTCTAATCGACCAGTTGATTTTGTTTTTAAATTATTTTTTTCAATCATTTTGAAAGTATTGTTATTATTTTTAAAGTTGTTAACTTTAAATGTTTGACAAATGTGCTAAAATTAATTCAACATGGCAAAACTTTATATTGTTCCAACTCCAATCGGGAATTTAGATGACATGACAATTAGAGGAGTCAAAGTGTTAGAAAGTGTTGATTTAATTTTATGCGAAGATACAAGAAGAAGTAAAAAATTACTTAATCATTTTAAGATAGAATCTAAACTAAGGTCTCATCACAAATTTAATGAGCACAAGGAAGTTCAATATATAGCTGAAAAGATAAAATCAGGTAAAAATATAGCCTTAGTCTCCGATGCAGGTACCCCAGGAATTTCTGATCCAGGATTTTTAATAACTAGAACATGTTTAGAAAATGACATTGAAATTGAATGTTTACCTGGAGCAACTGCCTTAATTCCGGCATTATTAATTAGCGGAATTCCCTTTGAGAAATTTGTTTTTGAAGGGTTTTTACCTGTTAAAAAAGGCAGAAAAACAAGACTAGATAAATTAAAGGATGAAAGCCGAACAATGGTGTTTTATGAATCGCCTCATAAATTAATAAGAACTTTAAATGATTTTTTAGAAACTTTTGGGATAGACAGAAAAGTTTCAGCTTCAAGAGAATTAACTAAGATTTATGAAGAAACCATAAGAGGAGTTATTCCTGAATTAATTAATCATTTTAAAGAAAAACCTCCTAAAGGAGAGTTTGTAATTGTTGTTGAGGGAAAGGGAAAATAAAATGAACTGGATAATTGAAAAAAACGAGAATTTAGAAATTGTCAATCAGCTTTCTAAAGAATTAAATATTGACACAATACTGTCTTTGATGTTAGTTAAAAGAGGGATAAAGTCTTTTAATCAAGCAAAAGATTTTTTTAGACCAAACATTGACAAGCTTCACGACCCATTTCTGATGAAAGACATGGGCCTTGCTGTAGACAGAATATTAAGCGCTATAGAAGATAAAGAATCTATCATGGTATTTGGAGATTATGATGTGGACGGCACTTCTTCAGTGGCTTTATTAAGCATGTATCTAAAGTCTCAAGGATGCAAAATAACACCCTATTTCCCTGACAGGAATTTAGAAGGATATGGAATTTCAATCAAAGCTATTGATGAAGCAGCCCAAAACAATCAAAATTTAATAATCGCATTGGATTGTGGAATTAAGGCTCATGAACAAGTAAATTATGCCTTAGATAAAAAAATAAATTTCATCATTTGTGACCATCACAATCCTGACGAGTCTATTCCAAATGCTTTAGCGGTGCTAAATCCTAAAAGAAAAGACTGTATTTATCCCTTTAAAGAATTATGTGGATGTGGAGTGGGGTTTAAATTAATACAGGCTTTAGAGCTAAAAATCAACAAAAAAATAGATAATATTATTAATTATCTGGATTTAGTGGCTATTGCAATTGCAGCAGACATTGTTCCTCTTGTTGGAGAAAACAGAATTCTAGCACACATAGGCATACAGATAATTAATTCAAACCCAAGAACAGGAATAAATAGTCTATTTAAAAATAGAGTAAAAAAAGAGTTTAACATAGGAGATTTGATGTTTCACATTGCCCCTAGAATTAACGCAGCGGGAAGAATGGAGCACGCTTCATTGGCTTTAGAATTATTAATTGAAACAGACACGCAAAAAGCAGATGAATTAGCTTTAAAAATAGAATCTTTAAATGACTTGAGAAGAGAAGTAGAAAAAGAAACAACAAATCAAGCTTTAAATTATCTTAAAGAAGATAAAAAAGAAACAAACTCTACTGTTGTTTTTAACAAGTCATGGAACAAAGGAGTGATTGGGATTGTTGCCTCTAGGTTAATCGAAAAACATTATAAGCCCACCGTTGTTTTTTGTGAAGTAAAAGAGGGAGAATTAGCGGCTTCAGCAAGGTCAGTAAAAGGAATTGATTTATATAAAGTGTTGGAAGAATGCAAGGAAACAATTGTGCAGTTCGGTGGTCATAAATACGCAGCTGGATTAACTATCAAAAAAGAAAATTATTTAAGTTTTAAAAATAAATTTGAAACGTCTGTTTCGAAAATATTTGAAAGCAAAAGCTCTGAACCAGAAATAATAATTGAATCTGAAATAGACCTAGACGTTATTACTCCAAAATTTTATAGAATACTTAAGCAGTTTGAACCTTTTGGACCGGGCAACAGAACCCCCATGTTTTTAACAAAAGAATTAAAAATTAAAAACAAAGAATTTAAGCTAGGAAAAGAAAAAGAACACATAAAATTAAACTTGACGCAAGATAATATCCAAACGTATTCTGCCATAGGATTTTGGCTTTCAGATAAATTTACTGCTATAAAAGACTCTTCTAATTTTTCAGCAGTTTATAGTCTTGATGAAAACACTTGGAACGGCCCTACAACCATGCAATTAAACATAAAGGATTTAAAATAAAAAAGCCTCTTAAAAATTAAGAGGCTTTTTTAAAAAGTTATTCTAAAAATTAGAATCTATATGTAAATCCTAAATTCCAAGTTCTTCCCCAACCAGGAAATACTCTGTTATCTGAATTAACCCCTAAAAATGTTGGGTCACCAGGGTTTGCAAGAATATTTGTTGCAGACTCAGCTAAATAATGAGTATCAAAGATGTTGTTTACATTCAATCTTACGTAAACTTTTTCACCCGCAACAGATAAGTTATACGATGTTCCAAAATCAAACAATTCATACGAAGGTAATTGCATTGCCATTTGACCTTCTGAATCAAATTCTTCTGGATTGAAGTTTGCAAATAAATCAGAAGCACTGAACATACTGATATTAAATTTAAACAAATCAGTTGGCGAAACCTTTAAGTTTACTCTAGATGTTGTTTGTGCAGCATCTCCAACTTTAACTCCTTCTAAATAAACAGTAGAAGTTCCTATTTTATTTCTGCTTGAATCAAATACATCAGCTGTTACGTCACCTCCATACTCATAGTTACCTAATGAAACCATCCCTTCAACTTCAACAAATGAGCTAATTTTATAAGTTCCATCTAATTCAAATCCAGAATGGATTTGTTCAATTCCATAATAGTTGGCAGTTCCTCTATCTGATCCAATAGAAACTCCATCAGAAAGGAATCTGTCTTTCCAAGAAGTTCTGTAAACATTTAAATTAAAGTTTAAATTATTAGATCTATACCCATAGCCAGCTTCAAGGCCAACCACTGTTTCATTTTTTAAATCAGGATTTAGAATGTTGTCATAATTAATCCATACCGCATCAAAGTTAGGCTGCTTTGAATAAGTACCTGTATTTACAAATACATTGCTTTTTGCATTAATGTTATAATTCGCACCAAGCTTTACATTTCCTCCAGAAATATTTTTCCAAGCAGAAGTTTGGTCAGCACCAGACCTTAAGAAATATTCGATTCTTTGAAATCCTTGATTTGAAATGGCTCCTTGAACAAAAGCAGAAAGCTTGTCTTTTTTATATTCTAATTGACCAAACACTCCACTCCACCTTACTAATCCGTCATTATGATAGTCAATTTTTTCTTCATCATCAGTGTCTTTAAATACATTCCACAGATCTGCTAGATCTGAACTGTAAACTTTAGTTCTTACTGCACTTCCTCCAGAATAATTAATGTTATCAAAATCCCTATATCCGTCAGCACCAAGTAGATTATCTATTCTTCTGTAATGAATACCCTTATAAGATCTCAAGTCTAAACCAAAGTCAAGAGTTAAATTATCAGAAAGTGTTTTTTTCAAATTAGCTAGAGTTCCAACAAAATTATGAGAGTTTACAGAAGCTCTTCGGACAATTCCATTTCTTTTAACGCCATCAACTCTCTCATCTGGATCGTTTACAATATAAAGACCAGTAGCCGCATCAATTGAATTTGCTGCAGTTCTTCCATTATAGAAAGTAGTAGCAACACCTCCGTTATAGGCAGCTATCTTATCGTAGTTAAAATGTCCATTAATAGGATTTCTAAAAGCATACTTTCCATTATAATTTAAATCACCACTAGCGAACTGAAAACCATAAGCTCTTCCGATATCACCAGTTCCTCCTCCTCTACCAACTGAGTAGTAAGCGGAAGCAGATAACTGAGTAGATTCATTTATAGCATATTCCCAGTTTATTGAAGCAATAGGCTTGTGGTAGAAATTTTTTCTCCAGCTAAATTCTTGACCATTTAAATAGCCATGATTATAGTTGTACCTAATACCATATTGCTTGTAGTGTTTCCCTTGAGCCATGTTATAAAAACTATTAGTTCTTTGGTTATGTGTTTGAGGAGAACCCGTAACAATCACTTGAACATTGTGTCTATCAGATTTCCATCCATAACCTAAAAAGTAATTATAACCTTCAAACATAGTCCCATCAACATATCCATCACCTGCAGTTCTTGACATTAGAAAAGATAAAGCATGACCGCCTTTCATTTCGCCAGTATTATATCCAAGAACCGTTTTCATATACCCATCGTTGCCAACGCTAGTTGCAATCTTCCCACCTTTAACAAGGTCAGTAGATTTTGTTAAAACGTTAATAGTTCCCCCTACTGAAGAAATAGCAAGTTTTGAAGCTCCAAGACCTCTTTGAACTTGCATTGCCGAAACAACATCTGTAAGTCCAGCCCAGTTTGACCAATAAACTCTACCATTTTCCATGTCATTAACTGGAATCCCATTAATTAAAACAGCAGTATTTTGAGAGTCAAAGCCTCTTACGTTAATTCTAGAATCTCCATAACCACCACCAGCTCTTGTTGCATAAACTCCAGGAGTTGAATTAAGTATTTCGGGAAGTTCTAAATTTCCAATTCTTTCTTGAATTTCTGAAGCAGTTAGAGTTGAAACGGCTACAGGAGTTTCTCTGTCTACTGCAAAATCAACCGTTCCAAAGACAGTAATTCCATCTAATTCATTAGCGCTAGCGATTAAAGAAACGTTTAGCGTGATAGAGCTGCTAAAAGCAATTTCTTGAGAATCATAACCTATAAAGGAAACGACTAAAACGCCAGAACTAGATGCTGTGATTGTGAAATTACCATCAAAATCAGTAGAAACGCCATTTGAAGTTCCTTTAACTAATACAGTAGCTCCAGGAAGTCCCGTGCCTAATTCTGAATCTAGAACTGTACCAGTTATAGTATTTTGCGAGTAACAGAATCCGGACAAAAGAATAGCTGCTAAAAATAAAGTTATTTTTTTCATATGTTATATTGTTTTAAACAAAAATGAATATTTTTTCTTAAAAAAATGTTAATTAAGCATTAATTTTTTGAACAATTAATGTGAATAACTCTCTCTAATACCATTTTTTGCTAAAAGCGTAATAAAAAGATCTTTAATTAGTTCTTTGATAAATACTCATTAAGCAAGAATTCTGTTGAAGGATCATGATTGCCAATAGACTTATTTTCAATTTCTTTTAAAACTTTCGAGGCAAGCTGTTTTCCTAGTTCAACGCCCCACTGATCATAGCTAAAAATATTCCAAATGACACCTTGAACAAAAATTTTGTGCTCGTACATTGCAATTAAGCTTCCAAGATTTTCGGGAGTTAATTTGTTTATCAAAAGAGTATTAGTTGGCTTATTTCCTTCAAAAACCTTAAAAGGAGTTAAGAAGGTTAAGTTTTCTTTACTAAACCCTGAGTTAGTTAACTCATTTTCAACTTCTAATTTTGTTTTACCCATCATCAAAGCTTCTGTTTGAGCAAAGAAGTTAGACATTAACTTGTCATGCTGAGTATTGTTTTTATATAAAGGCTTATTAAAACCAATGAAATCGCAGGGTATTAACTTGGTGCCTTGGTGAATTAATTGAAAAAAAGCATGTTGAGAATTTGTCCCTGTATCCCCCCAAACAATACTCCCTGTTTGATACGGTATTTTTTTTCCAGACCTGTCTACGCTTTTCCCGTTGCTTTCCATTATAGCTTGCTGAAGATACGCGGGTAGTCTGCTTAAGTATTGAGTATATGGTATAACAGCTTCAGTTTCACATTTAAAAAAGTTGTTATACCATATGCTTATAAGAGATAAAACAATAGGAATATTTTTTTCCAAAGAAGAAGTCCTAAAGTGCTTATCCATTTTATTCGCTCCCAATAGCAACTTCTCAAAATTTTCATAACCAACGGCCAGGCTTATTGACAGGCCAACAGAACTCCATAGTGAAAATCTCCCTCCAACCCAATCATTCATTGGAAAAACAAAGTCAGGGTTAATACCAAAGTTTTGAATTTCTTTCTGATTAGTTGAAACAGCAGCAAAATGTTTTATAATACTTTCTTCTCCTAAACTTGAAACTAGCCAATTTTTAATTGTAGAGGCATTAGAAATAGTTTCCTGAGTTGTAAAGGTTTTCGAAACAATAACAAATAAAGTAGTTTCGGGATTTAAATCTTTTAAAACCTCTAATACATGATCTCCGTCTACATTTGAAACAAAATGTGTTTTTAATCTAGAAGAATAATGCTTCAATGCTTCAACTACCATGACAGGGCCCAAATCAGACCCTCCAATACCAATATTTACAATGTCAGTGAACGCTTTATTAGCTGATCCTTTTATTTTTTCAGAAATAACATTATCAGTAAATTCTTGAATTTTCCTTCTAGTTTGAATAATTGAAGGAACGAGGTCGTTGTTGTCAAGAAGTATTTTTTCATTCCCATCGGTTCGAATAGCCGTGTGTAATACAGCTCTATTTTCAGTTTCATTAATAACTTCACCATTAAACTGCTTTAAAATTGCCCCTTCAATATCACACTCCCTGGCTAGTTGAAACAGCAAACTTAAAGCTTTGTCATCAAGTCTGTTTTTGGATATGTCAACTATAAAGTTTTCCCAACTAATCTTATAGTTATTAGAACTATTTGTTTTTATAAGATCTTTTATCTCAGCTGAGTTTATTTTACTAAAATGATCCTCCAACAACTTCCAAGTTTTGGTTTTAGTTGGGTTAATTTTTTTTAAAGACATTTAAAGAATATTTACTATTTTTTGTTAAAAGTTAATTCTGGACTTAATATTATCAAGTTGTTTTTTAATTGGCTTCATATAAGTTAAGTATTTTTCTTTTAACTCTTTAGATATGGGCTTGGCTTCAGGAAGTTGTTGTCTTAAAGGATCCACCTGTTTGCCATTTTTCCAAAACCTATAACAAACGTGAGGCCCTGAAGTATTACCGGTCATTCCTACTAAGCCTATAAAATCTCCCTGTTTAACAAACTGCCCAACTTTTACACCTCTCTTTTTCATGTGTAAATATTGTGTTGAATAGGTGCCGTTGTGTTTAATCGTTACATAATTTCCGTTTGCTCTAGTATATCCTGATTTGATTACAGTCCCACTAGCCGTGGACCTAATTTCGGTTCCTATTGGAGCAGCAAAATCAGTTCCTAAATGAGGACGAATTCTTCCGTAGTAAGCAATTTTTCGTTTAAGATTATATCTTGAAGAAATTCTGCTAAACTGAACGGGAGTTCTTAAAAAAGCTCTTCTCAAATTTTTGCCATTTTCGTCAAAATATTCAATAATATTTCTTTCAGAATCTGTTTCAAATTCAATCGCATAAAAAGGCTTCCCTCTGTGTTCAAAATAAGCTGAATGAATTCTATTTAACCCAACATAAATAGAATCATCAACATATTTTCCAGAATAGATGATTTTAAAATTATCACCTTTTTCAAGTCTAAAAAAATCAATAGACCAAGCGTAAATTTCAGAAAGTTCATTAGAAAGTAAAGGAGAAAGTTTTTTTGATTCCATTTCTTCTGAAAGAGAGCTTTTAATAACTCCTTGAGCTTCAAACTCAAGAAACTTAACAGCTTTAGATTTTTTTTCAGCCCA
>JAQCFO010000042.1 GCA_027619415.1 Bacteroidota bacterium
TCATTTAAAATTTAAAATTATAAGTTATACTTGGAACAATTCCAAAAATCGATAATTGAACTGCCTCATTTTTTAAAGTTTTATCATTCTGTTTAAAAGATATGGAATTTGCATTATCTCTGTCATATATGTTATAAAAGCCAAAAACCCATTCGCTATTGTAGTTTCTATTTTTGTTTTTGTAAGAATTTAGTGTCAATGAAATATCTAATCTGTGATAATTAGGAAGTCTATTGGAATTGCGTTCACCATAATTTGGTATAATTAGGTCCATATAAGTATATTGACCAGTTGGATAATTAACTGGTTGACCTGTTTGAAATATAAAATTAGCATTAAATGTTAGTTTATCATTTAATTTAAAATTTGAAACAAAACTAAAATCATGAGTTTTATCGTAACCTGTGTTATACCAATTCCCTCCATTAATTCCAGTTTCAGTATCATTACGTCCTTCAGTTTTTTGCTCAGATTTAGAAAGGGTATAAGCAATCCAGTAATTGTGTCTTCCTTTATTCTTTTTAAATAGAAACTCCAACCCATATGCTCTGGCTTTCCCTGCCAATAAGACTCTTTCTACTGCCTCATTAGCAACTAGATCAGCTCCAGGTATATAATCTAGTCTATTTTTAATTTTTTTATAAAAAACTTCAGTCTCTAATTTATTTCCATTTTTTAATTTAGAGTGATAGCCTAAAGCTAATTGATCTAATTGCTGTGGTTTTAAGTAAGGTCCACTAGGAGCCCAAACATCTAATGGAGCAGGTGCGTTAGTGTTAGATATTAGATGAATGTATTGATTTAATCTGTTGTAGCTAGCTTTTAAAGATTGATTGTTAAAATTATAAGAAAAATTAAATCTAGGCTCAAAATTATAAAAGGATTTAATTGTTTTTGAATCATTAGGGTTTTGGTATTCTCCAATTATTTTGGCTTCTTTATAAATACCTAGATCTTGATCATAAGTAACAGAATTGTCGTTTAAATATCTATTGAGGCCCTCTTGCTTGAATCTTGAAAATTGATTTACTCTAAACCCATATCTTAGAGACATTTTTGGAGAGACTTTATGTACTACATCAAAATAAGCTGCATTCTCTAAAGCAAATTTTCTTTCAAGTTTTGTAAAGTTAATACCTGATTGGTTAATTGGTTTAATTAGACCAGGATTAAACTCATAGTAAATAGAATTTAATCCATAGTTGAATTGAATTTTATTGGAATAATAATTTTTTAAATCAAACTTGATGTTTAAATTTTTAATTCCTGAATTCCAATCAAACCCAACGAAGTTTAGTGTTAACCCATAGTAGTAATCGCTAAAAATTAAAGAAGTATTAGAAAATATTTTTTCATTAATTATATGATTCCATCTCAAATTTAAAGTAGAGTTTCCATAGGTATTAGAAAATGTGTTGTTAAGTTTAAATTTGTCTCTCCCAAAATATCCAGAGAAATAGAAGGTGTTGTTTTTATCTATCTTATAGTTTAATTTACTGTTAATATCGTAAAAATAAGCTACGTTTTCAATATCAGTAAATTTCAAGAACAGATGAGCGTAAGATCCCCTGGTTGCAACTAGATACGATCCTTTATTCATTTTTATTGGGCCTTCACCCAGTATTCTACTTGATATTATACCAATTCCTCCGCTTAACTTATGTTTTTTGCTATTACCATCTTTTTGATATACATCCAAAACAGAAGAAAGTCTTCCTCCGTAAGATGAGGGTATCCCTCCTTTGAAAAGTTTAACTTCTTTTATTGCATCAGAATTAAAAATAGAAAACAGACCAAACAAGTGAGATGAACTATATATTATAGCTTCATCAAATAAAATTAAATTTTGATCCGCACTACCACCTCTAACATTGAATCCACCTGTGCCTTCTCCAGCATTTGATACTCCTGGGAGTAATTGAATTGTTTTTAAGACATCTGATTCCCCAAATAAAACTGGTGTTTGCTTGATTGTCTGATTTGACAAGATATTTAAACTCATTACTGGTTTTGTGATATCTATCTCTTCAACATCTTTTATTACAACAACTTCCTCTAAATTTTCGACATTTTCCGTTAAGAAAAATGTAGTATTAATATTTTTTAAAAGATTTATTTTAGTTGAGATATTTTTATACCCTATTGAACTTATTTCAATTGCATAGTTTTCTTTAGGAAGTGTTAATGAAAAAAATCCGTAAGTATTTGTAATTGTACCAGAGTTAATACTTGGAATAATTATGTTTGCACCAATTATAGATTCATTACTGTCTTTATCTAGCACATAACCACTTATAGTAAAGTTTTCTTGTGAATAGTTTATGAACGAAAAAAGTAAGAATATGAATTTTAATAGTGTTGCTTTAAAGCGATACATATACAAATTTATTATGATGCTACAACTACAACAATAATGCCATATTAACAAATTAAAATTATTTAAATTTTAACTCTAAATTATCTTTGATATTGTCTAAAAATTCTTGAGTGTTTAAATAATGTGATCTGTTTAGGTTTTTACCATGAATTAGTGAGGCTAGATCTTTTGTCATTTTACCATTTTCAATAGTTTCTATACAAACTTCTTCAAGTGTTTTACAGAAATCAATTAATTCTTGGTTTTCATCAAGTTTACCTCTATGTCCTAAGCCTCTAGTCCAAGCGAAAATTGAAGCTATTGGGTTAGTTGAAGTTTCATTTCCTTTTTGATGCTCTCTAAAATGTCTTGTAACAGTTCCGTGAGCTGCTTCAGCTTCAATAGTTATTCCATCTGGAGTAACTAAAATAGAAGTCATTAATCCTAGCGATCCAAATCCTTGAGCAACTGTGTCTGACTGAACATCTCCATCATAATTTTTACAAGCCCACACAAACCCTCCATTCCATTTCATTGCAGCAGCGACCATATCATCAATTAATCTATGTTCATATGTAATGCCAGCTTTTTCAAATTTATCTTCAAATTCTGTAGAAAAAATTTCTTGGAATATATCTTTAAACCTTCCGTCGTAAGCCTTTAAAATGGTATTTTTTGTAGATAAGTATAAGGGCCATTTCTTAGTTAAAGCTTGATTCATACAAGATCTTGCAAAACCATAAATAGATGAATCGATATTATACATACTCATAGCAACACCATCTTCTTGAAAGTTATAAACTTCCCAAGTTTTAGCCTCACTACCATCTTCAGGAGAAAAAGTCATAGTTAACTTTCCTTTTCCCTTAGTAACAATGTCAGTAGCCTTGTATTGATCTCCAAAAGCATGTCTTCCAATACATATTGGTTTAGTCCAACCTTGAACATATCTAGGAACATTACTCATTATTATAGGCTCTCTAAAAACTGTCCCACCTACAATATTTCTAATAGTTCCATTTGGAGAACGCCACATTTTTTTTAATCCAAATTCTACAACCCTGTCTTCGTCAGGTGTAATAGTTGCGCATTTAATACCTACATTATATTTTTTTATAGCTTCAGCTGAATCAATAGTGATTTGATCATCTGTAGCATCTCTACTTTCAACACTTAAATCAAAATATTTAATATCAAGTTCAATATATGGAAGAATTAATTTGGTTTTTATAAAATCCCAAATAATTCTTGTCATTTCATCACCATTAAGCTCTACGACTGGATTATTAACTATGATTTTTTTCATAAATTTTTAAATAAATGTCAAAGAATGTTTATTGTAAATAGGTATAAAGTGTTTTAAAAAAGAAATATCAAAGTAATCTTACCTTTTTATTTCTTTAATTCTAGCTTTTTTACCTCTTAGTTCTCTAAAGTAATAAATCCTAGATCTTTTAACTTTTCCTCTTTTGTTAATTTCAATTTTTTGAATAGCAGGTAAATTAAAAGGGAATATTCTTTCAATTCCAATTGTACCAGACATTTTTCTAATAGTAAATGTTTTAGTTAGTCCAGTTCCTTTAATTTGAATAACAACACCTTTAAAAAACTGAGTACGGACCTTTTCTCCTTCTCGAATTTCGTAATAAACAGTAATTGTATCTCCTGATTTGAAAGTTGGGATTTCTTTTCTCGTTACAAATTCTTCTTGAACGAATTTTATTAAAGATTCCATTATGTAAGATTTTAAATTTAATCGATACAACATCCACGAATATCGTCAGTGGTTATATCAAATTGGATGCGAAATTACATTTTTTTTATTTATTCTAAAAAAAAATTAATTAAATATATCCGGTCTCATTTTTTTTGTTCTTTCTAACGCTTTTTCTTCTCTCCATTCTTCAATTTTAGCTTTATTACCAGAAAGTAAAATCTTTGGAACTTCTAAGTTTTCGAAATTAGCTGGTCTAGTATAAACTGGCGGAGCCAACATGTCGTCTTGAAAGGAATCTGAGAGCGCTGATGTCTCATCTCCAAGAACTCCAGGAATCAATCTAATAATAGAGTCACATAATACCGCTGCAGGTAGTTCTCCGCCTGACAATACATAATCACCAATAGAAATCTCCATGGTTATTAACTCGTCTCTAACCCTTTGATCAACTCCTTTGTAATGGCCACATAGGACAATAAGATTTCCCTCAATTGATAATTTATTAGCAATTTTTTGGGTCAACATATTTCCGTCGGGTGTCATGTATATTATTTCTTTATAACTTCTTTTAGTTTTTAAGAGATCAATACATTTATTAATTGGCTCTATCATCATAACCATACCCGAACCTCCTCCAAATTGATAATCATCAACTTGTTTTCTTTTGTTTGAAGCATAATCTTTTAGGTTATGAAAATGCACTTCAATTATTTTTTTTTCAATTGCTCTTTTTATTATAGAAGCATTAAATGGACTTTCTATAAGCTCAGGTAAAACACTAATTATATCTATTCTGACCATTTATTCAAATATTAACCTCTCTTTTTCACCTTCTGGACTTATAAAAGTCATTTGATTTATTTTAATATTATTATTGAATTTAGAAAGGTCATCAGTGCTTTTAATCTTTTCACCATTAATTTCTGTCAATACATATCCAGGTTTGATACCCATTCTATATAATGAATTATTCCTGTGACTTAAGATCTTTATTCCACTATCAACATTAAACTTATCCAATTCTTCTAAAGATATGTTTTTCAACTGCATTCCAATAAATTCAATATTTTCATTTTTTTCTAACTTAATATCTAAAGATATTTTCTTCCCATTACGAATCAAACCAACTAATACGATATCTCCAGGTCTTTTGGCACTTAAATAGCCTGAAAGATCTGAAAATTTTGCAATTTTTAATTTATCTAAACTTAGAATCACATCACCTTTTATAACTCCAGCTTTTGAAGCTCCCATTTCTGGTTCAATATCATTAACATAAAAACCTTCAGTTATTGAAAGATTTAATTCATTTGCTGTTTTAGAGTTTAGTCCAAACCCTGTAACTCCAAGTAACCCCTTTTGAACATTTCCAAACTCAATAATATCTTCAAATACTTTTCGAGCAACATTGCTAGGAACTGCAAATGAATATCCAACGAAACCACCTGTCCCACTTGTAATTGCTGTATTTATTCCTATTAAATCCCCGTTAGTGTTAACTAGCGCTCCGCCGCTATTACCAGAATTTACCGCAGCATCTGTTTGTATGAAAGATTGATTTTTAGAATCATAATCATTTAAATCTCTTGATTTAGCGCTGATAATTCCAGCAGTAACTGTTGATGTTAAATTAAATGGATTTCCAACAGCTAATACCCATTCTCCAATTTTAGTTTGATCAGAATCAGCGAATCTTATATATGGGAATGTTTCTTCACCCAATATTTTTAAAACTGCAATATCAGAAATTTTATCACTACCTATCAAGTCTGCTTGATAAGTTTTATTATTATTTGTTGTTACTTCAATTGAAGATGCATTTTCAATAACATGCGTGTTTGTAATTATATATCCATCTCTTGAAATAATCACACCAGATCCCATTCCTATTTTTGTCCTATCGCTTTGATTATCGTTAAAATAGCCCCATAATGATGATTGACTATTTGAAACGCTAGTATTTTTAACATGAACAACCGAGTAGATAGTTTTTTCTGCAGCTTCAACAAAGTCTGTTGATGACTTTGGAACTGAATTTACGTTAGGAGCATATGAAATGTTAACCAGTTTACTGTTTTTAGTTTCGGCAAGATCTTTTTCATGATTAAAATTTAAATTATGAATAAAAAGAGCTATAAAACCTCCTAAAATAGAAACTAAAAATGGAAGAATAATTTTTTTCATTATTA
>JAQCFO010000019.1 GCA_027619415.1 Bacteroidota bacterium
TTCTTAACGAATCTATTATTTACAAAAAAAAATTGTGCTAGAAAATGGTATTTTTCCTATAGTGTATAAAAAAATATAGGAGCTATACTTGTATAATGAATTACTGTAATAGTTTTCAATAAAATTAGAATCAAATTTTATTAATTCTAAAAGTATTATAATTAATAAAAGAAGAAAAAGTAACAAATTTTTTCTAAAAAAAGGAATATTGTTAATTTTATGCATTCCTTAAAAAAATTACTTTAATTCTATAATTTCGACTTCAAATATAAGGTTTGATTTAGGAGGAATCATCGATCCTCTTCCAGCTTCTCCATAAGCTAAGTAATAAGGAAGGAAAATAGTTGCTTTATCGCCGACGTTTAACAACTTTAATCCCTCTTTAAAACCAGCTACAAGAGCATCATCAGGCCCAACCTTGCATTCAAGGGGGGCGTAACCATTCGTATTCTTTTTCTGAATATCTACAATGTTATATTGTTCTGCAATTTCAAGAATACTCGTGTCTAAAAGTGCTCCATTTTCAAAATAAACTGCATAATGTGTCATGACAGTTTTATTAGAATCTACTTTTTGGCCATTACTTTTGTATGTTTTGTAGTATTGCAAACCCGAACTAGTAGATAAGGCCATTGATTTTTGAACTTCAAATTCTTTTTTCTTCCCCAGTTTTACATTTTCTAATATTGCTAATCTTTTTTTAATTTCTAAACTATCTTCCTTAAAATGATTAGAAAATATTTTAGAAGCTTTAAAAGATTTAGCGGCTCTTCCTACTCTTATTATTGAAACATTTTTAATTGTATCATTTTGTTCAATTAAGTTAACTACCTCCATTCCTTTAATTACTTTTCCAAAAACTGAGTGTTTTCCATTTAACCAAGGGGTTTCTTTATGAGTTATAAAAAACTGACTTCCGTTAGTTTTAGGTCCTGCATTTGCCATTGATAAAACCCCAGGTCCATCATGACTTAAACTTTCGTGAAACTCATCTTTAAATTTGTAACCTGGACCTCCTTGACCTGAACCTAGTGGATCCCCTCCTTGAATCATGAAATTAGGGATAACTCTATGAAAAATTAAGCCATCATAATATTTTTTTTTACTGTATTCTGAACTCACTTCTTTGTTCCTCCCTTCACTTAAAGAAACGAAATTCGCTACTGTTACAGGAGCTTTTTTAAAGTTTAGATTTACTAAAATATCACCTTTATTAGTTTTAAGTTCAGCGTATAAACCATCATTTAGATCTGGATGTGAGCTAACGCATGATGTAATAAGAATTAGTGTAAATAAATAACTGTATTTTTTCATAATTAGTTGGTTAGTTTTTCTTTATAATTAGGTAGTATTTTTAAGAATTTATTAATAGCATCTTCAGCATTTCCATCATTTCTTCCTCCAGCTGCATTTACATGTCCACCTCCGCTAAAATATTCGCCTGCAAATTCATTACAAGAAAAATCACCTTGAGATCTAAAAGATATTTTTACATTATTGCTATCGTTTATATCTTCAATAAAAATAACACTAAAAATCACATTCTTTAGAGAAAGACCATAGTTTACAATGCCTTCAGAATCTCCTTTTTGATAATCAAATCTTTCTAAATCATTTCTTTTTAAAAACATATATGCTGTTTTTAAACCCTCTACTTGGTTCATATTGCTAAGGGCTGATCCTAAAACCTTTAATCGACTAGCAGAAGAGTCATTATAAACTTTATTGTGAATTTCGTTCTGATCAATTCCATTATCAATTAATTGTGCGATTATTTGGTGAGTTCTAGAAGTAACACTGGAGTATTGAAATGATCCAGTATCAGTCATGATACCAAGATATATGCATTTGGAGATGTTCTGATCAATTAACTCTTCCAATCCCATAGAAATAATTATCTCAAAAAGCAATTCACATGTAGAACCAATTTCTGGTTCCGAAAACATTAAGTCAGCATAATCTTTTGGGTTTCTATGATGGTCAATCATGATTTTTTTTGACTTACTGGATTTTATAATATCCCCTAATTCACCAATTCTGTTTAAGTCGTTAAAATCTAATGTAAAAATTAATTCAGATGATTTTATTTTTTTTTCACAATTTTGAGCTTCTGAATCAAAGTATAATATATCGTCAAACCCAGGTGCCCAATTTAAAAAATGTGGAGGTTTGTTTGGACTTATTACTGAAACATTATGTCCGCTTTTTTTTAATAAGTTAAATAAAGCTAGACAGCTTCCTATTGCATCACCATCAGGATTTGAGTGAGGAATTATTATGAAATTTCTACTTTCAGACAGTAGTGTTTTTAAAACTTTAATATTTTCAATTTTCATGTCTGACAAATATAATGATTCCTATGAGAAGAATTGAACGAATTTTTACACTCAATTTTGTACATTTGAGATTAAATATTTATTCAATTGAAAGTTAATTTATTTAAATTAAATAAAAACAAGCGTTTTAATTACAATCCAAGATATTTAAAAGAAAAATCTTTTGAAAATATCTATGAATTTGATTCAATATATTCTAAGCAGAGAAATTCAAATAGTTCAGCTGATATATCTTCAAAATGGAGTGAAGCTAGATTGTCTTCAAGAAATAGGTCTAATATGCATTTTTCAAAAATATTTTTTGTCATTCTTTTCATTTTAATTCTTGTATTTTTATTTATAATTGATTTTGATCTTTCTATTTTTTAATAAATCTAAATTATGAGCATTATTAGGTTGCTTTCTGAAAATGTAGCAAATCAAATTGCAGCTGGAGAAGTAGTTCAAAGACCTTCATCCGTCGTTAAGGAGCTTTTAGAGAACTCAATTGACAGTGGAGCTAAATCAGTTAAACTTATTATTAAAGATGCAGGGAAATCATTAATACAGGTTGTGGATGATGGTTGTGGTATGGATAAAGCAGACTTAAATAAGTGTTTCTTGCGTCATGCTACATCTAAAATTAGAAAATCAAGTGATTTATTTAGTTTGAATACATTGGGATTTAGGGGTGAAGCCTTATCAAGTATCTCATCTGTATCTCATATGACGATAATTTCAAATAATAATGTGCCTTTAGGAAACGAAATAAGACTTGAAGGAGGAATTTTAGTTTCTGAAAATGAAGCTGTTAGTAATTTAGGGACTTCTATTTCTGTAAAAAATCTATTTTATAATATTCCTGCTAGAAGAAATTTTTTAAAATCTGACAATGTTGAATTAAGGCATGTTATAGATGAATTTCATAGAATAGCTTTGATAAACCACGAAATAGATTTCATATTTGTCAATAATGAAAATGAATTATTTAACTTAAATAAATCTATTTTTAAAGAAAGAATTGTACGAATTTTTGGAAAATCTACTGAACAAAAACTAGTTCCAATTAAAGAAAATACTGATATTGCTGTTATAGAAGGGTTTGTTTATAAGCCTGAATATTCTAAAAAAACTAAATCAGCACAATTTTTTTTTGTAAATAATAGATTCGTTAAGAATTCCCATCTTTACCATGCAGTTAAAACAGCTTATGATGGATTGATTTATGATAACCATCATACCTCTTATTTTTTAATTGTTAAAGTCCCGCCTGATACAATTGATGTCAATATTCATCCTAATAAGACAGAAATTAAATTTGATAATGACCAGTCTATTTATGCGATATTAAAATCATCTATAAAGCACAGTTTAGGTCAGTTTAATATTACTCCTACGATTGATTTTGAAAGTAGTGTTAATTTAAACACCCCTTATTCTTATAGGGACAAGAAAGCTTCTATGCCTAAGGTTGAATATGATACAGCTTTTAATCCCTTCAATGAACCTAAAGTGTCACCTTCTTTTTCTTCAAAAGATTTTTCGTTTGAAGGACTGGAGAATTCTTTTGAAAATTTAGAAAAAAATTCAAATATTTTTGAAGACAATAACGATTCTATAACTTTTCCTGCTTTTCAATTGAACTTGAATTATATAATTACAAAAACTAGCGCAGGAATTGTAATAATTGATCAAAAAAGAGCTCATCAAAGAATACTTTATGAAAAATTCTTAAATGAACTTTCATTTTTAAATAACTCAACTCAAATATTGATTTTTCCAATTAAACTCGATTTTAATAATGAGGAAAACAGAATGTTAGAATTAGTTAAAAACTCTTTAATTCATTTAGGGTTTAAATTTGATAAGTTTGATTGTGAAGGAATTGAAATTTCGGGAATTCATCCATTTTTTGTTGAAAATCAGATTAATGCTCTTTTTCAAGAGCTTATTGATAGTCAGATTTCTGAATTTAAAAAAACCAGCCACACCATTAATGATTTTTTAGCAAAAATTCTATCTAAAAATTCTTCTTTAAAGTCAAACGTTAGATTAGAGAAAGAAGTTCAAGAATCTTTAGTCAACGATTTATTTGCATGTAAGGATCCAAATGTGTCTCCTTTTGATAAATTAATATTTAAGGTAATTTCAACAGAAGAAATAAATAAAATGTTTTTTAAATGAGAAGTATCACTGAAAGCGTAAAGCAACTTATAATAATTAATGTTATATTTTTTATTGGATCTCAGGTTTCAGGAGGTTTGAGTTACGACCTTTTAGCTCTTCATTATTTTGAAAATGACAAGTTTTTAATCAGTCAACTTATAACTCATATGTTTATGCACGGAAGTGTATCACATATTTTGTTTAATATGTTTGGACTTTGGATGTTTGGATCACCACTGGAGCAAATGTGGGGAAAAAAGAAATTTTTATATTTTTATTTCTCTGCTGGTTTAGGTGCTGCAGGATTACAGTTGCTTGCTAACTATTTAGAAATTCAATCTGTTTTTTCTGTTCTGAATTTAAGCGGTGTTTCATTTAATTCTTTTAATGATATACTTAATAATGGAAGTTATGATATAAATATTTTAAATTATGTAGATAAAAATGATTTAACTAATGCTTATTCGTTATTCAATACTACGTTGGTAGGTGCTTCTGGAGCAATTTATGGTGTGCTAGTAGCGTTTGCATTTTTATTTCCAAACTCTGAACTAATGTTGATCTTTTTACCAATTCCTATAAAAGCTAAATATTTTGTTCCTGCAATTATTCTTATGGATCTTTTTTCAGCTTTCACAGGTGTTTCTATTTTTAGCCCTTCTAATACTGCTTTTTATGCTCATGTTGGCGGAGCTTTAACTGGCTTTATAATGTTATGCTATTGGAAAAAAAATCAATTTAATGATAATAGATGGAATTAATTCACGAGTTAAAATTGCGTTATAAAAATTTAGACATTCTAAGTCAGTTCATTGTATTGATGACTTTGTGCTTCATTTTGCCTTTTATTTTAAATACGTTTTTGTTTTTATTTAATTTAAAAAACTTATCTATAGTTGATTTTTTTGATGTTTCTCCTTTATTAAGTGAGCTTCTTTATAAGCCTTGGTCATTAATAACGTATGGTTTTTTTCATGCTGATTTATGGCACCTGATAAGTAATATGATTATTTTTTATTTCAGTGGGAAGGTGGTTTTAAATCTTTTTGGTAAAGACAAATTCATTAAAGTATTTATAATAGGATTACTTAGTGGATCAATTACATATCTGTTGAGTTATAATATTTTTCCGGTATTCAGTGGATTAAAACCTTCTATGATTGGTGCTTCTGCTGGAGTTATGGCTGTTTTTATTTTCTTAGCATCTTATAGTCCTAACTATACTTTTAGATTCATCATTTTTGATGTAAAAATCATATACCTAGCGTTAATTCTTATAGCTATGGATTTTATTCAAATTCCTGTCGGAAACTCGGGTGGGCATTTGGCACATCTAGGAGGGGCTGCTTGGGGTTATTATTATTGTAGTCAAGTTAAACGGGGTAATGATGCTGGTCAGTGGGTGATAAACTTCATGGAATATCTAAAAGGGTTGTTTTTGAAAAAAAGAAATGTAAATAAGGTTTATAAAAGAAAAAACTATAAACCAACTCACAAAACGAGTGTGGATCAACAAAAGATAGATTTAATTTTAGATAAAATAAGTGTCTCTGGTTATGATAGTTTAACTAAAAGTGAAAAAAATATACTTTTTAAAGCAGGTAAAAATTGAATTTAATTCCAAAAACATCATTTTTCAATTCATTTGTGTTTTTTTTAAACACTTTTAATTCAATTCTAATAGTAGCTTGTTTGATTCTGTACAGTTATTCTAATCCATTTTTTTCTACATTATCATTTCTAACATTTTTTTTCCCAATTTTTGCCTTTTTGAATTTGATTTTTTTAATCTATTGGGTATTAAAGCTTGATTTAAAATTGGTTCTTCCATTAATTTTAGTTTTTTTGATAAACAACAATTTTAGTTCTTTTTATAATATAAATGAACCTAAGCTAGATAAGAGGGGTCTTCATCTAATGAGTTATAACGTTAGACTTTTTAATCACTACAAATGGATTGAAAACGAAAATATTCCATTAGAAATTCAAAAATTTATTACGATTCAAAAGCCTGATGTATTAGCGATTCAAGAGTATCATGATGAATACAAACGTATTTTTAAAAATTTTAAAAATAGTCACATAGTATTGTCAGGAGATAATGTTGGACAAGCAATTTATACAAATAATAAATTGATTAACAAGGGAGCGGTAGAGCTTCGTGGATTTGGGAATATTGCAATTTTTATTGATTTATTACAAAACAAAGACACAATTAGATTTTATAATGCTCATTTTGAATCTTTTAAAGTTGATTTAATTTCTATGAAAGCAGATGTGAAATCTGCTAAAGAAATTATTTTTAAAACTAAAAAAACATACTTAGTTCAAAAAGCTCAATCCTCAGCATTGATTCAGCACATGTTAAAATCGCCATATCCTATTGTATTAGCTGCTGATTTAAACAACACACAACATTCTTTTTTTTACAAACAATTTAAAGACAATTTTAACGATAGTTTTATTTCAAGTGGTGCTGGTTTTGGGTCTACTTATGACTTTAAATTTATGCCGATTAGGATTGATTATCTATTTAATTCTAAGTCTATTAATGTAAACAATTTTATTATTTATCCTGTTTTATTGTCGGATCATAAGCCTATAAGTGTTTTTTTGAATATCTAATCTTTTAATTCAAATTTAATAACACAAAATACTGGAATATAGACTTTTATAAACAAAAAAAAGAAAAAGAACAACCGCCATATTCTCTTGATTCTTTAAAATTATTTATTGAATCCAACTTGATTGCTTTTGAATGTTCTAAAATAAAAATGCCATTACTATTTAGAGTTTTATCATTGAAAATTAAACTTTGAATTTCTTTATAATTTTCTAATGAATAACTATAAGGGGGATCACAAAAAATAACATCATAATTAAAAATATTTGCTTTAAGAAACTTAACAACATCAGATTTTATAACGTTAATGTTTAAATTCAGCTCATTAGCAGTAGATTTAATAAACTTAACGCATTTGTGGTTATTGTCAATTGAAGTGACTTGATTAACACCTCTAGAAGAAAATTCGTAACTAATACTTCCACTTCCAGAAAACAAATCCAAGACCTTTATATTTTTAAAATCGAACTTATTATAAATTATATTAAATACAGCTTCTTTAGATTGATCGGTAGTAGGTCTTATTGGAAGATTTTTAGGAATATTTATTCTTTTCCCTTTCTTGTTTCCTGAAATAATTCTCATGAAAGTATAAAGTCTATTTCGCTTTTAACTAAATTTTTATTTATAAAAGTTGTTGTTGATTGGTTAATAATTAAATCCCCAGACTCAGCTTTCCATTCCCATACTTTTATAAACTTGGATAAGTAAGAAAAAATTTTATCTTTTTCTGAAAAAAATCCTGTTAAGTTTAATTTAGTTTCAGATTTGATCTCTTTGTTTTGTTCAATAGCAAAAAGTAAAAAATACAAAATATCTTCTTTAGTTTGATATTCGAAATTATTGTAATAAAGTAATTTTTTATTTTTAAATATTATTAACTGAAAACTTTCTTGATCAATATTAGCAAATAACATAGTCTTGCTGTTACTAATTGTTTTTTTTAAAGTTTTTTTCAATAGCATTGTTGAATAATGATAATACTCAAAAGATCCAAATCTTTCAATCAAGTAATTATTTACATTAACAAACGGAAGGTAAACGTTATGAATATCTAGTTCTTCAATAAAGTCATTTGAAGCAAAATCATTTTTAATAAGCTTTGAACTAAATTTCAAGTAATCTAAACTTAATTCTTCATCAAACAATTCTTTTGGAACAAGACAAGAAAGTTTATTTGAAATAATTAGTTTGACATTAATCACATTAGAAAAATCTATTTTAGATTTATTTAAAAATGAATCTAGTTCAGTTACAAGATTTTCTGCTATAACTTTCTTATTGAAATAGAGCTTTTGGTAATCATTAATAGAATTATCCAAATCATTTCTTAACACTAAATCAAAGCCGTATAAACTGATTTTAATGGAAAGCTTTGTACTGGGTTCTATTCTAATTTCTTGCGATTGCGTCATAGGTTGTAGGCCAATTGCCATTGGTGCTAACCTCAGTCATTGATCCTAAAACAAGATCAGGTCCATTAACTCCATCAACTGACATTAATGCTTTTTCTTGCTTCAATAATTCTTTGTTTTGATCGAATAAAATAACATCTTTAGATACTTTTACTTCAAAAACATAAACATCGTAGTCACCTTTTTTAATCACATCAGACTTGATTGAAAAAGTTGCATCAACTCCATCAATTGGAACTTGTGCCAGATCTTTATATCTAATTGAATTTCCAAAAATAGAATCTTTTACAGAAACAAAACCTAAAGTATCTATAACAACGACCTCTCTTAGCATGTCAATTCTATAAACTCTATCGTATTGTAAATAACTTGAATCTCTTTTTTGAATTAAAGTGTATTGAGCAGTGTCAATAAATTTAATTAATCCCTCAAAATTATCAGCATATGAACCGTTAACACTTTTATATGCTAATTGAGCATTTCTAATATCCTTAAGTTTATCAATTACTTTGAGATAACGTTCTTTTTTAACCTCGTTAAATTTTATTGGTTCATTTATTGAAGTAATAACTTGATAAGAAAAGAAAATTATAAACAGCCAAATTACTGCTTTAATAATTCTCATGTATTTTGATATGAATTCCATTATTTAATTAATTATATTTAGACAAAACTACAAATTTTTTAATTCAAAAAACTAAATAAATATTTCAATAATTAATCAATGAATTCTCAAGATTTTAGTGATCTTCTTTTAAATAATTTTAATTTTAAACCGACTTCAGATCAGAAAGTTGCTATTATTAAATTAAGCGAATTCTTGTCCAACAAAAACAATGTCTCTTTGTTTTTATTGAAAGGTTATGCAGGGACTGGAAAGACTTCTTTAATGAAGACTTTAGTAGAGAATATTCATTTTAAAAAAATGAATTTTTGTTTATTAGCTCCAACTGGAAGAGCGGCAAAAGTGTTATCAAAGTATTCTGGAAAAAAAGTATCTACTATACATAAAAAAATATATTATTCTAAAATTGATAAATCTGGAAAGTTTCAAACTAAATTAAAAATAAATAAAATTAAAAACACTTTGTTTATAATAGATGAGGCTTCAATGATTTCTGATTTTTCGAACTCTACTGACTTATTTGATAAAAATTCAATTCTAAAAGACATTTTTAGTTATGTCGATTTTAAAACTAACTCAAAACTGATATTTTTAGGTGATACGGCTCAACTTCCACCAGTTAAACAAACAATTAGTCCAGCACTTAATTCACTCTTTATAAAAGAATTCTATAATGTTGACTCGTACGAGTATGAAATCAATGATGTAGTAAGACAAGCTGAAGAATCAGGTATATTAATAAATGCTACTTCAATTAGAAATAACATATCAAATAATTTAACTGATTTTAAATTTGATAACTTCTCTGATATAGAGTTTTTGTCAGATGGATTTGATATACAAGAAGCGATAGAGTCTTCGTATAATTCAAATGGCTCAGAAAATTCAATAATTATAGTTAGATCTAATAAGAGAGCTAATCAATACAACCAACAAATTAGAAAAACCATTTTAGCTCATGAAAATAAAGTTTGTGTTGGAGATTTATTAATGATTACAAAAAATAATTATTTTTGGACTTCTCCTGATTCTGAAATACCTTTTTTAGCTAATGGAGATATTATTCAAATTCTTGAAATATTTTCATTTAAAGATCTTTATGGATTTGAGTTTGCAGAAGTGAAGATTAAGATGGTTGATTATACAGATCAACCTACTTTTGATACGGTGATTATTTTAAATACTCTAGACATAGATACACCTTCACTTTCATATGAACAATCTAATAAGCTATACCATGAAGTTCAAAATGATTACAGTAGTATTAAATCTAAGTATAAGAGATTTTTAAAGACTAAAGAAAACCCTTTTTTTAACGCTCTTCAAGTTAAATTTTCTTATGCTATAACTTGTCATAAAGCTCAGGGTGGTCAGTGGCCTGTAGTATTTTTAGAAAAACCATACCTTAAAGAAGGTCCAAATATTGATTATTTTAGATGGCTATATACTGCTGTAACAAGAGCTGAAAGGAAATTATACTTAATTGGTTTTTAAATAAAAATGTATTTTTGAAAAAAAAACTTATGAAAGTCGTTGCAATGATCCCTGCAAGGTTTGATTCTGAAAGATTACCTGGTAAGTTGATGATGGATTTGGGAGGAGAGCCTGTAATTTTAAGAACTTATAAAAATGCTTTAAAATCTAAATTATTTAATGAGGTTTATGTAGTTACTGACTCTAAATTAATTTATGATTGTCTTAAAGAAAATGGCGGTCAAGTATTAATGAGTTCAGCTGAGCATATTTCAGGATCTGATAGAATTGCTGAATTTTCATCATACATATCTACAGATATAATAGTAAACATACAGGGTGATGAGCCTTTTATTGATATTAATAGCCTAAGTAAGCTAATTAATCTATTTAAAAAGGATGTAAATAGCAATATTGATTTAGCTTCTCTTATGCAAAAAATATCTAATGTTAATGAAATTGCTAATCCTAACGTAGTTAAAGTTGTTGTAGATTCAAATAATTTTGCATTATATTTTTCAAGATCTCCAATTCCATATGACAGATCAAGTGTTAATAAAACATATTTCTTTAAGCATATTGGGGTGTATGCATTTAGAAAGAATAGTTTACTCGATTTTTACAACTCAAAAGCAACCCCTTTAGAAAAGTCTGAAAAACTAGAGCAATTAAGGTATTTAGAAAACGGAAAAAAAATCATGATGATTGAAACTAATTACAATGGTTTGGGTATTGACACCATGGATGATCTTATTAACGCTAGAAAAATTATTTAATGTTTTTAATAACTAAGTTTATTTTCAATAAATTACTGAAATGGAAAGTGACAGGTAACACTGTTTTGTTAAAAAAATGTGTAATTATTGCTGCACCTCATACTCACTGGCATGACTTACTTATAGCCATAATGGCTAGAAAAGTAATGCAACAAGAAATTAATTTCATTGGAAAAAAAGAACTTTTTAAATTTCCTTTTGGATTTTTTTTTAGAATTATGGGTGGAAAACCTGTAGAAAGAGGGAGTAAATCAAATAATGTCAAGTTAATTGCAGATGTCTTTAAAAATAATGATTTATTTAGACTTGCTCTATCGCCTGAAGGAACTAGGAAAAAAGTTGATAATTGGAAAACAGGGTTTTATTATATTGCAAAAGAAGCTAATGTTCCAATAATTAGTGCTTCATTAAACTTTAAGGAAAAGGAAATTAAAATTTCCGAACCCTATTATATAACAGGTGATATAGAAAAAGATATTAAATTTTTAAAACTTTTTTTTAAAGAAATTAAGGGTAAAATTCCAGAATTCTCTTAAATTCATTCCATGTTGTGAAATACATTTTGAACATCGTCGTCATCTTCAATTTTTTCTATTAAAATATCCAATTCTTCCTTTTGTTCATCATTTAACTCCTTTAGCAGTTTTGGAATTCTTTCAAAATCTGAAGAAAGAATTTCAATTTCTTTTTTCTCAATTTCTTTTTGAATAGATCCGTAATTTTCAAACGGAGAATAAAACACTACACCATCTTCTTCCTTAATTACTTCATCTACTCCAAAATCAATAAATTCTAATTCTAATTCTTCAATATCTGTATCTGTCTTTACTTTAAAGCTACATACTCTGTCAAACATGAATTCAACTGACCCTGCTGTACCTAAATTACCGCCATGCTTATTAAATAAACTTCTTATATTAGCTACTGTTCTGTTATTATTGTCACTTGCTGTTTCAACTATAATAGCAATACCAAATGGACCATATCCTTCAAAAATAATTTCTTTATAGTTTTCAGTTGATTTGTCTGAAGCCTTTTTTATAGCCCTTGCTACATTCTCTTTAGGCATATTGGCAGCTTTAGCATTTTGAATCACTGCTCTTAACTTAGAATTGCTCTCAATTACCGGTCCGCCATCTTTTACGGCCATTACAATGTCTTTCCCGATTCTTGTAAAGGTTTTTGCCATAGCTGACCACCTTTTCATTTTCCTTGCTTTTCTAAATTCAAATGCTCTTCCCATGTTTTAAATATATTTATATATTAAAAATAAGTATTATTAATTTTACTTAATCATTTCTGATAAAACATCTTCATAAGTAAATTGCAAATGTTTTGGAAATAAATTAGTGTTAGAAAATAATGCTAAATATCTATTTTCATTAGTTGTATAAACAAACTTATAATTGACATGTTTTAAATTTTGATTTTTAATGACTGAAAAAATAAATTCATCATGATTAATTAGGTCTTTTGATCCATGATGAAAAATTCCTTCAAGCTTTCTACTAATTATGTAGTGTATTTGTTTAACAAAAATTTCAGTTGAGTTTATATTGACAATTAAGTTTGGAAATATTTCTATAGCAATAGAATGTTTGACGTCATTTATTAATTTTTTTAATCTTACAGATTTTTTATCGAATAACATTGCAGATCTAAGAATAACCCAGTTTTTTGTTTTCATTCTTAAAATTTTATTTTCAATATTTATCTTGACCTTTCCGTAAACACTATTAGAAAATGTTTTATCATTTTCATAGCTAGGGAAGTTTGTGAAGTAGTCAAATACATTAGAAGATGAAATAAATAAAAGTTTGACTCTATTTTTTTCACAGTATTTAATTAGATTTTCGTGAAATCTAATTTGCGCATTAAAATCACCTTTTAAACTAGATATAATTAGATTAGGTCTTGTTTTATTTAACAAATCATGAAAATCATTAGATATGTTAAAGTAGAAATATCTCTTATTTTTTTTAAATTTATTTTGAGTGTAGTAAGAAGAGTAAATATCAAAAAAAGGAATTAATTCTTTGAAAATAGCTTTTCCTAAAGATCCGCTTCCTCCAAAAATTAAAATTTTATTCATTTCCTATGTTATTACGAAAGGTAATTTCACAACACTAGCTTCTAATTTCTTGTCTCTTATTTCAATTAATATTGTTGTATCCATTTTTGAATTAGTTGTATTTACATAACCTAATCCAATACCTTTTTTTAAACATGGAGACATAGTGCCAGAAGTGACAACTCCAATTTCATTTTTTTCTTCATCAAAAATCTTATAACCTGCTCTTGGAATTCCCCTTTCTTTTATTTTAAAGCCAACAAGTTTTTTACTTATTCCATTTTCTAGTGCATCAATGATCTTTTCTTTACCAATAAAATCTTTATTAGTTTTTGTAATCCATTTTAATCCGGCTTCTATAGGGTTTGTGTGATCGTTTATATCGTTTCCGTACAAACAATACCCCATCTCAAGCCTTAGGGTGTCTCTAGCCGCCAGCCCTATGGGTTTTATACCTAACTCTTTACCAGCTTTAAATAAAAGCTCCCACATACTCTTGACATCGGTATTTTTACAATAAATTTCAAATCCTCCAGAGCCAGTATATCCTGTGGTTGAAATTATAACATCTTTGAAACAATTAAAATCAACATTAACAAAGCTGTAATACTCTAGATTCTTTAAATCAAAACTTACTAATTTTTGTAAAACGTCATATGATTTAGGGCCTTGAAGAGCTAATAAAGAAGTCGAATCAGAAATATTTTTTAGTTCATTATTAAATTCTTTATTATGGTGTGTAATCCAATTCCAGTCTTTTTCAATATTTGCAGCATTAACTACAAGCATGAATTTGTTATTATGAAATTTATAGATGATTAAATCATCAACAATACCACCAGCTTCATTAACTAAGCAATTATATTGTGCCTTTCCATCTGCAATAATCGACACATCGTTAGAGCATATGAGTTGAAGTAAGCTTAAGGATTGATCTCCTTCTAAAATAAATTCACCCATGTGAGACACGTCAAACAGTCCCACATTTTGTCTTACATTCAGATGTTCAATATTAATACCTTCGTATTGAACAGGCATTAAATAACCTGCAAATGGCACTAGTTTAGCTCCGTGATTAATATGGGATTTGTAAAGTATAGTTTTTTTCATAATAAATATATTCAGTGCAAATTTCGTAGTTTTTTCTTACTTTACAATTAATTAGCAACAATACATTTGAATTGATTAAATTTAATATTCAAAAGAAATAATTTATGAACCATAAAATTTTTTATTTAACAATTATTAATTTTTTAATGATTTTTAACTGTTTAAATGCTCAAGGGATTATGGGTGTTAAAACTAAATTTACCCATCAAGACACTTTAAGAGGGTCTATAACAAAAGAACGAATTTGGTGGGACTTAAAACATTACCATTTAGATATTTCTGTAAACCCAGAAGAAAAATCGATTTCAGGATCTAACACAATTACTTATACTGTAATTGAGCCTTATTCCGAAATGCAGATTGATTTACAAACCCCATTGGTTTTAACTAGAGCAGAGCAAAACGGTAATATTTTGAATATAAGACACGATGGAAATGCTCATTTTATTAAATTAATTGACAAACAAATTAAAGGGTCTAGTTATGTGGTTAAAGTGTTCTATGAAGGAAAGCCCAGGGAAGCTCCAAGAGCTCCTTGGGATGGAGGAATTTCGTGGGACAAAGATGTGAACGGGAATCATTTTATAGCCTCTTCTTGTCAAGGTTTAGGAGCAAGTGTTTGGTGGCCAAATAAAGATCATATGTATGATGAAGTAGATGATGGTATGTTGATTAGTGTAAATGTTCCAAAAGGATTAACTAATGTTTCAAATGGAAGGTTAGTTAATGTAGAAGAAAAGCTTAATTCAAATACTTTTCACTGGGAAGTATTAAATCCTATTAATAATTATGGTGTAAATATTAACATTGCTGATTATGTGAACTTTTCAGAAATCTATAAAGGTGAAAAAGGCGATTTAGATATGAATTATTATGTCTTAAGAGATAATTTTGATAAGGCCAAAGTTCATTTTAAAGATGCTATTAAAACAATGCAAGCTTTTGAATATTGGTTTGGACCATATCCTTTTTATGAAGATAGTTTTAAATTAGTTGAAACACCCTATTTAGGAATGGAACATCAAAGTTCAGTAACTTATGGAAATAAATATAAACAAGGTTATTTAGGAAGTGATTTATCTGGAACTGGCTGGGGTTTAAAGTTTGATTATATTATTATTCATGAATCAGGACATGAATGGTTTGCAAATAATATTACTTATATAGATATTGCTGACATGTGGATTCATGAGAGTTTTACTACTTATTCAGAAAATTTATTTTTAGATTATCATTATGGTAAAACTGCATCTTCTGAATATGTTATAGGTACTAGAAAGGGGATTGGAAACAAGCAGCAAATAATAGGTACATATAATGTAAATAAAGGTGGTTCAGGAGATATGTATCCAAAAGGTGCTAATTTATTACACACATTAAGACAGTTAGCTAATGATGATGAGAAATGGAGAACAATCTTAAGAGGATTGAATAGTGATTTTTATCACCAAATGGTTAATACATCTCAAATTGAAAATTATATTTCTGAAAAAATGAATATGGATTTAAGTCCAATATTTGATCAATATTTAAGGGGGGTTAGAATTCCTGTATTTGAATATGTTTATAAAGATGGAATTTTAAAATTTCGATGGAATGATGTAGTTCCTAATTTTAATATGCCAATAGAATTGATTTATGATAATAATACTATATGGTTGTTTCCAACTAAAGACTGGCAAGATTTAAAATTAGAAAATAATGATTTTAAAATTGATGAAAATTACTATGTTGTATCTAAAGAATTAATAAATTAAATTCATTTAATTATTATGAGAAATATTTTTTTTAATATTATTTTATTTTTTATCACATCTTCTTTCTTAAGTGCGCAATCAGAGCCACAAGATTATCTTCCGTCTGATTTTCATAAGGAAAGAAGGGATAATGTAAAATTAATGATGCCAGATAATAGTATGGCTATTTTTTTTTCAAACCCTGTAAGAAATCGAGCAAATGATGTGGACTATCATTACCATCAAGATCCAAATTTTTATTACTTAACAGGTCTAAAAGAACCTAATTCTGTATTATTACTATTTTCTGAATCGCAAAGTCAAAATAGCATTAATTATGATGAAATCATCTTTGTTCAGTTCAGAGATTCTATAAGAGAAAGATGGGATGGTAAAAGATTGGGGGTTAAGGGTGTAAAATCAAAACTAGGCTTTGACATGGTTTATACAGCTGATAAGTTCAAGGAAATTTCACCAGAATTTAAAAAGTTTAATAATGTTTTGTTTTATGATTTCAAAAATGATGTAAGAGATAAAAAAAACAATAATGAAGACCTTTATTCTTTGATTCAACAATTTAAAAACATGTCAAATTACCCGATAAATTTTGATCCTGAAAGGGAAAAATTTTATGACATAATCAGTCTTGCTCCTGAAAAAAATTCAGCTAATGTAGCTCAAGTTTTAAAAAGTAACTTTATATATCGTAATGTTATAAAAAAAGATGAATTACTTAATGAATTTCAATCTACAACTGATGAGATTAAGTTGATCGAAATTAAAAAGCGAATTTCTGTAAAATCTGCTGAGACTAACTTAGACGGTATTACATTATCTGATATTATGAGGCAATTAAGAGAGGTCAAAACTCAAGAAGAATTAGTCTTAATGAAAAAAGCTTCTAAAATTTCTGCAATAGGTCAAGTTGAGGTGATGAAAGCAATGAATCCTGATTTATCTGAAATGGAAATTCAAGGAATTCATGAGTTTGTATATAAAAAATATAATGTTGAGTATGAGGGTTATCCTTCAATTGTTGGAGGAGGTCACAATGGCTGTATTCTTCATTATATAGAAAACACTAAACTTAATGTTGGAAACGATTTAGTTCTGATGGATTTAGGAGCGGAATACCATGGTTATACTGCTGACGTTACAAGAACTATTCCAGCAAACGGAGTTTTTTCAAAAGAACAAAAAATAATTTATGATATTGTTTATGATGCTCAAGAAGCAGGTATAAAAGCAAGTGTTGTAGGAGCTGAATTTAGGGCCCCTCATCAAGCTGCTGTTAAAGTAATTGCAAAAAGATTGATAGACATAGGCTTAATTAAGAATGAAAATGAAGTAAGGAAATATTTTCCACATGGAACCTCACATTATGTAGGGTTAGATGTTCATGATCCAGGAACTACAGGTCCTTTTAAAGCCAATTCTATAATAACTGTTGAGCCAGGGATATATATTCCCAAAAATAGTGACTGTGATTCAAAATGGTGGGGTATAGCAGTAAGAATAGAGGATACCGTATTAATTACTAATAATGGTCCTGTAAACCTTTCATCATATGCTCCCAGAAAATCAGAAGACATTGAACTTTTAATGAAAAGTAAAAGTCCGTTAGATTCGTTTATTTTACCTAAAATTTAATTAATTCTCTTTTAAATTCTTTGTAATTATTAATAGTGATAAACTTTTTTTCTTTTTCTAATAAATGAGATATTTCAGTTGGAATTTTTATTTTACAACCTATGGTCTTTTCAATGTCATCTGAAAATTTGACTGGATGAGCAGTTTCAAGAAAAATACCAAGATATTTAGGATTCTTTTTTAGGTATTTTATCAAGCCTAAATATCCAATTGCTCCATGAGGATCTAGAATATATTTAGACTTATTATAAACGTCAAGTATTACCTTAACTGTTTGTTTATCATCAAAGCTGAATGAACTCATTTTGTCCAATAAACTGTCATGATCATTTTCAAATATCTCAGTTATTCTCACAAAATTACTTGGGTCACCAACGTCCATAGCATTTGATATTGTTTGCTTAGATGCTTTAGCTATATATTTCTTTGTTTTAAAATAACGAGGTATAGTATCGTTTATGTTAGTACTAGCAATGAAATGTTTTACAGGTAGTCCTAATTTCATGGCAATTAATCCTGCACATATATTTCCAAAATTTCCACTAGGAACACTAAAGACTATTTCTTTTTGTTGCTTAGTTAGTTCCTTGTATGCTATAAAATAATAAAACATTTGAGGAAGCCATCTCGCTACATTTATTGAATTAGCAGATGTTAAGTTTAACTTTTTATTCAAATCATAGTCCGTAAATGCAGTTTTAACAATTTTTTGACAATCGTCAAAAACTCCATTAACCTTCATAGCTATAATATTCCCTCCATTTGTTGTTAATTGACGTTCTTGAATTTCACTAACTTTTCCGCCTCCAGGATATAGTATAATTACTTTAGTTCCTTTTACATCTAAAAACCCATTAGCTACAGCTGCTCCAGTATCTCCGGATGTTGCTACTAACACTATACTTTCTTTTTCTGTATTAAAATGCGAAAGACAATTTGCTAAAAATCTAGCACCAACATCTTTAAATGCTAATGTTGGTCCATGAAAAAGCTCTAATACTTTTATGTTTTTTTCTAGATCAATTAATGGAAATTCAAAATCTAAAGTTTTTTTAATTATTTTTTTTAAATCAGATTCATTTATGCTTTGCCCAACAAATTGCTTTATTACATCGTAAGCAATTTCATAATTAGTTTTTTTATCTAAATTTTTGATAAAACTTTCATCAAGTTCCTTTATTTCTGAAGGAAAATAAAGGCCACCGTCTTTTGCTAAGCCATTAATTACTGCAGTTTTAAAATCTACTAACTCTAAATTGGATTTTAAACTTTTATATAACATTTATTTATATTCAATAATTTTAATCCCTTTTTCATTTACAGATGAAGTGTGAATATCAAATTCTATCCCAAGTTGGTTGTATTCAATTTTTAATAAATTTCCAATTTTTTTGGCATTTAACAAACCTTTTGACAAAGCAAATACTGAAGGTCCAGACCCTGAAATTCCAAAGCCTAAAGCACCATTTGATAAGCTAATTTCTTTTAATTTGTCAAACTTAGGAATTAATATTGATCTTAAAGGTTCAATAATTACATCTTTTATTGATCGACCGATTAAGTTATAATCTTCAGTGTAAAGTCCACTTATGAAAGCTCCTAAATTAGCTGTTTGTACTATCATTTTTCTTAAAGGAACTTGATTTTTTATAATAGCTCTAGATTCAGAAGTTTTGACTTCAATTTGTGGATGAAGTATTGTGAAAGCTAATTCTATTGGAGTATTTAACTTGAAAATATCAAATTCTAAACTATCTCTAACAAATGTAAAACCACCTAATAATACAGCGGCAACATTATCAGCGTGTGCAGATCCACTTGCAATTTTCTCTCCTTCTATTGCAAATTTAATTAATTCTTTATTTGAGTAAGGTCTTCCGAGAAGTTCATTAATCGCATATACACTTCCTGCAGAGCTTGCAGCGCTACTCCCAATACCACTTCCTGGTTTTATTCCTTTATGAATTTCAATTTCAAAACCGCAATTAACTTTTGTTTCTTTTAATAATGCTAAAGCTGAAACTCCTGCGACATTTTTATATATATCTGTATTTAGTTTTTGTCCAGTAACCTTTAAGATTTTAATTCCTTTTTCACTGGTTTTTCTAACTACTATTGTGTCACCAATATCATTTAAACATACTCCAAGAATATCAAACCCACATGATAAGTTAGCTATACTTGCAGGTGAAAAAATTTTAATTTCTTTCATTGTTTGCTTATTTTAATTATATCAGCAAAAATACCAGCTGCAGTTACTTCAGAGCCTGCACCAGCTCCTTTAATTGTTAAAGGTCGATTACGATATCTGTCAGTATAGAATAAAACTATGTTATCACTTCCTTCAATGTTGTAAAAGTCATGTCCTTCAGGAATATTTTTTAAACCTACTTTTGTTTTTCCGTTATTAAATTCAGCTATATATTTTATTTTACATTTTTCTTTATTAGCTTTTTTTAAGATATTATTAAAATGTAAAGAGTTATTTTGTAGTGAGATTAAAAAATCATCATTATTTTTTGATTTTAAACATTGTTCTGGTAAAAAAGAGTTGTTTTCGACATCTGACAGCTCGATTTGTTCTCCACTTTCTCTTGAAAGTATTAATATTTTTCTAGCAACATCAATTCCACTAAGATCGATTTTCGGATCAGGCTCTGTGTACCCTTCATTCATAGCATTTTGAACTATTTCATGAAATGTATTCTCATTTTTAAAATTATTAAATATATAGTTTAAGCTTCCAGATAGAATAGCCTGAATAGAAATAATTTTATCTCCAGTAGCAATTAAATTATTTAAGGTGTTAATAATGGGTAGTCCAGCTCCTATATTTGTTTCAAATAGAAATGAGGTACTATGTTGATTAGCTAAATTTTTTAAGTTCAAATAATTTGAATAGGTATCAGAACAAGCAATTTTATTACAGGTTACTACGTTTATTCCGTTTTTTAGATAATATTTGTAATTATTAGCAATTTCAGCACTATCTGAATTGTCTATAAAAATGCTATTTCTTAAGTTTATTTCTTTTGACTTAGACATGAATTTAATGGAATCTGCCTTTTCTCCCTTAATTAGCTCTGCTAACCAGTCGTTTAACTCGATTCCATTTGATTTAAATGTCATTTTTTTGGAATTGGAAATTCCGATTACTTTAATCTGTAGATTTTCTTTGCTTTCAAGATATTCTTTTTGTTTAAAAATTTGTTCTATAAGTTTCTTCCCAACATTTCCAACACCTGTAATAAATAAATAAATTTGTTTGATTATTTTAGTATTTGAGACTGAAGATTCTATATTAATTTCATTCATTTTCAATAAATTAATGCTCTAAATTAAAGAATATGTTTACGGATAAATAAATAAAATAGGAATATTTAACATAATTGATAATTTGTTAAAATTTTAGTGATAAACTTGAGATTTCTTTAATAGAATTAAGTTAAAGATTAATTATTAAATCTAAAAAACGTTGACTAGAAATTTTATTTAATGGAAATTAAATTCAATTTTTCAGATTTACCATCCCAATCAATCCTTATATTATTTCCTTTTTTAAGTTTTGATTGGACTATTTCTTCTGCTATTAAATCTTCCACATAATTTTGAATTGCCCTTTTCAGTGGTCTAGCGCCATATTTTTTATCATACCCCTTTTTACAAAGAAAATTTACAGCTTTTGTTGATATTTTAATATCATATCCTAACTCTTTTACTCTTGATTTGAGCTTTTCTAGCTCAATAGAAATTATCTTTCTAAGATCTTCTTTTTCTAAACTATTGAATATAACAATTTCATCGATTCTGTTTAAAAACTCAGGTGAAAAAGCTTTTTTTAATGACTTTTCAATTGTTTCTCTAATGTTTTTAGATTCTTGAGATTTAACTGCTTCCGTTCCAAATCCTACTCCATTTCCAAAATCTTTTACTTGTCGAGCTCCTAAGTTAGAAGTCATTATTATAACAGTATTTTTGAAATCAATTTTTCTTCCTAGGCTATCTGTTATTACACCTTCATCTAGAATTTGCAGCAACATATTAAAAATATCAGGATGAGCTTTCTCAATCTCATCTAATAATATTACGCTATATGGTTTTCTTCTTACTTTTTCAGTTAGTTGCCCGCCTTCCTCGTAACCAACATAACCGGGAGGCGCACCTATTAATCTAGAAACAGCAAACTTTTCCATATACTCACTCATATCTACTCTTATTAGTGAATCTGCTCCATTGAAGAGTTCTGAGGATAGTATTTTCGCTAATTGTGTTTTTCCAACTCCAGTTTGTCCTAGAAAAATAAATGATCCAATAGGTTTGTTAGGGTCTTTTATTCCAGCTCTATTTCTCTGTATTGCTTTTACCACTTTACTCACAGCTTCTTCTTGACCTATGACCTTACCTGAAATGTTTTTATCAAGCTTCGATAATTGATTTAATTCTGCTTTTGCAATTTTATTGATTGGTATTCCGGTAATCATTGAGACAACTTCAGATACGTCATTTTCAGTCACCGTTTCACGTTGTAACTTTAAATCTTCTTGCCATTTATCCTGTGCAACTATTAATTCTTTTTCAATTCTTTTTTCATCATCTCTAAGTTTAGCTGCTTCTTCGTACTTTTGTTTTTTTACAACTTCATTCTTTTTTTCTTTGACTTTCTCTAAACTGATCTCTAAATCAACAACAATTTTAGGGACATCCATGTTGGTGATGTGTACTCTAGATCCTGCTTCGTCCATTGCATCGATTGCTTTATCGGGTAAAAATCTATCTGAAATATATCTATCAGTTAATTTAACACAGGCAATAATTGCCTCGTCAGTAAAATTTACATTATGATGAGATTCATATTTGTCTTTAATATTTTGTAAAATCTCAATTGTTTCATCGACTGATGTTGGTTCAATAATTATTTTTTGGAATCTTCTCTCTAAGGCTCCGTCTTTTTCAATATATTGTCGGTACTCGTCTAAAGTAGTTGCGCCAATACATTGAATTTCTCCTCTTGCTAAAGCCGGTTTAAACATGTTGGCTGCATCTAAGCTTCCAGTTGCTGCTCCAGCTCCAACTATAGTGTGTATTTCATCTATAAAAAGAATAATATCATCATTCTTTTCAATTTCGTTCATAACAGCCTTCATTCTTTCTTCAAATTGTCCTCTATACTTAGTCCCAGCAACAATACTTGCTAAGTCTAACGTTACCACTCTTTTATTGTACAGAATTCTAGAAACCTTTTTTTCAATAATCCTTAAAGCTAAGCCTTCAGCTATAGCAGATTTACCAACACCTGGCTCACCAATCAATAATGGATTATTTTTTTTTCTTCTACTCAGAATTTGGGATACTCTTTCTATTTCTTTTTCTCTTCCAATAACTGGATCTAGCTTTCCTAACTTAGCCAAATAAGTGAGATCTCTGCCAAAATTATCAAGAACAGGAGTTTTTGATTTTACTGTAGATTTAGTATCAGATTTTATTGTAAAAGGATTTTCTTCAATTGAACCATCATCTTCTTTTGAATCTTCAGGAAATGTTTCAGAAGATGGTAAGTTAGAAAATGTGTCATCTGATTCGGTTAACATGTATTTAAACTCATCTTTAACTGTTTCATAGTCAAGTTGAAGTTTGATTAAAAGTTTAGTCGTTGGATCATTTTCATTTCTCAAAATACATAAAAGCAAATGTGCTGTGTTAATTGATTTTCCTTGAAATAATTTAGCTTCTAAAAACGTTGTTTTTAGAGCTCTCTCAGCTTGCCTTGTGAGATGTAAATTTTTTTTATGATTTTGATTAAAATCAACAATTGGATTAGGAGGGCTTAAGATTTCAACTTTTTTTCTTAAATAATCTAGATCTATTTCTAAAGAATTTAATATGGTTATTGCTTTTCCGCCACCATCCCTTAACATCCCTAATAATAAATGTTCAGTTCCAATAAAATCATGGCCTAATCTTAAAGCCTCTTCTTTACTGTAGGTTATTACATCTTTTACTCTAGAAGAAAAATTATCATCCATTATTATTTATTTATTACTATTCTTAAAAGTAAATAGACAAAAAATTTTTTTTAATTGCAAGTTTTTTTATGTGTCAATTTTTGTAAATGTTTATAATAAATATGTTAATAAAATTATGTAAAATTATTTCTATTATTAATGCATATAACTGAGGCAATTATTATATTCGTTTGGTTATAATTAACGTTAAAAAATAATTTATGAGTGATGGAGAAAAGCTTATCCCTATAAATATTGAAGATGCAATGAAATCTGCATACATTGATTACTCAATGTCTGTGATTGTTTCAAGAGCATTGCCAGATGTAAGAGATGGCTTGAAGCCTGTACATAGAAGGGTTTTGTATGGTATGCATCAATTGGGTTTAAGGTCATCTAGCAAGTTTAAAAAATCTGCTTTTATTGTAGGAGAAGTTTTAGGTAAGTACCATCCACATGGTGATTCATCTGTTTATGATACAATGGTAAGAATGGCTCAAGAATGGAGTCTTAGATATCTTCTGGTCGATGGACAAGGTAATTTTGGCTCAGTTGACGGAGATAGTCCTGCTGCAATGCGTTATACGGAAGCTAGAATGCAAAAAATTTCTGAAGAAATGGTTGCTGATTTAGATAAGGAAACTGTGGATCATCAATTAAATTACGATGATTCGATTATGGAGCCAACTGTGTTACCTACAAAAATACCAGCTCTGTTGGTTAATGGAGCATCTGGTATAGCTGTGGGTATGGCGACTAATATGCCTCCTCATAATTTAACAGAAGTTATAAATGGGACTATAGCTTATATAAAAAATAATGACATTACAATTGATGAATTGATGCAATATGTTAAAGCTCCAGATTTTCCAACAGGCGGAACTATTTACGGATATGATGGCGTTAAAGAAGCTTTTCATACAGGTAGGGGGAGGATTGTTATGAGAGCAAAAGCTGTTATTGAAGAAGTTAATGGCAGAGAGTGTATTATTATTACTGAAATACCATATCAGGTTAATAAAGCTGAGATGATAAGAAAAACAGCTGAGATGGTTAATGATAAGAAAATTGAAGGAATCTCAACTATAAGAGATGAATCAGATAGAATGGGAATGAGAATTGTTTATATTTTAAAAAGAGATGCTATTCCTAATATTGTTCTGAATACCCTTTTTAAACATACAGCATTACAATCTTCTTTTAGCGTTAACAATATCGCTCTTGTTAAAGGTAGACCTCAAATGCTTAATCTAAAAGAAATGATTGGTTATTTTGTTGACCATAGACATGAAGTAGTAGTCAGGAGGACTAAATTTGAATTAAGAAAAGCTGAAGAAAGGGCTCATATTCTTGAAGGATTAATAGTTGCTTCTGATAATATAGATAAAGTAATTTCATTAATCAGGTCTTCTTCAAATGCAGATCAAGCGAGAGAAAAATTAATATCTGAATTTAAGTTAAGCGAGTTACAATCTAAGGCTATTGTAGAAATGAGACTTAGACAATTAACTGGTTTAGAACAAGATAAATTAAGATCAGAATTTGATGATTTAATGAAAACTATTCAAGATTTACATGGTATTCTTGATAGTGAAGAAAGAAGAATGGAGATTATTAAGACTGAACTTTCAGAAGTTTTAGATAAATATGGAGATGAAAGAAGATCTCAAATTGAATATGCAGGTGGTGATCTAAGTATGGAAGACATGATTCCTGACGAACAAGTTGTTTTAACTATATCTAATGCAGGATATATTAAAAGAACTCCTTTAGTTGAATACAAAACTCAAAATAGAGGAGGAGTAGGTCAAAAAGGTTCTACAACAAGAAATGAAGATTTTCTTGAACACTTATTTGTAGGAACTAATCATCAGTACATGCTTTTCTTTACTCAAAAGGGAAAATGTTTTTGGATGAGAGTCTTTGAAATTCCGGAAGGAAGTAAGACTTCTAAAGGTAGAGCTATGCAAAATTTAATTAACATAGAACAGGATGATGAGGTTAAAGCGTTCATTTGTACTCAAGATTTAAAGGATGAAGATTATATAAATAGTCATTATGTAATAATGACTACTAAAAAGGGTCAGGTTAAGAAAACTTCTCTTGAACAATATTCTAGACCAAGGTCCAATGGAATTAATGCTATTACAATTAAAGATGGTGATGAGCTTTTGGAAGCTAAACTTTCCAATGGAAATTCACAAGTCTTGATTGCGGTAAAATCTGGTAAGTGCATTAGATTTGAAGAAAGTAAAACTCGTCCAATGGGTAGGAACGCTTCTGGCGTTAGAGGGATTAGGTTAAAGGATGATAAAGATGAAGTTGTTGGCATGATTTCTGTAAACGATATGAGTAGTGATATTTTAGTTGTTTCAGAAAACGGATATGGCAAAAGGTCAAGTCTTGAAGATTACAGGATTACAAACAGAGGAGGAAAGGGAGTTAAAACCATTTCAATTACGGAAAAGACAGGTAGCCTAGTTTCTATTAAAAATGTTTCTGATAGTGATGATTTAATGATAATAAATAAATCTGGTATTGCAATTAGAATGGAGGTCTCTTCTTTAAGAGTCATGGGTAGAGCCACACAAGGAGTTAAGTTAATTAATTTGAAAGACTCTGATTCAATAGCAGCTGTTGCTAAGGTTGTTAATGATGATGAGGATGTAGCTAATTTTGAAGAAATTGATTTAGCAGTTGAAGACTCAGTTATAAACAACGAACAAAAAAACGAAGAAAACAACGAAGAAAATAATACTTAATAGATAAGAAATGAAAAAAATACTACTAATTGCTTTACTTTCATTTTCCTTTTTATCTTTTGCACAAAAGAAGGAATTAAGACAAACTCAAAAATTATTAGATCAAAGTTTTTATAATGAAGCTTTAGATGTTTTAAGTCAAATAGAATCAATAATTGATGGGACAGATCAAAAATATCAAGCTCAATATTATTACTTGAAAGGATGGGCCTTAAAAGGAGAAGCCAGTTTTAACGATGCTGTAGTGTCTTTAAAAAGAGCTGTTGAAATTGACAAAATCATAAAATTAGATAAGTTCGTTGATCTATCAAATGATCTTATTCAACAAATAGAAGCTGAATTAGTTAACGCTGCTGTTGCTGACAATAAAAGTGAAGATTTTAATAGTGCTGCAATAAAATTATACGATGCTTATTTAATCAATCCTAGTAAAGAAAATAATATAAATTATCTTTATTATGCAGCCTCTAGTGCTGTAAATGCCAAGGAATATGACACTTCATTAGAATACTATATGCTTTTAAAAAACATGGGCTATACTGGTATTTCATCTGAATTTTTTGTAACACCTATTGAATCTGGAATTGAAGAAAAAGTAACTGAAACTGAGTACAATCTTTTTAAAAACTCTAAAGATTATACTAATCCAAGAATAGGTAAAACTGAATCTAGACTTCCTGAAATTGTAAAAAATATTGCACTAATATACGTTCAAAAGGGTGAAGTGGATTCAGCTATTGCAGCTATTAAAGAAGCTAGACAAATTAATCCAGATGATGTTAATTTACTCCTTTCAGAAGCAGATTTATATATCAAATTAGGAGATAAGCTGAAATTTAAAGAACTAATGCAATTAGCAATTACTAAAGACCCTGATAATGCCATACTATATTATAACCTTGGAGTTATTTATGTTGAACAAGGTGAATTTGAAGATGCAATGAATTATTACAAGAAAGCTTTAGAATTAGATGATTCTTACGCTCCTACTTATCTTAACATAGTTGGGTTAATTCTGGAAGGTGAAAGTGTAATTGTTGAAGCAATGAATAAGTTGGTTACTTCAAATAAAAGAAGTGATCAGTTAAAATATGATGCCCTTGAGTTAAGTAGAGAAGATTTATATAAAACTTGTTTACCTTATTTAGAGAAATTAATAGAAATTGATCCTCAAAATTTAGAAGCACTGAGAACAGCTAAAAACATTTACTACACTGTAGGAAATAACGAAAAGTTTAAATTAATGAACGTTAAAATTGAGGAGTTAGAAAATCAATAAGTTTTAAAACATATTAATTTATGTGAGATTCTTTGTGAAACTAAATTAATTATTCCTTTTGAATTAATTTTATCAATTCTTACTTTTCCAAATGCATGAATTATTTTCTCTTTGTTAAGCATGATTCCTACATGAGTTATCTTTTTGTTAGATTCGCCAAAAAAGGCTAAATCCCCAGGTTTTATTTCTTTTTCAGTTATTAACCTTCCTTGACTAGCTTGCAGACTCGCATCTCTAGATATATTAATGTTATTTATTTTGTAAACTATTTGAGTGAATCCAGAACAATCAACACCTAATGAAGTTTTTCCTCCCCATAAGTAGGGAGAGTTTAAGAATTTAGTTGCTGATTCTAATATAGTCTTATTGTTAATGTCTTCAGAAAAATCCCCTTTATAAGTATAACCTAAATATTGACATGAACTTATTTTACTTCCCATTGAAATTAGAGTAGGTTCGGAATTTTTATATATGAAATCTATAATTTTTATTGAGTACTTAGGTTTTACTAAATTTAATATATCAAAATCAATTTTAGATATAATTCTTATTTGAGTGTAATTAACCCATCCATTATAAGAATCATCCTCTACTTTAATATAGTACCACTTTTCAACTTGTTTAGTTATTGTATAAAGTTCTCCAAACATTAATTGAGTTATTAACTCACTTATACTAGAAGGGTCTTTTCTAACAGGAACTACACTTAAATTGCAAATTCCATATTTGTATTTTTTGCTACTCATTTATCTAAACTTAGATTTTTTAGAAAGTTAATATTATAAAATATAAATTTAAAGTAATAAAAAACCATTCATTATTTATATTTTTATGTAATAAAAAATATGTTTTGATAGTTAAGCAAATTTATACCGGTTGTTTGTTTCAAGGAGCTTATTATATAGAAAGCAATGGAGAGGCAGCTGTTATTGACCCTCTAAGAGAAGTCTCGCAGTATATAGCATTAGCAGAATCTTCAAATTCAAAAATTAAATACATATTTGAAACTCACTTTCATGCTGACTTTATTAGTGGACACTTAACTCTTTCTAAAAAAACAGGAGCACCCATTATATTTGGGCCAAATGCAAAACCTAAATTTGAGTGTCTTATAGCTAAGGATAATGAAGAATTCAAAGTTGGAAACATAACAATCACTGCAATCCATACACCTGGTCACACTTTAGAAAGTACATGTTATTTGCTAAAAGACGAGAATAATAAGGAATATTGCTTATTTTCAGGAGATACTTTATTTTTAGGTGATGTAGGTAGACCTGATCTAGCTCAGAAGTCTCAAAAAATTTCTAAAGAAGAATTAGCTGGAATTTTATTTGACTCAGTTAACAATAGAATAAAACCTTTACCAGAAGACATTTTAATCTATCCTGCGCATGGTGCAGGTTCTGCTTGTGGTAAAAACATGATGAAAGAAACGGTTGATACTTTAGCGAATCAAAAAAAAATAAATTATGCTTTAAACGGTTCTTTAAATAGAGAGAATTTTATAAAGGAGTTGACACTTGATTTACCAAATCCACCCTTATATTTTCCTTCAAATGTAAAATTAAATCAAGAAGGTTATTTAGATATTGATAAGGTTTTAGAGAAAAGTTTACTAGAATTGAGTTTGGATAAATTTAAAAATTTAATGCAAGATGGTAATACAATAATTTTGGATGTAAGAGATCAAAATTTATTTAAGCAAGGTTTTGTGCCAGGATCAATATTTATCGGTTTAAATGGAAGTTTTGCACCTTGGGTAGGCTCTGTAATAAAAAAAATAGAAACTAAAATTCTGTTAATTTCTGAAAAAGATAAAGAACAAGAAGCTATAATCAGGTTATCAAGAGTTGGTTTTGATAATTGTATTGGATTTCTTGAAGGTGGATTTGGCACTTGGAGAAATTCTGAGAATCAAATTGATTCTGTTGAATCTATTTCTGCAAAAGAATTGAAAATAGTAATAGGTTCAATAAGTTTAATTGATGTGAGAAAAAAAGGAGAAAGAAATAATGGGTATTTAAATGATTCCGTTAATATTCCTTTAGATGACTTTAAAGATGATATAACGCAAATTGATAAAAAGGAGAAGCATTTTATTCATTGTGCTGGAGGATATCGAAGTATGATAGCAGCTTCTTTGCTTAAAAGAAATGGATTTAAATCAATCGTTGATGTGAGTGGAGGTTTTGCTGCAATTAGAAAAGAGAATTTTAATATATTAGAAGGAACATGTACAAATTAATCATATTACTTATTTTTCCGTTGGTTTGTTTTTCTCAGATTTCAAAACAAAATAAATATGAAATTTTAGATTACGATACTTTTAAAAAAAACGTTGAACTAGAAAATATTTTATTGGTTGATGTAAGAACATTTGAAGAATATAACGATGGTCATATAAATGGGGCAATTAATATTGATTTTTATCAAGAAAATATTTTTAATTCTTATTTTAAATCTATTGACAAAAATAAACCTTTATATGTATACTGTAGATCAGGAAATCGAAGTAGAAAGACCTCAGACAAGTTAATAGAATTAGGTTTTTTTAAAATATTTGATCTAAAAGATGGTTATGTGAACTGGGTCAATAATCAAGAAAAAGAAAATTAATTTTTAGTCCCTGAAAGTATTAACGTGCCATTCCAATTATCACTTTCTCCATATGTCCAGCTTTCAATATTTTTAAACCCAGAATTAATTAATACCTTTTCCCATTGTTTGGTTGTTAGAAGAGTCATTATGCTAACATTTGTTTTTTTAGGCCAATCATGAGACGTTTTGTTTTCAAAATAAAAATCTACACCAATTATTAACCTTCCGTTATCATTTAACCAGTTTTTATGAATATTTTTTAATACTTCAATTGGTTTCTCAAAGTAATATAGAACTTCCATTGAATGAACAACGTCTTTTTTTGAATTCGGTTTCCAATTCATCAAATCAGCACAATCATATTTATTTATAGAATCTAAACTTCTAGCTTTTTTAATCATTCTTATTGAACCGTCAACTCCATTTGAACTAAAACATGATTTCATTTCTGAAACCATTCTTACAACCCACCCCGTACCACATCCGGCATCAATAAATGTAAAATCATCTAAGTCTTTTAAAACAAAATCTAACATGTTTTTAACTGAATTCATGTGATTCTTTTCCATACCATCATCTTTGCCTTCGTCAACCCATTGACTGAATATCTCTATTGGACTTTTTCTCATTATTATATTTTTTTTCTAGTGAAGATTAAGTATGTGAAATAAAATAAAACTAATACAATTATTTCCCAATTTATTATATAATAAGGCCAGTCTCCAAACACAAGAGGATTGTCGATTTTTGGAGATTCAGCTAAGTACATATAATTAGACCCTGAGCCAATTATAAAATTTAATGGCATAATAAGAACCATTATTATATTAAGAATTATAAATGTTTTTAACCATGAATACTTAGAAAGCTTCATTTCTAGATGGTAAAACATGTATAATGGAATAAGTATAATAGTACCATGGCTAATATAATAATAGAAATACATAAACAATCCCCCATCATAATAATTGATTTGAGGTGTTATAATTGCCATTAACCCTCCTATAAACCCACAATAAAAAAGAAATTCAAAAAGTTTATTGTTTTTTGGAATGAAAAGAATAATACAGGTGATTAAATTCGAAATTGAACATAAATGTAGAGGAAGATTTAAGTGTATTTCCCAATTACCATTAATAACATTTATTAAATGATCATATGAAATTAGGACAATTGCCAAAACACAAATTGATTTTGCTAAAAGCACCTTAGATTCTTTGTTTAAATACCTGCCTAGAATTAAAATAGATATTATTATTACAGAAGTTATTGTTAAATTCCTTAACCCTTCAAATGATTCTAAAGCAATTATTTTATGTTCATTCTGTTTAAAAATGAAGTTGTTTAACAAAAAATTCATTTAATGAAAATAAGAAAAAAATTATAACTGTAAATTGATTTTCATAAGCCTTGCATGCTTAGAACTACTTTCATCTTCTGATGTAATCCAAAAACTTTTATTAGTTATGATTTTTATAGCTTCTACTTGAGTTTTTCCTATGGGAATTTTAAACATATTGATTTTATGATTTTTTTTCCATTCTAAAGAAAAGTCATTAATTGTTATTAAATAATATTCATTAAAATCAATAGTTGAAGTTAAAGCTAATAGTTTAAGATCTTTGTTGTAATCTGCTCCAGTAATAATGGAATTAACTTTTAATGTTCCAATTTTTTTTGCGTCATAATTACCAGGAACTTTAGGTATTAAGTAAAGTTCGGTTATTTTATTAGCCCTGTTTTTTGTAAATATCAAAAGCTTGTCATCAATAGAAATTAATCCTTCCGCATCATAGATAGTGTTTCTGTTTATTTTAAAAGAATCTTGTTCAGGGTAATTAAAAGAAATTATTTTAGTTTTTTCTTCACTACTTTCATCAATAGGAACTTTATATATCTTAAGATCTTTTCTGTTATTGAAGTTGTTCCCCATATCTGAAATATAAATATATTCCTCATCCCTAGTCAGATCCTCCCAGTCTTTGTTAACTGCAGATTTAATCTCTCTGGTCTTTATTATTTTCCCTTCTTTTGAAAGGTAATACAGACTTGCCTGACCACCTGAATCATTATGAGTAACAAATAAATCATCTATTATTTCTAAACCAGATGTTTCTTCTATTTTTTTAGAAAGAGGATAATCTTTTTCAACTTTTTGAGAACTTATTTCTTGTAAAAAAAAAAGGGATAATATGAGTAATTTTTTCATTTCTCTATATTAGCGATTTATTACATAATCTACCATTGATTTAAAAAATAAATATTTGTATTATTAAATTAATAGCTCGGCACATATATAACTAAAAAACAGATTAATATGCAGATATATTTGGTTTTTCTTTAAATAAAATTCGTTATAGAATTTTATCTAAAGACTCAATAAAAGTTTAGTTAGTTGGTAAAATATCTTTAAAACTATCAAATAGAAGTTTTAGCATTTTGGAATCTCTAATAGAAATTTTATTTTTTTTAATAAAAGATTTAATTTTTTTTTCATTACTATTTCCAAACATCGCAATTATTGCTTTTTTCGATGCTTTTATTTCACTTATTTTATTATTACTTTCTATAAATATCCTGCTAACCTTCTTGTATATAAGGTTAGGTTTTTGTTGAATACCAGGCTGATAATCTTGTTCATTAGCTTCTAAGGAATATGATTTTAATATTGAAAATTTATCATTTTTGGTGATTAGTTCGTAAAATTTAGAATCAAAAACAACAAAAGAATGATCTTTAAAGTTTATGGAATGAATTTTATTAGGGGAAAGGTTTAAAAGTCCATCTTGACTTTCTACTTCAAAAGTTTCGTTTAAAATATTATAATTTGTTTTAATTCTAATTGGTATTTTCCCGTCTAAAATAATAATATTAGAGTTTTGAGGTTTTTTATAAAAATAAGTGCTACCATCAATTTCTAACGGAATTTTAGATTTCAACATACTTATTTCTTTAAGAGTTGCTTGAAACTGCGCATTTAAATTACCCTGAGAGTAATCAAATGACTGGGAATATCCAAGAACAATAAATAACAAAAAAAGAATCTGAGTGTAAATTTTTTTCATAATAATATAAATATACAATAAACGTGCTAAATTTTTTATTTGATTTATTGTAAATAATATAGAGAAGATTGAAGTAAAAGAATAAATAAACAAAATATATATTACCTTTCTTATGATTAATTAAAATACTTCATCATGAACAATTCAATACTCACTTTTATAGTTCTGTCTTTTATTTTTTTAAGTTGTGATTCGAATAAAAACAGTAGCATAGAAATAAATAAAATATTTGAAAATTATTATCAAGAAAGTTTAAAGATGTATCCGTTAAAAGCTACAAGTCAAGGTGATGTT
>JAQCFO010000043.1 GCA_027619415.1 Bacteroidota bacterium
GCGAATGTAGCTGATACTATTTGTGATTTAGAAATTAATGAGCCTATTCCGGCAATTCCTATTGATCCTCCAACAATGTCTATAACTATTACCGTAAATACTTCACCACTTGCAGGAACGGAAGGTAAAAAATTAACAAGTACTCAAATTAAAGATCGACTAGTGCAAGAAGCTCAAAATAATGTTGGAATATCTTTTTCTGAAAATGAAGGTAATGACTCTTTCGTTATAAGTGGTAGAGGTGAACTAATGTTAGAAATTTTATTAATTCAAATGCGTAGAGAGGGTTTTGAATTGACCGTAAGTCCTCCTAAGGTTTTATACGAATATGATGAAAAAGGAAATAAACTAGAACCTATTGAAGAAATAACCTTAGATATAGATGAAGAGTATTCATCAAAAGTCATCGACTCGATGAATAGAAGAAAAGGAAAATTAATTGACTTAAAAGATACTGGAAAAAATAAAAAAAGACTAATTTTCCACGCACCAACTAGAGGATTGATGGGTTACACAAGTAGATTTTTAACACTTACTAAGGGTAATGGCGTAATCAATCGAATATTTCATTCATATGGCCCCTTTGAAGGTGAAATGGAAGGTAGAAAAAATGGCGCATTAATTTCAATGGAACAAGGGAAAGCTGTTGCATTTGCTATATTTAATCTACAGGCAAGAGGCGAGATGTTTGTTACTCACAATGACCCGGTTTATCCAGGCATGATTGTCGGTTTAGCTCCAAAACCTGGAGATATGATAATAAATGTTATGAAAGGAAAAAAATTAACAAATATGCGGACTCAAAGTACTGATGAAAACGTTGTACTTACACCAGTTCGTAAAATGTCTATAGCTGAGCAATTAAGTATTCTGAATTCAGATGAAGCATTAGAAATTACTCCTACTTCTTGTAGATTAAGAAAAGCAATTCTTGATCCACATGAAAGAAAGAGAAGTCAAAAATCTGGTGCCGCCGCTTAATTAAATATTTTATTTACAAGAGATAAACCTAAAGCAACACAAGGACCAATCCCAAACGCAAAAATTAAAGTTCCCACACCTACTGTTCCACCTAAATACCATCCAATTGAAACTACAGAAATTTCTAACAAAGCTCTAATAATTGCAATTGGTAAATTGCTTTTTTTTTGAAGACCAATCATTAAACCATCTCTAGGTCCTGGACCTAAATTAGAGACTAGATAAATTCCACCACCAATGCCAACAATTAAAACAGAAATAATTGCTACTAAAAATTGATTAAAATAATTTTCTGGAGTTGGTATAAATGTAATACATAGGTCTATCATTAAAGAAATTATTAAAAGATTTAAAATTGTTCCTATGCCTGGTTTTTGATTCAAAAAAATCCAAAAAAATAAAACTACAATACTTATTAATAAAGTAATTATTCCAATCGATAAATTAATATTTAAAGCTATGCCTTGAGCCAAAACTGACCATGGTGAATTACCTGCTGTTGATACAATCAATAATCCTTCCCCGATGCCAAATAAAGTTAATCCCAATATCAAAAAAAATAATGTCATCAATTTTGGTTTAAAATTATAAGGACTTTCAGAACTCCAAAAAACTTTTGGGATATTTTTGATAGATAAAAACATTTTATGATGATAATTTATATTAAAGACAGAGTAATTAATACAATTTTCTTATGAAAAAAATTTTATTTGCATTTATTTTTATTTTTTGGTCATTAAATTCATCGGCTCATATTGGTCATTATAATAATCTAAAAAAAATTGAGATAGAAATTTTAAGAAATGGTGAAGTCATTGGCTATAATTATTATTTTTTTAAAAATGACAAAGATAAAACAATTGTAACTAACCAGTTCAAATTTGAAGTAAAATTATTGGGAGCAACTCTTTTTGAATTAAAAGGTTATGGAGAAGAAACCTATCTTAAAGATAACCTTGTTTCTTACAAATCTAAGACTATACAAAATAAAAAAAATAAATTTGTTAATCTAAATTATAACAAAAAAACAAATAAATATGATATCAAAGGGTCTTCTTACATTGGTGAAGCCTCATTAGAAAATGTTATTGGAAATTGGTGGAGCCACAAAATTTTACAAGCCAGTAGTCAAATAAGTCCAATTTCAGGAAGTATTAAGGAACAAATAGTAACTTTTATTGGAAAAGAAAAAATTAATCTTTATGGAAAAGATTATGAAGCACAACGCTTTAAATTATCCTCAAAAGACATGTTGTTACCTGAAGATGAAAGGTTAAATTTTAATATATGGTTTGATAAAAAATCATCAATGATACTCAAAGTTTCTTATTCAAATGCAGGGAATTGGGAATATAGATTAAAATTTTTTGAGTAAAATGAATTAAAAGAGAATTAATTATCTTCCAGCCACAACCATACCATCAATCATCATAGTTGGTGAGTTAATGGAGTAATCAAAACTTAAATCATTTGCTAAAGTGATATTTTTAAACATGTCATTAAAATTTCCAGATATTGTAATTTCGCTTACTGGGTATTTGAATTCACCATTTTCAACTAAAAAACCAGTAGCACCTACGGAATAATCGCCCGTTACAATATTGTTCCCATGCCCTATTGTCTCTGTAATATAAAGATTTCTCGAATTTATTTTTTATAATTGATTGTAACTAATTTCTCCATTTTCAAAATAAAGATTAGTTGTTCCTCCGCTTCTTCCATTAGATTTAAGATTCAATTTTTTTCCATTATAAGTGTCTATTAAATATTCTTTTAAATATCCTTTTTCTACCAATTTCAGTGCTTCTGATTTAACTCCTTCTGAGTCAAAACTTTGTGAGGCAATTCCCTTAATTACATCTGGTTTGTCACAAATATTAATTGAACTAGCAAATATTTGTTGATCAATTTTATCTTTAAGAAATGATGTTCCTCTAGCAATTGCTGCTGATGTTATGGCATTAGCAAATGCACTTAATATCCCTTTTGCTATTCTTTTATCAAAAATAATACTTATTTTTTCACTTCCTATTTTATTTGAGTTGAGTTTTTTTATAGTATTTTCTGCAGCAACTTTACCTAATTCCTTTGGATTTTTAATTTCATTTAAGTATCGCTTATTGGTGTAATCATAATCTCTCTCCATGCTATTTTCATCTTTTGCAACAGCAACACATGATGCAGAAAAAGATGATGTTTTGTAACCCTCACAAAAACCATCACTATTTGCTAAAATAAAATTAGATTTATTTTCAGTAAAATCAGACTCGGTATTAATAATTTTTTTTTCTAAAGAAGCATGCTCTTCTAGTTCTTTTAAATACTCAATTTTCTTATTATTTTCTAGATGCGTAACATCATAAAGATTTAAATCTTTAACTTTTTTAGCTAATAATTCTTTATCTGGAAGTGAATTAAATTCGTCTTTAGGTGTAATCTTAGTTGTTTCAAAACATTTCTCAATTAAAGTTTTCAAATTTTCATCTAATAAATTTGATGAGGAAATTGAGGATTTTTTTTTATTTTGATAGGTCGTAATACTTATTGCTAAACTATCAGATCTATTGGACTCATCTAATATTTTATTTCTAAAACTGACTGTCTCAGATATTGAATTTGCTACTGTAACGCTCGCATCTGTTGCTCCTAATTTTTTAGCAAGACTCAAACAATATTCGGCCTTAGATTTTAGATATTCTTGATCTTTAACCATTATCTAAAGTTTAGTTCCACCAACTGTCATTTTATCAATTAAGATTGATGGCTGCGCCACACCCACAGGGACTCCTTGTCCTGCTTTTCCACATGTTCCAATCCCAGGATCTAACATCATATCGTTTCCAACCATTGAAACTTCTTTTAAAATAGAAGGTCCATCACCAATTAATGTTGCGCCTTTTATTGAAGAACCAATTTTACCATTATTAATTTCATATGCTTCTGTACAATTAAAAACAAATTTTCCTGAAGTGATATCTACTTGTCCTCCACCAAAACTGACTGCAAAAATCCCTTTATTAACCGACTTAATCATTTCATCTTGGGTTTGTTTTCCATTTAACATCATTGTGTTTCTCATTCTTGGTAAAACAATATGTTTATAATTTTCTCTTCTGCCACTACCTGTAGATCTAGTTTTCATTAATCTTGCATTTAATCTATCCTGCATAAAATTCTTTAAAATTCCATTTTCAATTAAAACTGTTCGTTCAGTGGGTGTTCCTTCATCATCAATATTGAGACTGCCTCTTCTGTTTTCAATTGTTCCATCATCAACAATTGTAACTCCTTCACTTGCAACTTTTTGACCCATTAAATTATGGAATGCTGATGTTTTTTTTCTATTAAAATCACCTTCAAGTCCGTGTCCAATTGCTTCATGAATTAATATTGCTGGCCAACCCGGTCCTAGAACAACTTTCATTTCGCCGGCAGGTGCGGGTATACTTTCTAAATTAACTAAGGCAATTCTAAAAGCTTCTTCGCAAACATCTTTCCACTTATCATCTTTAAGATATTCATCATAGGATTGTCTTCCTCCAATTCCATAAACTCCTGTTTCTTTTCTTCCTTTTTTTTCAAGCATAACAGAGACATTGAATCTTATTAATGGTCTAATATCAGTTAAGACTTCTCCTTCTGATCTTATGATTTCAATAGATTTTTGCTCACCACTAAAACTTGCAGTGACTTGTTTTACTATTGAGTCTTTCTTCCTGAGATAATCATTTACTTTATTTAAAATTTCTAGTTTAGAATTTAATGATTTTTGATCGATTGGATTAATGCCCTCATAAAATTTTTTATTAGATTTAGGAATTGAGTGATTATAAGTTCCTTTAATTGATTTTAGAGTTGATCTTAAGTTTTCTGATGATTTTTTTAATGATTCTTTTGAGATTTCATTAGAATGAGAATATGCAATAACCTCTTTTGAAACAGCTCTAAAACCAAAACCTAAATCAGAACTATAATTTGAGCTTTTAATCTTATTATCATCTAATAAAATTGTTTCAGATTTAGAGTCCTCAAAATATAATTCTCCGTCATCGCAATTTTTAAGAGTATCTGAAACAATATTTTCAGCGTCTTTTCTGGATAAGTCTGATTTTTCAAAAAAATTACTCACAGAGTTTACATAATTAATTTTTAGTAATTTTCAACTGGTGTATTTCACGCATGTACAAATTATCATTAAGTATATAAGTTTATTTGAAAAATTTATGAAAGTATATTTTAATAACTCTTGTAAAATTTGTAGATCAGAAATCAATTTATATAAAAAAGAAAATATTAAAGAAATTGATTGGGTTGATATTACTAATAATGAATTAGCTCAAAAAGAAACATTAAAAAAAGATAAAGAACTTTTAAGAAGACTACATGTTAAAGAAGGTGAAAAT
>JAQCFO010000044.1 GCA_027619415.1 Bacteroidota bacterium
TTTATCAAAACATCAAATTTTAAAATATTAAATAAACACGATTTAGAAGGAGTAGTTTCTATCTCTCTTTATCCTTCGAATTTTGATCAAGTAAGATTTGAATACAAAGCTTTAGCGCCTAATTGGAAAATACTTGAAAAACTTGAAAACAAAACAATTAATGAGGACAGTTTTATTGTTGCCTATAAAGAGCAGTTAAATGAATTAGATCCAAAAAATGTATTAAAACATTTGAATTCTTTAACCGGCGGTCACGAGCCTATTATCATGTGTCAATGTGGGAAAACTAAATTTTGTCATAGACATTTAATAGCCGATTGGTTGGAAAGTGAATTAGGAATTTACATTCATGAATATAATTTTCCAGATCATGTAAGGAAAAACGGATATTTAATAAAAAGAAATGAACCTTCCTTATTTAGTGATGAAGATCAAAAAGTAAAAAAATAATAAATAACAGCTTCTCCTATAATAAGTTCTTTTAAAAAAGATATCCACATCACTTTATAATTACTAATTTTCTAACCTCTTCAAACTTTTTCTACGTAATATTTATGCCCTCCAATAAGTTATTTATTTAATTTCCTTTAAAACTGTATTAAAAAGGTAGTTTTCAAAATTTTCTTTGTTTTCTATGTTTGGAAGATGTCCTGATTTAGGAACAAAATATTCAAATCTATTTGGTAGAACTTTGTTTAGATTTTCTTTAAAATCATTGTAAACTACAGCAGAATCGCTGTCACCCCAAACAGTATATACGGGTAGATCAATTTCAGTAATTAATAAATTTTCCTTATTTAGATTAACATGATTTTTTCTTGTAGAAATTAAGGCTCTTGCAAAACCTTTATATTTTAAAAGTTCTTCGTACCTACCTTCCCAGTTTGGATAGTTTTCAGGATATTTAAAATCATTCAATTGACCCTTTGATATGGTTGGGTAATTTGTGATTATAAAATCTTGAATTTCTTTTTTAGAAACATTTTTGTCAGATGTGTTTGAACTATTATAAAAACTCGATGCTGAAACATAAATTAACTTCTCAACTAAGTTTGGTTTTAAATAAGCTAATTTAGAAATAACCCTTCCTCCGTTAGAAAGGCCTAAGAATGTAGCTTTATTGATTTCTAAATGATTTAATAGTTCGATGACCTGATTAGCGAATAAACCATCTGTATAGTCAGTATTTGGGTTATCTGAATATCCTCTTCCAAATAAATCTAACCTAATTACTCTAAATCCTTTGTTTTTAGCAGCATTAAAAGTTTCATCCCATATGTAAGAAGGAACAGAGAATCCATGTATAAATACTAACGTCTTTTCTTTGTTGTCATTCGCTAACTCATAATAGGTGTAGCCGTTACTTAGCTCTACAAAATTTCCAGAACTTATAGTAGATCTAAAATCATCATCTTTTACAACCGTCTCATAGTCAGTTTTTTGACATGATATAAACAGTAGTAACAGGGGAGTGGCTAATAAAAATATTTTTTTCATGAATAAAGAAGATTGTGTGTTAATTAGATTAATTTTAATTGAATTTAATAATTCAAAATTAACAAAATTTGAATAAAAGAAATTTAGGTTTTTTAGCTGCATTTGGAGCAACACTTATATATGGTTTTAATCATACTATTGCCAAAAATGTTATGCCTACTTATATAGAGCCTTTTGGTTTTATTCTTTTAAGAGTATTAGGCGCTTCATTATTGTTTTGGACTTTAAGTCTGTTTTTTAAAGGAAAATCAATTGAAAAAAATGACTGGCCTAGGCTAGTTTTATGTTCTTTTCTTGGAATGGTTATAAACATGCTCGCTTTTTTTGAAGGATTAGAATTATCAACACCTGTGAATAGTTCGGTTTTAATTACTCTTGCTCCAATTTTAGTTTTTATTTTTTCAGCTTTAATTTTAAAAGAAAAGATTAGAGTAATGAAAGCTGTTGGAATTATAGCTGGTTTTATTGGAGCTTTAGTTTTGATTCTTTACACAGCAAAATCTGGAATGAATGCTCCAAACATTCCATTAGGAAATTCTTTATTCATTTTAAATTCTGCTTCTTATGGGTTGTACTTAGTTTTAATCAAGCCAATGATTGCGAAATATGATATTATTACTCTTTTAAAATGGCTATTTACTTTAGGTTTTATAATAAATCTCCCTATAACTTATAATGATTTTGCCAATATTAATTTCACAACACTTCCTTTTTATGATGCTATTCTTCCAATTGTGTATGTAGTTATTGGAACTACTTTCTTTACTTATTTATTAAATGCATATGCCTTAAAAAACTTAACAGCCTCATCCGTAAGTTCATTTATTTATTTACAGCCTATAGTAGGGATTGTTTATGCCGTTGGTACAAAAAGTGATACTTTGACTTTAGTAAATGTTTTTGGAATGCTTTTGATTTTTGTAGGAATTTATTTGGTAACCAAAAAGATTGAAACAAATTAGTCATAAAAAAAACGACTATTTCTTTTAACAGAAATAGTCGTATAATTTTTTGCTATTTAAATCTCTTGAGTTAAATAACTAAACCGGTGCTTCTTAAAAAAATTAGTCTATTTTCTTAACGTTGATAGCACTTAATCCTTTTGGACCTTCTTCTAGTTCAAACTCAACTTTATCGTTTTCATCGATTCTGTCAATTAGCCCTGAAACGTGAACAAAATGATCTTTTTCAATACCGTCTTCTTTGATAAAACCATAACCTTTTGATCCGTTGAAGAATTTTACAATTCCATTTTTCATATTATATTATTTATTAAATTTCCAGCGAATTTAGGTTAAATTATGCGATATATCTGTTTTTTTATTCATAATTTTAAAAATTATGGAAAATAAAATGGAACTTCATTGGGAAAACGTGTATAATAAAAAGAATGAAAATGAGGTAAGTTGGTATCAAAAAGTTCCAAATATTTCCTTAGAACACATAAAATCTTTGAATTTAAATTTAAATTCTAAAATTATTGACATTGGTGCTGGAGAGAGTAGGCTAGTAGATAATTTACTGGATTTAGGTTTTAAAAATATTGATGTTTTAGATATTTCTAAAAAATCTATAGAAAAAGCACAAAATAGATTAGGGTTAAAGTCCAGCATGATTAACTGGATTGTATCTGATATTAATGATTTTAAACCTAAAAAAAAGTATGATTTATGGCACGATAGAGCTGCATTTCATTTTTTAAAGGACCCAATCCAAATAAGTAACTATGTAGATTTAGCTAATTCCTCATTAAATAACAATGGTAAAATTGTTTTAGGAACATTCTCAATCGATGGCCCTTTAAAATGTAGTGGACTTGAAGTCTCTAGATATAATGAAAAATCTGTAAGGGATGTTTTTGATAAACACTTTACTTTATTGAACCATCAGCTTTCGAATCATCCAACTCCTTTTAACACCACACAGGAATTTTTATTTTCTGTTTTATCTAAAAAATAAAATCATTGAGAAGTTGGGACTAGTTGAGAACTTAAATCAGGCTCTTTAATAAAATTATCAAGTGGAAACATAGGTCTTTTGATTCTTTTATAACCTAGTCTACTAAGATCTTGATCAACTCCTCCTGGAGTTAGTGCCATAATCCACCCTTTATTAATGTCATATAGCTCAGGAACCAAGTATCCTATTTTTACAATGAGAATATCAGACTCACGTGGGTTTAGATTTAGATCTGTGAAATCTTTTTCATAATGATATGGCTTTCTTTTTTTTGTAACTATTACTGAAATACTTCCTGTTTTAACAACTATCTCTGTTTCAGCATGTTTATCGCCATATTTTATTGATTGTATGATTCCTTTTAAATTTATTGGATCAGCATAGCGGTTGTCAACTTCAGCTCCCACAAGAGCTTCAATGTAAGAACCGACTTTAAGATTAACTGCTTTTTCTATTAGTTTTGGTCCAGGAATAGAAGCATATATTAAAGAAGGCCCATCAGGATTTTTAAATTCATTTCTTTTTAACAACTCATTTAGTGTCCATGTTACATCACCAGCACCTCCTGCAGTGGGATTATCTCCCATATCACTTATGATAAAAGGCTTTGTCTCACTGTTTATAGCTAAGTCCAAACTTTCTTTTAAAGTACCAACGGGAGCAACAAATTCAAATTGATTTCTAACTTCCCAGAAGCTTCTGGCTAAGTATTCAGCAGATTTATTAACGGATTCTTTATCATCACCTGTAACAACCACAACTCCATGATTCCTAGGTTCATCTGCCCAAGCATACCCAATCCATATTGCTGCGTCAATAACCCCCTTGTTTTTGGAAGTAGGCTCAACTTTTTCATAAAGACTTTTACCAGGTTCAATTCTGGTACTAGTTTTTTCGCCAGGCAATAGTATAGGGACTTCAATTCTAGCTTTATAAAGTGGTTTTCCCTTTCCGTTTTCTAGTCTTTCAAGTAAGTTTTCAACTGCTCTTTTTTTGGATTCTATGGCATCTTCATGAGGAGCCATTCGATAACAAGTGATTAAATCTGTTTCTTTTGTTAAGTCATAGGACACATTACCATGTAGGTCCATGGAAGTTGAAATTAAGGTGCTATAGCCCACAACACCTCTAATTCTTTTTATAAAATCACCTTCAGGATCATCAAGTCCCACAACGCTCATGGCTCCATGAATATCAAAAAACAAACCGTCGTAAGGTAAATTTTCTTCTAACATCTTCAACGTTTTTTGAACTAAGGCTTCATAAGCTTCTCTAGTCACTATTCCGCCTGGAAGAGCATGACCTCTTAAAGTAGGAATCCACTGAGCACGAGCTCTATTTATAGAGTCTTTTTGTAAAAACGGATAATATGAAAAAACATCTTCTCCAACTCTAGATTTAAAACCTTCTTCATTAGTAAAAGCAGGTGAGAATGTACTAGACTCAATAGCTAGACCAGCTATGGCAATTCTAGGTTTCAATGGGTTATTAGAACAAGAATATAATAATATTATAGAAATTAATGTGAGGATTATTTTTTTCATGTCAATTAGTATTATTTTTTTACAAATTCTGTTTTAAGCACAATACTCATTTTGTTTACTCTACAATCAATTTCATTTTCAATGTCTGTAAGTCTAATATTTTTTACTATTGTTCCCCTTTTTAGAGTAGTGGAGGTTCCTTTTAATTTTAAATCCTTAACAAGTTTTACCGTATCCCCGTCTTTCAATTCGTTATTGTTTGCATCTTTTACGATCATGATTATATTTTATAAT
>JAQCFO010000045.1 GCA_027619415.1 Bacteroidota bacterium
ATTTGATGTTTCTCTAAAGCTTGTGAAAATGAAATAAGTGGAATAAAAAGTAATAATAGGATTAACTTTTTCATAATAATAAATATAACAATTAACTTAACAATCAGGTCGTTTGCAAATACTAGTTTTGAGGACTGTTTGTAACCTTTGCCTAATTAAACTGATATAAGTGGAAACATCTTTTATTCTTTGTTTCACGAATATTTAAATCTTAAATTGATGATAAAAATACAAAGTTATTTTTGTTGACTTAAATAAGAATGGAATTGAAAAATAAAATTATTGCAAAAGCTCCAGCTAGAATTTGTCTCTTTGGAGATCATCAAGATTATTTAGGACTTCCCGTAATTGCATGCGCTATAAATAAATACATGACAATAGAAGGAGAGTTTAATTCTGATTTTTTATTACACTTTAATTTAAATGATTTAAAAAAAATAATAAGTATTAATATTAATGAAGATTTAAAAGTTATAAAAAAAGGAGACCATATAAGAGCCGTAATTAAAACATTACGAGCTTTTGGTTGTTATATTAATTTGGGTATGGATATAAATATACATAGTGATATTTATATAAATGCAGGTATTTCTAGCTCATCTGCCTTAACAGTTTGTTTAGTTAATTTTTTTATTAAAGCTTTTGGAATTAATAGAACTGTCAATAATGAATTGATCGCTGAAATAGCATACAAATCAGAAGTAATTGAACAAGGAGGATCTGGAGGTAAAATGGATCAATATTCCATTGCTTTAGGTAATACAATATTTTTAGAAACAGGCTCTAGGTTTTCATATAAAGTGATTGATATTGGATTTGATAGTTTTATAATTGCAAATTCTGGAATCGAAAAAAATACAGATGGAGTATTGAAAGAATTGAAATATAAGGCTATTGGTGCTATAAGAAAAGTTCAAAAGATAAATTCAAAATTTGATATTTTAAAATGTACAAACGAAGAAGTTGAAAGTTATTCTGGATTATTAGATAATGAATCATTTACTTATTTTAAAGCTGCAGTAGAAAATCATCATATTACTTTAAAAGCTTTAAAAGAAATAGAAAATTCAAAAACAAACATTAGGCTATTGGGAGAGTTAATGAATTCACACCACAGTATTTTGAAAAATAAACTTAAGATTACTGTTCCTGTAATTGATAAAATGATTGATGCAGCAAATTTAGCTGGAGCATATGGATCAAAGATTATTGGATCTGGCTGTGGAGGATCAATTGTTGTTGTTTCAAATATTAAAAATGAAAAAAAAATCATGAAATCAATTCTAAACGCAGGTGCAATTGATGTTTCTAAAGTTAAAATATCAAAAGGAATTTTTTAAAATGACAAATCCTATAAAAAATATGCAAGCAATTAGTGATATAAAACCTACACTATTAATATTAGCTGCCGGGAAAGGTAGCCGCTATGGAGGTCTAAAACAGTTAGATGTATTTACATCTGAAGGATCCACTATTATGGATTTTTCAATATACGATGCCTTGCAAGCTGGGTTTGGAAAAATTGTATTTATTATTAGAAAAAGTTTCGAAAATGAATTTAAAGAAAATTTTAATAAAAAATTTATTGGAAAAGCAGAAGTCGCGTATGTTTTTCAAGAAATTGATGATATTCCAAATGAATATCAAAATTCAAAAAGAACAAAACCTTGGGGAACTGGACATGCAATGATGACGGCAAAAGATGTCGTAAATGAAAATTTCGCTATTATTAATGCTGATGATTTTTATGGAAAAGAAGCTTTCGAAATGATGGCTAAAAAATTAAGAGAAACAAACAAAGATTCGTATGATTTTAGTACCATGGCTTATTTGTTAAAAAATACAGTTTCGGACCATGGTTTTGTTTCAAGAGGAGAATGTCAAGTTAATAGGGATGGCTATTTAACTGAATTAACAGAGTTTACTCACATAGAAAAAGTAAACGGAAATTTTTTTCGAAAAGATGAAGATGGGAATTTTATTTCAATATCTGGAGATACAGTAGTGTCTATGAATTTTTGGGGATTTACTCCAAAATGTTTTGAATTTGGAAATGCACTTTTTAAAGAATTTTATGTAAAAAATAAAAATAATTTAAAAGCTGAATTCTTTATTACATTAATAGTTAGTGAAATGATAAAATCTAAAAAAGCTTCAGTAAAAGTGTTGAATTCAACTGCAAAATGGTTTGGAGTTACGTATAAAGAAGATAAAAAAATAGTTCAGAAAGAAATTGAACTTTTAAGAAAACAAAAAATATACCCATCAAAACTTTGGTAATATGACAATAGATAATTTAAATTTTTTCCTATTTTATAAATGATTAAATTTCATTAAAATTATTAGGAAAATTATCGCTTTCAGTAGGAGTGTTAGGTGCATTTATGGGGATATACTCAGCATTTATAATAATTCAAGAAGTTGGTGATGCTTCTCCAGCAGTATTTGCAAAAGGACTGCGTGTAGCCTTGATTTGCACGATTTATGGTTTACTAATCTATATTATTTCATTGATTCTTGATTGTTTAAAAAAATAAGTTATTAGTAATAAAATCAGTTATTTATTGACTTGGTCTTTATTAGAATTACCCCGCCTTTTGCTTTTAAACCATAAATTGCAATAGCTATCGAATCCTTAAATACTGAAACACTTTCGATGTCGTTTTTGTTTAAAGATTCCATTTGTTTTTTTGAAGAGTTTATTCCGTCTATAAAAATTATAGGTTTAATTGTTTCCAACCCATCTGAAGATTTGTTTGTAATAGAACAAGAAAATAAAACTAACGAGATAAACAAAAATTTCTTCATTAAAGTAATTTACAACAAATTTAGTAGTATTAAATAAAGGTAAACAAAGACATGATATTTTTTATATTTGTAAATTAGATTTCCAATTCAAATATTTTTAATGAAAAAAATTCTTTCTTATTTTCTCGTTTTAATTACAATTTCCTGTTCAAAAGACCCCGTATTATACACTCTCACTACTTCATTAAACCCTATTGATGGCGGTACGATAAGTTCTTCTGGAAATCAATTTGAAGAAGGAGAAACCGTTACTCTAAACGCTATACCATCTGCTAATTACAACTTTTTTTCATGGACTGGCTCTGGCTTGTCTGGATCAAACACTTCAACAAGTTTTGTTATGGATTCTGACAAATCGGTAACGGCACTTTTTACAAAAAAAACATATGCTTTAGAAATAGTTATAGAAGGCGAAGGCGAAGTAGATAAGAAAATCATTAAATCTGGTATTTCAACAGATTACAATATTGGGACTATAATTGAACTTTCAGCCAAACCTGCAATTGGATGGGATTTTCAAGAATGGAAAGGGGATCTAACCGGCACTGAAAACAAAAAAGAAATCACTATCAACGGTCCAAAAAAAATCACTGCTATTTTTAAACAAAAAAAATATTCTCTTAATATTGAAATTGAAGGCCAAGGAAGGGTTGAAGAAAAAATTATTAAACTAGGTTTTTCCAACGATTATATTAGTGGAACTGTTGTAGAACTTACTGCCATTCCAGAAGATGGATGGTTATTTTTGAAATGGTCTGGGGATTTATTGTCATTCAAAAATCCAGTTGAAATAACTGTTGATATGGCCAAATCACTTAGAGCTGAATTTTACAATCCAAAACAATTTACAGGATTGCCATTGTTGTATATAAATACTGATGGAATTTCTATAGATTCTAAAGAAGAATATGTTAATGGAACTGTTTCAATTTTAGGTGGTGAAGACTATTCAGATCTTGATGAAACTGAAATGAAAATTAAAGGTCGTGGAAATTCAACTTGGTGGCAAGGTGGTATTTGGGGAAAAAAACCCTATCAGATAAAGTTTGGTGACAAAACAGAAGTTTTAAATATACCAGAAGATAAAAAATGGGTGTTATTAGCTGAACTATCTGATAAATCAATGATAAGAAACAAGATAACTCGTGAAATGGGTAAGATTAGTCGATTTGACTACGTTCCAAGAGCTGAATACACTGAAGTTTTTATAAACAATGTGCATGCAGGAACGTATTTAATTGGTCAAAAGGTTGAGGAGTCAAAAAACCGAGTTAACATTGGAGATGATGGCTACCTTATTGAAATAGATCAAGATAATAGAGTTGATGAAGAAGATGTTATTTTTAAAACATCAATGTGGGAACAATATCCTGAGAATCTCTTTAATATTAAAGAGCCTAGCTTGGAAGTTGATTCCGATAAGTTTAATTTAATCAAAGATCATGTTATTGCCTTCGAATCTGCTTTAAAACTAATCAATGAAGGTAATTTTACAGATTATAAGACATTTATAGATCTACCTAGTTTTGTAGATTGGTTTTTAATAAGTGAGATTTCTAAGAACGTGGATTCAAAACATTATTCAAGTATATACTTTAATTACGTTCCTGGCGAAAAAATTAAGATGGGCCCGCTATGGGATTTTGATCTAGCTTATGGAAATATAGATTACGCTGATCCTACAAATCCTGAAGGTTTTTGGGTAAAAGACAATTTGTGGTATAAATTTCTTTTCAAGGATCCATACTTCCATAATCTAATTGTAGATAGATTCGGTTATTACGAAAGTAATATGAGTGAACTATTTTCCAAAATAGACTCATTTGAAAAATACTTAGAAAAATCTCAAAAGAAAAACTTTGAAATTTGGCCAATATTAGGTCAATATGTATGGCCAAATCCAGTATATTTTGATACTCATCATGAAGAAGTAGAGCATTTAAAAGATTGGATTGATAGAAGGATGGCTTGGCTTAAAGCAAATTTGTAAATAAAACAATATTATAAATGTATGAAAGTCTATTAAAATTACTATTGAGATTATCTTAGACTTTTACAAATCTACCTTTTGCATTTCTTAACCTAGATCTTTTTTTTGCATTAATGAACTCTTCTTTATTATAATATTTTCCATTAACATAAATAGATGTTATGCCATCTGGAAATTCAATATTATAAAGATTTCTATGCATTCATTAAATAAAAGGAGTTTTAATGTATGAAAAAATCTATAAAATAT
>JAQCFO010000046.1 GCA_027619415.1 Bacteroidota bacterium
TCATTATTTCTTGCATTTTGTTTAATTTTCGCGATTTTTAAATGGGGTTTTTCTCTGTTACATTTTGTTACTTGTTGTATTTTGATAATTAGATCAAAGACGGTAACTAGACGGTAACCTGTTAATCGCGATATAATTCTGACGACCATCTGTTACACATTATCGGTTAATAATCTGTTACAAATTAACCACTTCTCAAAAAAAATTTATTGATTATTACGCTAACAAGGCGTAAAAAATAATAAAATCATTATTAATTAATGATTTTGTTACATTTTCGAGAGTAATTAAGACAAAACTAAGCCTAAATTCATTAAAATATCACTGTTTTATCATTTAAAAATATTATTATGAATCATATCATTGGAGACACAATGGATATAAAAGAAATAAACAAAAAATTTAAATTTATAATATTAAATACAATAACTGGAGATTGCGATATCCTATCAAGTGATAGGGCCGTCAGTAAAAATTTAAAAGAAAAATATCAAATAGATGTATCACACATGTATATTAAGAGACATCTAACAGAGGAAAAATATATTTTAACTGATAATATACTTATCAAGAGTATATGGGGTGATTTAGTCATGGATTAACTCATTATATTTTGATTTTAATTCATTACCTTTTAACTTTGACTCCTCATTGTAACCATTTTCCAATAATTTCTTTCGCATTCCTTTCGCTGTTACTTTTGATTTTGATTGTGGTTTTGGTGAATCGTCGTCCGATAATTCATCAAAACCGTTAATTATTTCTTTCAAAGTATTTTTCAAATTATCCAAATCATTTTGTTTTCTAGTAATCTTTTGCTGAAAACTCTTCTTTTCAGAATCTAGTTCACGCTCCATTTTTTTTATGGAAATTACTATTTCCCTCTTACAATTCTCTGTTACCATTGTATTATTTTCAGAAGTTGTTTCACAATATAAAGATAACAATATTGAATTTATAAAATCCTTATTCAGTGAAGAAGCATTTGATAACAGAAGAGTTTTCTTACCCGATACTGTAATATGATGAATATTATCTTTGGTTATCATGTTAGTATTCGGATTATAAATACCGGATTTCAGTGAAATGATAGCTCCTCCGTCACAAGAGTTAGTGTCAATGTCTTTCGCTAACTTTCTTACTTCATTTCCTGGTACATTATCAGAATAGTTCTTAACATCTATTATATATTTATTACCTTTGTATCTTATCATAAAATCTCCACTATGATCTTTTTTATTCGTTGCGATTACTTCATCCCATGGACCGGATTGAAGGATAATTAACATCTCAGTCTCACCTATTACACCCGATTCATAAGAACTACAAGTGTTATCCTTAACAAAATCTGATAAAATTATATTTCTTTCTTCTTTTAATGAATCTATTTCTTCTTTTAATGAATCTATTTGTTCTTTCAAATGCTGGATGAATTCCGCATTCGCTGAAGCATTCGCTGAAACAGATTGATTTACTGCTTTTTCTATTTCTGAATTCTTATTTTCTTTTAATGAATTTAATTCATCATGTAATTTGTTACAAGTGATATTAACATGTTTAAATTCATCTGTTAAATCGGATAATTCTTGAATTTTTATCTCTATTTTATTCTGCAAAATTGACGACTTTTCCGCGACTCGTTCATCAATTAGTAACCTATTCTGTTCATCGAGTATATGATTTGATTTATGACTGTTAAAACATTCATAGTAATCTTTTAATAACAAAAAAAGTAGCGGTTCTGATTCAGGGTTATGAATATTAAATTCATCAGACCATTTCTGAAGTGTTTCGTTCATTAATATAAATACATATATAACCTATTTTTTAAATATCTGATTCATAAAAAATTTTTTTATTTTTTTTTGTTTTTTATTGAGTGGATGGATATTTTTTTGTCTTTCACTGTTATTCTACTACTAGTGCAGGCGCTTCTCCTAAATCTAGATTGATTGAATCGCCATTCGCAAGTGTCAACTGCTCGGTCTCGCGCTGAGCTGGTGGAGATTCCACGAATTGTGGATATTCTTCGGTCTCACCATAGATGCTCTCGCACTCGAGTATCTTGGTCATCTTCACGGCCTGCTCGGCGGTCATCCCGGCGAAACAATATGAGCGCGCGACTTGGTCGGCGCAAGGTCTACACTTCATGTTACAGGTGCGTGCATTGTGTCCCACCTCATCGCAGACAGAACATTTAGTATGTTTCACCTTCACCGTCAACAGACAGGTGCGCTTGTTGTGCCCGCAATCGCCACACTCGGAGCACTTGCGACCAGTCTTCAGAGGCGTCTTTTGCAGACAGGTGCGCCTGTTGTGCCCGCATTTTCCGCACGCAGAGCATATGCGCTTGCCTAGAATCTTGGAGAGTTCTTTCGCGACGCGGATCTCCACCGGAGTAGCGATGTCGCTCTCGCTAACAACGCGAACAGGCGACAAATCCTCAACTACATTGACTTTGTGTCGTGACGGACAAGTGCGCTTGTTGTGTGAAGATTCAAAGCAGATGGAGCAAGGCATGATGAGATGTTGTTTGTGAACGGTTGATGAGTGTTTCAAATAGTTTGAGGAGTGTTTCAAATCGTTTGTTAATTAATGAATAATATTATTCATAAAATCAAATTTATGAACAATAATGTAAAAAAATATCGTAAAATAAAGGATTCATTAAAATGCGATAAAAAATGCGATAAAAAATAATAATGCAAAGCTGATATAATATTTATTGACGGGAATACTCGTGGGTTTGTTTGAACACATCTGAAACCCATATAATATCATCAACGTCTTCATTCCATCGACCAACATGTTGGTGTTTCAGGTTGTAGATTTTCCCCGAATCCTCGTCTTCGAGATAAGAAACACCTTCGAAATCCATTTCCTGATAAGAAGATTTATCTTCTTGAAGGTCATCATCATCATCATCATCATCACTCATCGGTTGTGTTTGTTCTTCTTCTTCTTTTGATTTGATAAAATCTTGATGCGCCTGTTTGAACCCCCTCAGACCCCTAATAGATGAATAATCAATTCCCAACCCATCAAACAGGGTTTTGTATTCAGAAACAGTCTTTGGCGGGCGAGGTGATAGATGAAGACCCGTCCCTGTTCCATCATCCTCTACTTCTTGTTGTGTGGCGAGTTGTGAATCATTAAGAGTTGTTTCAGGAGAGGTCGGTTGCGTTGATTTAGGTGAACTATCCGATGAACTGGAAGGTGATGAAATTTCTTTGTTTTTAACAGAAGTATAAAGATCAAATAGTTCTTTTTTCTTGAGATGCCTGAAATCTTCGGTAGGAACGCGACTTGAGAGAAAATCGCGCATCTCCGATACTTTCATTTTAGAAGTGTTGTTGTTATTTTTTGGTGATTTGTTCTCCCTATTCTTTTTTGGCCCCCATTTGATTGTTTCACCTTTGTAGAAGTCTTTTTCTGGTCGTGGTTGGTTGAACCAACCATACCGAAGATCTGTTGCGCCTTCAGGTAGATTATCAATAATTTTCTGATGTGTCTTACACAGGCACCCATCGCCGTTGGGTGACTGTCGACACTGTAGGGCATAACCATACTTCTCTATCCGCGCATGGCATTTATCTCCCCTGAAAGGAACCTTCTCCATATCTTCATAGGATGGTTCTTCTTTCGCCGTTTTGGATGGTTGCCGGATGTTTGAAAAGAAAGACTTGAAATCTGGGTATTGACCATCTTGGAAACGTGATGAATTGTCGCGCCCATCCGACCATAACCGCTGACAAGCTTCGAGGAACTCTGGTGTGAAATGAATGTTCTTTGACGACATAACTCTCTGAAAGACAAGGATATTAATATCTTAAAAATACCCAGATAATAAGTCAAGATGTTATGACTAATCCCGTTGTATGTTTTTTTAAAAGATAAAACCAATCTCTATGAAATCAAATTTATGAACATATGATAAAAAAGAATAAAAAATTGTTCATAACAATTAAAAAATTTGATTTCGAGATTAGTGATGCTGATTAATTTTTTTATTTTTGTTTTATATAATGGAATTAAGTGATTCACTAACTCTAAAAGTGATAGATATAGAGATTAACATTGATGATAATTTTACGTGTTCAATATGTATGGAAGAAATAGATATTGAAAATAAATGTATTACAAATTGTAATCATGAATTTTGCCAAAAGTGTTTACATGAGTGGTTTAAAACAAAGAAAATATCCTGTCCAAGTTGTAGACAGGATATAGAAGAATATAAAAATATGAATGAGATAAATCATATTGTTCAAGTAAAAGAAGAAAATACAGGGAATAATATATATGTATTATCTCTTGAAAATGAAAGATTAATAAGATTTTTACAATCAAAAATATATTACTTAAATCTGTTTATACTAATCAATATATCATATACAATATATATTTTATATTATGAAGGATTAATAGAAGAAAAATTGTTATATTATAAAGATGAATATGAAAATTGCACTGCAAATTTAAGTAATCTTATAAATTCATTAGATATACAAACAGATATATTAGTATACGGAAATGGCGGGCTCGCTCGGTGGTGTGATGTCCCGACTATGTATATATATGATTGTTTATCTACCTGATTCAGAAGGTAAAGATTGATATAAATATATAACGATTAATAGGTTACCGTCTAGTTACCGTCTTGGATCAATTGATTTCAATATGTAGCGGTTTATATATTCCTCGTGAATCTTATGAAAATCTAATGAATAGTATTCATCAAGAATTCTCTAGTCTTAATCCCGATGATTATAAGAACAAAGAAGATATTTTAAAATTCGCAAGCGAATTTTATCCCGGTAAGAGTTCTGGGGAAAAATATAAGCGTGAAACACTATTGAATAAAGCAGTGATAAATCATATGCGAGGCGAAAAAATTAATCGTCGTAGGATTACTCATTTTGATAATTATGTTTATATCAATCTTTA
>JAQCFO010000047.1 GCA_027619415.1 Bacteroidota bacterium
ATTATTTATTATTTATTTGAAAAAAATTATCTAAAATTTACGGATATCCCAGCAGAAAGAGTATTATACTCTTGGAAAGTAAAATCTGCAAAAGCGCTAAAAATTAAAAATTTAAATTTAGCTCCAATAGTAGTTTGATATCCTGAAACATTAAAATTCATATCAATTGGATCATTTAAAGATCTAGTCAATGGAATATTTGATTCAGTCCGATATTCTAAATCATATTGACCCAGCATCTTAAATGAAGAATTTCCTCCACTTAATCCAAAGCCAGCATAAAAGTTAACAACCAAAATATCTAAAGAAGCAAGCAACAACAAATTATAATTATTAAGACTAAATTGAGCTACTTGTCCAGATCCATTAATAGAACTAAAAGATTGAATATCATAATTTATTTTCATTTTAGAAAATGAAGCTAAAGCCGAAACATTTAACGGGAACCTGTCAATAGGGCCAAAATATTGTAATAGATTATGCTTAACCCCTATGCCTTTTAACGACATGTCTATTCCTTTTCTGTGATATTCTGGGCTATATCTTATGATTACTTCAGTATCAAACGGAATTCCTACTGCTAATTGTAAAACTGGCGCAGGAACGGCTCCAAGAGGTAATTTGCTCTTTATTCCTTTGGGTGCCTTAATAGTTGTCTTCATTTCTGGCAAAATTCCATCTGAAGGTATAGTGATTAATAAGTCTTCTTGTCTATTGTCTCCTATAATGGTAGGTAAGTCAGTAGCTTTTGATGTAATGTAATCTAAATTAGAAATTGAAAAGACTTGATCAGTTGCAGGCACAAATGACGCATTTAATCTTAAACTTAAATCTACACCTAACTTCTTATGAACTTTAGCAGAGCTAAACCAACCTCCATTAGAACTATAAATAGCTCCTTTCATAAGAGGAGACATATAGCCTTGAAATATTTTTTTTGAATCACTTTCAGCAGCCAATAATATGGATTCAAATCCAGATTGACACCAACAAAAAAATGGAAATATTAAAAAAAATAATACTACTTTGAAGTTCAAATAAAGAAATTTATATTAATGGTAAATATAATGGCCTTTAAATATATAAAAAATTAAATGCTAAATAAATATTAACGTTTTTTTCCGCCAACACTTTTTACACCACCACTTTTTCCACCACCATATGAAGACAAATCATACTTTAATCTAAAGACAGTATATCTTGGTTGAACAACGTAAGATCTGGTTTGGCTATAAAGCTGGTTAAAACTATCTCTATTAACTGATGTGTCATTAAATAAATTATTTACACCTAATCCAAATTCCCATTTAGAACCTTCTTTGTTATAAGATAAATCTGCTTCTAAAAACCTGTATTTATTTAAAGTTACTTCATCATTTCTATAATAATTGTAAGTATAGTCTGCAGTAAATACAAACCCTTTTCCAAAATAAGCATCGACTCTGGCGTATGGTGAATCAGTAAAAAAATAATTTATTGAATTACCAGTATCATACTCTCTTTTATTATAGCTATATCCTATTTCAATATTTGGCTTATCTCTAAAATTAGTTGCAAGACTTGCTTTATAATTTTGAGTAAAATTGATAGAAGTTGTTGGATTACCATTGATTATATTATTAAAGTCACTATAATTAAAACTCATATTAAATCCAGCTTTAAAGTTTTTAAATCTTTTATCTATTCTTCCTGAAGCCGAGTAAGATTCCCTAGGAAAATTTGAATTAACTGCAGATCTAACGCTGCTAATTCCACTTATTAATGTTTTGTTTTGAATTGAATTACTCCTTTTCGAATAACTAAATCTTGCAAATACATTAGTAAAAGTAAAAATATTAATACTTTGGTAATTTAAATTATAATTATAAACTTTAGCAGCTTCAAGATTAGGGTTTCCTTGAAAAAAAGAATTGTAATTATTAAAAACATATCCTAAAGCTAAATTATTAACATCTGTAAATTCTGTTGTCGATCTGTAGGTAAACCTTAAACTTTCAGAATCTTTAAATTTCATGAAAATCCTCATATCAGGTCTTATATCAGAATAAGAATCCGAGGCTAAATTACCTAATTGAGTGTTTTCAGTTTTATAGGAATGTACAGTAATTCCAGGGTCAAAAGTAAAAATTCCTGTAATAAATCTGTAGTGCATAGACAAATAACTATCAGTAAATTTAAAATCAACATCATTTCCTAAAACAGGATCATCAAAGTTTTTATTTGAATTATTATCTAAAATTTGGAAAATACTTGAATTAAATTTTTGACTCACATCAGTAACCCCAAACGTAAAATTAAGGTTTGACTTAGGAGTTAAAATATAGTAATAATCTAATTTTCCTTCCATTTTATTAGTATTTGTATTTCGTATTTGATTAATGTTAAATTTTGATTGATCTGTGTCTAGAGAAATTATATTTCTAAAAGGTTGCAACTCCTTAACCGCTCTATAAAAAGGATCTTCATCTTGTGATAAATGTTGCGCTTCAAAAGAAAAAATATGATCTTCATTTAAAGTGTAATAAGCTTTTAATTCTTGATTAATTGAACTAGGCTTGTCAGATCTTAAAAGATTAATTTCATCAATTTCAATAGGCGATATTACAGGCCCATTTCTTGGGTCCAAATAAGACGAAGAGGTTAAATCAGTATTTTCTTCATTCTCTGCTGATTTAATTAACAAATTATATTCTATTTGAAGCTTTTCATTAGGCTTGAATTCTGTTGTAAATTTATAAAGTTGTTGACTGTTATCCTGAATCACATAATCACTTGTTTGTTCGATTGTATTAGTAATAGTATAAGTTCTATCTATATTTTCTTCAACAATATTTTTTGTTTTAGCTAAAATAGCAAAACCACTTATTTGCCAAGCATCGTTTGGCGAATGGCTGAAATTATAGGCTCCTAATTGGGCATCAATAGATTTTGCTTGATTATTTTGAAGGCTGCCAATTCCTGAACCATCAGAAGAAATATTAATAGATGTTCCATTTTGAGTATTTAAATTCCCAAATCCTCCTCCAAATTTATAAAAATCTCCTCTTGAAAGTACGGGTTCTCCTATGTTATTAGTATTACCCAAAACACTCATACTAAAGTCTTTTGCATAATAAAATATTTTTGGAGCAGCTAAAACTCTGTCTTCATTTCCTGTTCCAGCTAAAATTTCTCCAAACCAAAATTTATCTTTACCACTTTTAAGCTTAATATTAATTGCGATATTATCTTCATTGTTTGTAACATTCCTAAGCTGACCAACTTCAGTAAAATTTCTTAAAACTTCTACTTTCCCTACTGCACTAGCAGGTAAATTCTGAGTAGCCAGTTTGGAATCACCATCAAAAAAATCTTTTCCTTCAATAGTAATTTTAGTAATTTCTTTTCCCTCTACCACAATTCTTCCATCATCATTTATCTCAATACCAGGTAAGTTTTTTAATACATCACCTAATTTTTTTTCAGAACCTGTATTAAAGGAATCTGCATTATATACAATAGTATCCCCTTTTATCGTTACTGGCATTTCGTATACTAATTCTACTTCATCAAGAGCTTCAGCTTGTTCTTCCAAAATAATATTTTTTTCAGATGCTTCGCTAACATTCAAATCAAATTCAACTTGTTTAAAGCCAATAAATGAAACTTTAATATTATAATCTGTATTTTTTTTTAATGAAATTTTATAATAACCTGCGTCATTAGAAATACCAAAACCATCTAGTATTTTGGTGTCCTTTTCAATAGCAATCACATTAGCACCCATAATAGCATTTCCCAAAGAATCTGTAACAACTCCATCGAAGCGTACTTGAGAAAAAATAAATGAATTTGTTAAGATAATTATTAACAATAATATTTTTTTCATATAAATTATTTTTTACTTTAATTTGACTTTTAATTCCTAATAATTACATTTCTACTACCTCCTCTTCCTTGATACATTTCCCTCATTTCTTCAGCTTTATCTTTAGATATTTGTTCAAATTCATTTTTAGTAACAACCTTTCCCTTTGAAGGAGCCTTAATTTTTATTTTATCTTTTGGATTAAAAACAACTTTTTTACAAAGAATAGACACATTGTCATCACTTATTTCTAGGATAAGCCCAGGCAATCCTCCATACATAGATGGTCCAGTTGATACAGGGATATCTGGTGTAAACCATGCAATTGTTTCAACTCTTCTAGTTTTTGGTAATGGCGGGTTATTTTCTTCATCTGAATTAGCGGAAGGTTCAGCCGGGCGGCGTCCAAAACTAAAAGCCTGTTCCTCTACTTCTTTAGTGATAGTCGCTTTATATGCATTATATATTCCTATCTGCTTAGTCTCACCCGTCATAACCCATTTAATAGGAATGATACTATCTTTTACTAAGAATATTTTTCCGAAAAGCTCTTTTTTATTTGTATAAATGTTAGATTGTAAGTTTTTATGTAAATTTCCTCCATCAGGTCCAGTAACAAACTGCATCCAATTAAATCCTCCACCTTGTCCTCCACCAGCTTCCAATACTTCTTCTTCTTCAAAATAAGATGAGTTACTATTAAAATATAAAATATAATTTTTTTCTAAAGAACTTTTCATTCGACTTTTCATACGCTCAACTCTATCTGGCGGCATATTTTTCATCCAATCCATATTGACAGTTGTTTTAGACATATAGTATGCTATTCCCTGAAAATCTTGTGAAAAACCATTAATACTGAATACAAAAATAAGTAATAGAAATTTTTTCATATATAAATTTTAAATCTTGGTAATTATAACTAAAAGGTAGACAAAAAGTATTTAATAAAGTTTAATTTAATTTTTTTAAAAAAATA
>JAQCFO010000048.1 GCA_027619415.1 Bacteroidota bacterium
ATGTCTTATACTGAAACAAGAGATTGGTCTAGAGAACAATGTCAAGATTTCTTTATGAGAATTCAAGGGGGTGAAAAACTAAAAGATGGTGAATTAATTCATGCTAGAACAGATAATGAACTAACAAAGGCTATTGTTGATATTCTAGGAGAATTTGAAGTTTTCTTCAAAAACAAGCCAAAGAATGGTGGACTAGGATTCACTCCAGGATACCTACATCGTTATGGTCACTATGAAATTCTGGGTACACTTATTCGCATGGTTCGGACTTGTGAATATCCTCTTAGACCCGGAAAGACAGCACTATCGGAATGCTGTGTATGGGATGATGAAAATACACCGTCTCGCTCTCAAAGAGAAACAGCTACCGCTGAAACAAAGGAGCTACTTCGTAAGTATTCGCAGATTACAAATAATGTATCAAGACTTAAACAAGGTGTTAAGAAGGAGGAACATCTTAGACTCATGTATTTCATTTATAAAAGTGGTATATGGAAAGAAGAAATTAATGAAAATATTTATAATCGCATTGATGCTCTACTTAATAGGGTTCTAAACAAGGATAATCCTGAATATGATAAAATTACACTATTGGGAACAGGTGATGTGTCAAAGATTTACGAATTATATTCCAAAATATATTAAACATTTATTCCCCCCGCAATTATTTTAAATTTGATAATTAGTTTTTTTTCGAAAATTAATATGGTAATTACAACCGATATTGATAAATTTATTCATAATATTACTCTGAATAATCTTAAATTATTAGAAAATGTTCAATTATGGCAATTTTCTGTATTAAAAGGCAATCGCGAAAATTATGAAAAATAACAAAATGAGATAAAAAATAATAAACCTGCTTATTGGTCAAAACCAGAAGGATATGAAAATATAAAATATAAAATGTTCTATTGATTACAAGTGAAGAATATGTTGAAATATATTCTTTTAAAGATACAAGATATAATGGAAGGAAATGGTGGGATATTTCTCAATCAATAAATGGTGTTATAGAAATAGAAATATTAGGAAAGTTAATGTATGATAAAAAACAAATAGCAGAATGTTGTAATTATAAAAGATTTTCAATAGGTAATAAATTTCAACCTATAAAGAGAGTGACTTATAATGAATTTATAGGGAAATTAACAGGATTTCGCGTCTAATGTATTTATAATATTTACTCATTTCCCATCATAATATTTTTTTGTTGTTCAACCCAAAACTTTTGAAGATCTTCTATACTCATCTTCACAACATCTTCTTTTAGTTTGTTTATTTTCTTTTCTATATTAGCTTTTTCAATAGCTTTTTCCTTTTTCTTTTCTAATTCAATTTCTTCTTGCTTTTTTCTCTTTTCCGCTTCTTTTTTAGCATTTTCTGCTTCTTTTTCAGCAACCCTAATGGCTTGTTCTTCCTCATGCTGCTTTTTATCTTTTTCTTTTTCACGTATAAGTCTTTCCTGTTCTTTTTTAAGAGCAAGAAGTTTATTTTCAGAATCCATTTGTTTTTTTGATTTTTCATTTTCTTTTTCTTGATTGTATATCAATCTCGCACTTTTTTCATCCAGATCCTTTTCAACCATAATTTTAACAATACGTTCTTTCTTAGCAATGACATCTTTTTTGGTAACTTGTTTTCTCTTAATAACCTGTAATATACTATTTGCGCGATTGATAATTTGAGAATTTCCACGGTGTGGTTTATTCCCTTCTGCTTTTTGCTCTTTTACTTCTTCTTTATTACTCGCAAACTTAATTTGATCATCAGTTTCATCATAGTATTCTATTTTGAATTCTGTAAAATTATCCATTTCTTTCTGATACTTATCAAGAAACTTATCATCTATGAATTTATCATCGCTGTTTAGAGTATTCGTGTGTTTTTGGATAGTATCCATATATCCAGTGATACCGTCTTTTTGTTTTTTTATATAGTCTTCATAATCATCAGCACACTCTTCAGCAGTTCTTTCTAGGATCTTAATAAGTGAGTTATCCATACGATCATCTTCATAGATATCTTTTACAGTTGTAACACCAATGCAATCATCAAACGTCCTTTCTTCATCAACTTTTTTATCTGTAAAATGAACCGTAATATGACACCTTTTACCTCTCATTTGTCCCTTTTGAATAAGGCTACCAACTTTACCTATTTTTGAAATTGGATATCGTGTGTTACACATGCGTCCGTTCCTGTAAAAGTCAATGCCAGGAACCTTAACACCTTCAAGACCGAGGTATGGGTTAATTGTAATCCTTTTCTTTAATATATATGAGTTTATAGTTGCGAATGATTTTTCCTTTTGATCTGAAACCACAAATAGTTCATCTCCATTCCCCTTATGTATATATACTGTTTTTTTTGAAATATATTCTCCATATGGAGAATATTCACTAGGTGTGAATGTATCTTCTTTTGTATCAGAGATTAAAGTAAACCTTACCGTTTTAGGTGTATCATGATATCCCCGTATGATATGTCTCCTCAGATCATCAAAATCAAGTATCCTAGTATTTTTTACACTAAAAGGTAAATATATCTTGAAACTAGATCCTGAAAGACCAGTTGGATTATCATATATTTTCAAAGGCTCGGTTGGTTCCCATGTATTGTCTTTTTCCATCGTACGGAAATTTGTTCCACATTTATATGTTTTATTTCCAATATGGGTTGTTAGTTTAAACATATCAGACATAGAGATCACTGCCTTGTAACCACCTTTACCATACTTACCAATCGTAGTTCCGGTTGCTTTTTTGTTTGTTTTTCCAAGTCTAAAGAACCTTTCAATACTTTCAGGATCTCCAAAGCCAGTTTTTGAATTATCTGATAATTCAATATATGGTCTTGATATTTTAGGACAATTTTTTACATATTTAATTGTGATATGGTCTGCATCCCCCCATTCAATCATATTATCTGTCTTTTCTAGGATACCAGTATTGATACCGGGACCATCTTTGATGATATCATCAAAACGCGATTTTATCGTTTCATCATATGTATCGTTCATTTTGACTTTATTTTAATTAAATAACCATATTTAACTAAATCAAATTTACAAATGAAAGTAGAAGACCCTAATTCTTTTGAGCAAGCATTAATAGAATCCATGAAGTAAGAACAATTAATTCTTCATTAAAAATTTAAATTTGATATTATGATTAAGATTATTTAATCATAATAAAATATTCATAGTAAATATGTCTTGGAAAAAAGATTTAAAAAAAGAGATTGAAATAAATAATTTTGATTTAGGTATCTTTACATTACAAGAACTATATAGACTTTCTAATAATAATTTAGCTATGAAATATCCTAATAATAATACAATTAAAGCTAGCATTCAAAGAACTTTACAAGATATAAGAGATGAAGGTTATTTAATATTCCTTAATAGAGGTGAATATAAAGTTAATAGTCCAGAAAATGATGAATTTATAGAATTCGTAGAAAGATATCATAGAAAAAAATAATGATGATTTAATATAGATGAAATTTTTTTAGTCATAGTGATTGCTCTTGTAAGGAAATGGAAATGACATATTACGATTGAATGTTGTGATAGCATCATTGTTAAAATCAAAATCATAGTTCAAATCATCGCTCTTAGGATCATAGAAATAGATAGAAGCTCCATCATGTCCAGAACATTTCCCCGGGCAGATATAATAATATTCTCTCTTCCATCCCATCTCAAATGTATCCATCGCGGACCAAATCTTATCCCACTGAACGACTGGATAAACAAGATGTTGCGGGATGCAAAATGGTGAGTACTTATTCCTCCTACAAGCATTATTGGGTCCAAAATAATGATAGTCCCCCTTTTTGTGAATCATGACAACCAGATCCTCAACATACTTTGTATCCTTTTCATCTATCATCTCTTGAAACTTATCTGCCGACGAATAAAGCTTCTCATCTCTTACCTGTTTCTTAGACTTGGGCTTCACTGGATATCTCTCTGTGGATTGCCTCTTCTTCTTTGCCTCTGGAAGAGTCGTTGGATTTAGTGATACCTTCTGAAGACGATTCATCCACTTGTTCCTCTGACTTACCTTAACTGAAAGTTCACACTCATTTGGAGGTAGAAGAACATTCTCACGCCCATTCACCATAGTCACCATGGTCACACCTTGTCCTCCGCCTATATGTGGCTGGTTGAGAATGTTTTCCACGTAATCAATCTCATACGAAAAGTTAATGGTTTCGTCAAGAGGTACGTCATTGATGACTACATCACTCCAAGAAGCTGCCTTGTAAAGACCACATTCCTTCTCACCAAGGTTTCTGTAGTGCCTTGGCTCCCTGTACGAGGACCCATCCTCGCACACCACATCCTCGAAAACGAACTTGTCCGAGTCAAAGAAGTAAGCCATCCTTGAACCTGGTAGTAGGTGCGAACCGACTAAGCAAGATTTAATATTACTATCTGTTGCTTTTGCTTTTTGCTTTTTGCTTTTGCTTATGATTATTCAATCATAACATAAGATTGAATCAAATTTTTATTCATTTTATAAATGAAAGAATAAATATTGTTCGCTATAAATAAAAAATTTTGATTTATCCTTTAATGAAAGGATAAACATGTTTATCTGTTATTATTTTTTAAGATAATAAAAAAAATTTTTTGTCTTTATCTAAACTAATTTTCTGTATTTTTATTTGTTTTTTAAATATATTTA
>JAQCFO010000004.1 GCA_027619415.1 Bacteroidota bacterium
TTGGATGCCCTATCACAATTAAGTTTTTCAATTTTTAGTTTTTTTCACCTTATTAATGAAATCATCATTTAGATAAGAATCTCTATTCTTAATATTTTGAAACATGTAAAAAAGGTAGACCTTTATAATCATTTATTCAAAATTAATAAATTATGAATGAATACAACAATAAAAGAATGTGAATACAAATAGTCCCAATAGAAACAAAAATTTCGAGAGGATATTATTTTGAAGTTATTTTTCTAATTATAAGAGTCAATAATGAGAGGTTTAATATCAATTTTAAATCTCTCATTAAAAGTTAAAATTAGTTAGGTAAAATCACTTTATCGATTAGATGTATAACACCGTTTGTTGCCTGAATATCAACACCTACAATTTTACTTATTCTGTTATTACCATCAGTTAAGGTAGCTCCTCCAGAGATGTTTGCAGTTATTACACCTCCTAGGGTGTTTAATTGTAGATTATCAGATAAATCAGTAGATAGAGCATTAGTTCCACTTATTACATGATAGCTTAAAGTAGCTTTTAAAGTAGGCTCATTTATATCTGATAAATTTTGAACACCTAATTCAACAAGTAAGTTTATAAAAGCTTGATCAGTAGGGGCGAAAACTGTAAAAGGGGCAGGGGATACTCCTAATTTAGTACTTAAAGCAGTTACAAAATCAGTAGTTAAATCTGTTCTTGTTAGCGCAGAAGTTAAATTAGATAAACTGGTGTCTGCAGTTACAAAAGTCACTAATGAGGGTAAAGGAATTACTCTGTCTACTGCATGAATAATTCCGTTGGATGCCCTTACATTACCTTGTGTTATTACAGACTCACCATTAATCTTAACCCTCATGTTTACCTGATTAATGTACATTGAAAGCGTATTAACTGAAGCTTCGCTTGGAGCAGCAGTTTTGTAATACCCTGACTCTATATTTTGATACTCTAATTCTCCACCTAAAACATGATTTAAAAGAATTTTCTTTAAAACTTGTAATGGTACCTCATCAATATTTTGATAGCCGTTAGTCATTAAAAAACTTCTAAAAGCTATGTTAGACGGTGCCATTAAAGTGTACTTATCTGTTCCCTTTAAAACTGAAACAAGATTTGTTTGTTTTAGAGCATAAGATAAAAATGTATAATTCATACTTGAATCAACAATTTCAGCTATTGTTCTTGGAAGCATACCATAATCTTCATCATTATCATTTGAACATGATTGAAGAGTGAAAACCAAAATAAGAACTGATAATAATTTTAATATTTTATTCATGATTGTTTTTAGTATTTTTAAATTACAAATAGTGTGCCACTATTGATGTCAAATAGTATTTGATTATTGTATTTTATAATGTATTTATAAGTTAAAGTTATGAACTGTTTTAATTTTATTGTTTAAACAATTATATGAGCAAAAATAATGTTTCCTTTAAGTGGGCTTTTAAAGAGTTTATTTGGCCAAGAAGAAAAGTAGTTTCTTTTGGGCTATTCTTGATAATCTTTAGGAGTCTTTCAGGACTGGTTTTGCCTTATGCTAGCAAAACACTTATTGATGAAGTAATCCCTTCAAAGGATATTGAAGCTCTTGTCTTCTTGTTATCCGTTATTTGTTCTGCATTATTATTTCAATCAATTAGCTCTTTTTCTTTAACACGTATTTTGAGTATTGAAGCACAACACCTAATTTCTGTTCTGCGCGCAAAAGTTCAGCAAAAATTATTAACTCTTCCTGTTAGTTTTTTTGACAACAATAAATCTGGAGCTTTAGTTTCTCGTGTTATGACAGATGTAGAAGGAGTTAGAAATTTAGTAGGAACTGGATTAGTACAGTTAATAGGTGGAAGTATTACTGCAATGATTTCTTTGTTTATTTTGATTAGAATTAATGCACAAATGACCTTGTTTGTATTAGTCCCTGTTGGAATTTTTGCAATAATTGCTTTGAAGGCTTTTGGTTATATCCGTCCTATATTTAGGGCTCGAGGAAAAATTAATGCTGAAGTTACTGGCCGTCTAACAGAAACTTTAAATGGAATTCGTGTAATTAAAGGATTTAATGCTGAAGCCCAAGAACTTATAGTTTTTAAAAAAGGAGTTGATGATTTGTTTCAAAATGTTAAAAAGAGTTTGACAGCTACAGCTTTTATGACGAGTTCTTCTACTTTTTTATTAGGTCTAGCATCGGCTGGTATCATGGGAATGGGAGGCTACTTTATTATGAATGATAACATGACTTATGGAGAGTTTGTTTCGTTTACGCTGTTTCTTGGTTTTTTGATTGCGCCCATTGTTCAAATGAGCAATATAGGCAGCCAACTTACTGAAGCTTTTGCTGGCTTAGATCGAACTCAAGAATTAATGAACTTACCAGAAGAAAATGATCCTGGTATTAGAAATGTAGTTCTTAAAGAAATTAAAGGTAATGTCTCTTTTAAAAATATTTCATTTAGTTATGATGATAAAACAAGTGTATTACATAATGTTTCATTTGAAGCACCAAAAGGAAGTGTAATTGCATTGGTTGGTTCTTCAGGATCAGGAAAGTCAACTATCGCTGGATTAGCTACTGCCTTTTTAAATCCAAGTTCTGGTCAAGTGTTAATTGATGGGATAGATTTGTCTAAGGTAGATCTTCGAAGCTATAGAAGTCAACTAGGTGTTGTGCTTCAAGATGACTTCTTGTATGAAGGAACAATAAGAGAAAACATTCTTTTCCCTCGACCCGATGCTACAGAAGATGACTTACAGCAGGCTATTCATGGTGCTTATGTTAACGAATTCACAGATCGTTTTGATGATGGTATAGATACTCTTATAGGCGAGCGTGGAGTTAAATTGTCTGGAGGACAAAGACAGCGAATTTCTATCGCACGTGCATTGTTGGCAAATCCTAAGATTGTAATTTTGGATGAGGCTACTTCAAATTTAGATACTCAAAGTGAAGCATTTATTCAGAAAAGTTTAGGTTTGTTAATGAAGAATAGAACTACTTTCGTTATTGCACACCGTTTGAGTACCATACAAAAAGCAGATCAAATCCTGGTAATTGAAAATGGTGATATCGTAGAGCGTGGAAAACACGAAGAATTAATTGTTTCTAAAGGAAGGTATTATGAGCTATATACATATCAAAGTCGAATTTAAAACGCTAACTTTCAGATAGTTCAAACCATCTTAACGTTTTTAGCTCTAGTTCTTTGTTAAGAACTCCAAGTTTAATTGAATATTGCTCTATTTCTTTTTGTTCTAGTGACACATTTGTAAAAAGATTTTGAATTTCATCTTTTTTAGTTTCTATTTTTTTTATTTCTTTCTCTAATTTTTTAAATTCTTTTTGCTGTTTAAAATTTAAGATTACTTTTTTAGTAGATTTTTTCCAATCACTTTTTGTTTTATTCTCTAACTTAGGTTTTGATTTTTTTTCTTCAACTTTAGAATTTTCATATGCCCTGTAATCGGAGTAATTTCCAGGAAAACCTTCTATAATCCCTGAGCCTTGAAATACAAATAAATGATCTACAATTTTATCCATAAAGTATCGGTCATGGGATACAACCAATAAACAACCTGGAAAGTCTAACAAAAAATTTTCAAGTACATTGAGTGTAATAATATCTAGATCATTGGTAGGTTCGTCGAGAATTAAGAAATTAGGATTTTGAATTAAAACCGTACATAAATAAAGACGTTTACGTTCTCCTCCACTTAGTTTATCAACAAAATCATATTGTTTTTTACGATCAAACAAAAAGCGCTCTAACAATTGTTGAGCAGAAATTTTAAGTCCTTTTTTAAGAGGAATAAATTCTCCATATTCTCGTATAACATCAATTACTTTTTGTTCTTTTTTAACATTAATTCCTTTTTGAGTGTAGTAGCCGAATTTCAATGTTTCTCCCCAAACAATTTTTCCTGAATCTATTGTATCATTTGAAGTTAATAAGTTTAAAAAAGTAGATTTACCAGTACCATTCTTTCCTATTATTCCTATGCGATCGTTCCGTTGAAAGATGTAATCAAAACAATCTAATATGATTTTATCACCAAATGCCTTTTGAACTTTATGCATTTCAATCATTTTGCTCCCCAAGCGTTCCATATTAATTTCTAATTGAACTTGGTGTTCATTACGTCTTTGACTTGCTTTTTCTTTTATTTCTTTAAAATCTTGAATTCTAGATTTAGATTTAGTGGTTCTAGCTTTGGGCTGTCTTCTTATCCAATCTAATTCTTTTTTAAAATGTAACTTAGTTTTATGTGCTTCTACATTTTCTTGAGCAATTCGGGCTTCTCTTTTTTCAAGGTAATAGGAATAATTTCCTTTGTATGAGTATAGGTTTCCTTCATCTAATTCAATGATTTCATTGCAAACACGCTCTAAGAAATAACGGTCGTGAGTAACCATAAGTAAGGTTATTTTTTCTTTGGCAAAATACCCCTCTAGCCATTCAATCATTTCTAAATCTATGTGGTTAGTAGGCTCATCTAAAATCAACAATTCAGGTTGCTTTAGCAAGGCATTACATAGAGCTATTCTTTTTTTTTGCCCACCAGAGAGACTTCCAACTTTAGCATTTAAATCATCGAGTTTGAACTTGGATAATATTTTCTTGTATTGTGTATCGAAATCCCAAGCTTGGGATTGATCCATTGCCTCAAATGCTTTTTGATAAGCATCTTGATCTTCAGGATTTTCTAAAGCTTTATCATAGTTCGCTATTATTTTTAGAGTAGGATTATCGGCTTGTAAAACACTTTCTTCAACCGTTAAATTGGAGTCTAAATTGGGTTCTTGAGCTAAATAAGCAACTCGTGTTCCTTTCCTGATGACAACATTACCTTTATCTGGAGTATCTTCTCCAGCTATTATATTTAAAATGGAAGTCTTTCCGCTTCCATTTTTGGCGATTAAGGCTATTTTTTGACCTTGATTGATTCCGAAAGAAAGAGGTTCAAAAATAACTTTTTCACCATATGATTTCGAAATTCCTTCAACAGAGAGTAGATTCATGTGATTTTGATCCTTTTAAAGAAAAGCAAAAATACACATTCAAAGTGTAGATTGAATCTTTTAATTATAAACATTGTGTTGCAATTAATATGAATAAAAATCGGAAACTAAATAAGAGGTGTTGTACAATGTCGTTATAACTATTAAATTTATTTAAAATTAATAGTTAATTTCGGTCGATAAAAAATAATATTTTTCATTCTATTGATTGGATTCTCAATAACTGATTTTAAATCATATTAGGATGCTATTAATAGTGAGATGGAAATACAGTTATCAGTCTAAAACATTTAAAGTAGGAAGACTTTTAAAAATTTTAACTAATACTAAAAATTGAATTTGAATCAACAAAATAAACAGTTTCTTATAGATTTAGCTAAAATGAAAATGCCATTTGGAAAATACAAGGGTAGATACTTAATTGATCTACCTGAGCATTATTTGATTTGGTATAAAAACAAGGGTTTTCCAAAAGGAAAAATAGGAAAACAACTTGAATCAGTTTATGAACTACAATTAAATGGACTAGAAGAAATAGTAAGAGAAGTTAGAAAGAGATATTAAAAAAAATTAAATGAATACAATATTTTTAGGGGTGGAGTTAACGGAATGGGTTGGTTATTTAGCAATGACAGTTTTACTAGTCTCGTTTATGATGAAAAACGTAACTAAACTTAGAGTAATTAACAGTTTTGGTTGTTTCTTTTTTGTAATATATGGTTCGTTAATTTCTCAATACCCAATAGTTATAACAAACGCTGCTATTATTTTAATAAACTTTTATTATTTATTTTTTAAGAAGGATTAATAGTGCTAACTATTTATAATTTTTTATCGCTAAAGCTATTTTTTCTGGACCAAAACGAATAACATCAGTAACAGGAAGATTGGTTTCTGCTTCCCAAAAATCAATTGCTTTTTGAGCAGCATCTGAGTCTAAACCTACTGTATTCAATGAAATTCCAACAACTTCAACTTTAGTCTTTGAAAAAGTTCCACAAGCATTTGCCAAAGCTTCGTTTAATTCAATTACTTTATTTAGATTAGGAATTTTTATATGCTCAGCTGGAGGCCTCAGATTGGTCATGTTAGCTCGATGACATAATATCAAATGAGTAGCACAACTCCCTCTCATTAAAGGTAGGGTAGCACTACTTCCAGGGTGTAATAATGAACCTTGACCTTCAATAAAAACCCAATCACTTTTAGACTCTTCTAAAACCATTTGTTCTACTGCTCCACAAGCATGATCTACTTTATAGGCATCCAGAGGAATTCCTTTTCCTGTCACGGTAATTCCTATTTGTCCAGTTGCTATAAAACTACTTTTAATTTTATTTTCTTTAGCCCATTTATATAATTCAAGACTTGTAGTCATTTTTCCGCATGCCATATCTGTTCCGACACACAAAATTCTTTTATTATTTGTTTTTAAAGCTCTAGCCGCTGCTATATTTGGAGTAAACTGTGGAATTCTAACATCCCATATCCATTGATTACTGGATAATGAGTTTTTATATTTTATTGCCAATTCATCATGAAGACCGTTAATAATTGACAAGCCCTTAAGTATCGCTGTATCTATTACAGGAAGCCATGATTTAGGAATTTTTCCTCCTGAACTTGCTATCCCTAAAATAAGAACTTCTGCTCCGTTAAAAATTGCAGCATCAATATCTTTAACAACAGGCACATTGTTGTCAATCGAAAGGCAATCTTTTATATTCTTTCCAACATTTTCAGAATCAATTACTGCAACAATTGGGTTGGGCAAGTACCTAAGTACTCCATGCCCCATCTTTCCATAATCTGTAAATAAATGACCTTCCATGTATATTGCAACTTTGGATGAACTATGTAGCATTATAATGTGTTTTCATCTGTTAAAAATGCACCATGACCTGGTGCTATTCTTGGCATTGTGACACCATTAATCATTTTTGCACCTGAAGCAGGATCAGGGTTGAGGTTATAATGAGAATCAAGATCAATGTGGTCGATGTGACCAGAAATAGATGCTGCTGCAGAAATGGAAATAGAAGATTCACTCATACATCCTATCATTGTTTCTAACCCATAAGCTTTAGCAGTGGCTAAAACCCTCAATCCTTCTGTAATTCCACCACTCTTCATTAATTTTAAATTAACTCCATCTACCCATTCAGAATACTCAATAATATCTTGGGAAAATCGACATGATTCATCAACAAATATTGGTATTAATCTGTTTTCATACAATGTTTTAAGATCTTTTTCCTTACCCTGTGCTATAGGTTGCTCAACATAATCACACTGTCTTTTTGACAACCATTCAATCATATGCTTTGCATTTTCAGTATTCCACCCTCCATTTGCATCTACTCGAAGACCAAGATTATATGGTTTCGAACTTTCCAAAACTTGTTCGTACATTATTTTATCAGCATCAATTCCTTCTGGAGATCCTAATTTAATTTTAAGGTATTTTGCTGTGCTGTCATCAAATAAAAGAGGAACTCTCTCTTTAACAGATTCAGAACTCATGATTCCGATAGTTAGAGATGTTTTTGTTTTAGGAACTGGTAGCCCGAGTAGGGCATGAAGCGGCATATTTGCTTTTTTAGCTTTCCAGTCCCAAAGAGCTATATCTAAACCTGCATGTGAACCAGCAGAGATTTTTAATTCCCTTGATAAAGATTCTATTTCAGAAATTGATTTATCATTAATATTAGTTTTAATAAGCATTTTAAGTTCGGATATTATCTGTTCTGCATTTTGAGCTCCCGTTTCACCAGGAACAGATTCTCCCCAACCAACAATACCATCTTTTTCAACCCTTACAAATACATTATAGCAAGATGTGGAAACAAATCTGCTTATTTTAAGAGGAAATCTTTTTTGTAATAAAATTTTATGATAACTAACTTTCATTATTAATTTTTGATTTTTAAAATTATAAATTATAAATTTAATAAAATGAAATATATTTTAATATTATCTATCGTTATTATGTCCTGTAAATCTTCTTTAAAAAATGAATCTGATCACAATTTATTTAAGGAAATTCATAATGAGTCGATTTTAATTGACACCCATAATGATATTCTTATGAAAGCTCTAGACAAAGGATTGATGTTTGATCAGGATTTAACTGGAAAAACACATAGTGATTTGGATCGTTGGAACAAAGGAGGTCTTGATGTTCAAATATTTTCGGTGTTTAGCGATGGCGGTGTTAAAAACCCCTATTCAATAGCCAACAGGCAAATGGACATTTTAGATGCTGTAGCAGCACGGAACTCAAATAAAATTATTAAAGTAGCCAATGTTAAAGAGATTTTAAAAGCTGTAAAAGAAAAAAAAATTGCTGCTATGTTTGGGGTTGAAGGTGGTCACATGATTGAAGATGATCTTCTTAAATTAGAAGCTCTTTATAAGCGTGGTGCTAGATATCTATCTTTAACACACAATACAGCTCCCTCATGGGCAACAAGTGCTGAAGCTGAAACAACAAATCCAAACTTACTACAAAAAGGTCTGACTGATTTTGGAATACAAGTGGTAAAAAAAATGAATGGATTAGGCATGATGATTGATATAAGTCACTCTGGCGATCAAACATTTTGGGATGTGATTAAGATTACTAATAAACCGATAATAGCTTCACACAGTTCGGTCTACACACTTGTGGCGAACCATCGAAATTTAAAAGATGATCAAATTAAAGCAATTGCCAAAAATGGTGGTGTAATTATGGTAAATTTTCACCCTGGTTTTATTGATGATAGTTTTGATGGGAAAGAGAGAGCTTTTCTTGAAAAGCACGCTAATGAAGGTGATTCTTTAATAAAAAGCGGAATGGATCAATGGAATACGATTGATTATTTATACAAAAAATATTCGGCTGAATCAGAAATAATGAGACCACCATTATCTAAGTTAATCGATCATATAGAATATATTGTTAAACTGGTTGGCGTTGATTACGTTGGTATTGGATCTGACTTTGATGGAATTAATCTTACTCCTTTGCAATTGGATGATGTAACCAATTATCCAATAATAACTAAGGTATTAGTTGAAAAGGGATACAGTAAAGAAGATCTTGTTAAAATTCTTGGAAGTAATTTTTTAAGAGTTTTAGAAGCAAATGAGTTAAAGAATTAACTAATTCTGATTCAAATACGTTATATAAAAAACTAAAAATTATGAATAAGATATTTTTAAAGTTAATCTGTATTTCAATTTTGACATCAGGCTTGTGTGTCAATAAGTTATTCTCACAAGTTACATCCCAAGAAATAGATGAAATCGTTCAAAATGCAATTGACAACTTTACTGTTGCCGGGGTGGCCGTTGCAGTAGTTAAGGATGGTGAAATTGTACATCAAAAAGGATATGGCATAAGATCTATTGAGAGTAAAGCGAAGGTAAATGAACATACAAATTTCGGCATTGCATCTAACTCAAAAGCTTTCACTACAGCAGCTCTAGCAATGCTAGTAGAAGAGGGGAAACTTTCTTGGACAGATAAAGTAGTAGATCATATTCCAGAGTTTAAAATGTATAATGATTATATAACACAAAATTTCAATATTCAAGATTTATTGACGCATAGATCTGGTTTAGGTCTAGGGATAGGCGATTTAATGTTTTTTCCTGATGGTTCAGATTTCACAATTAATGATATTATTACGAGTTTCCAACATTTTAAACCTCAATCTGCATTTCGAACAAAGTTTGATTATGATAATTTACTTTATATGGTAGCTGGAGAAGTAGTTAAAAGGGTAGGAGGTAAATCTTGGGAACAGTTTATAAAGGAACGTATTTTTGAACCCCTAGAAATGGATAATTCATTTGCATCTATTACTTATATTGATGACCTGAGTAACGTTGCATCTCCACATCTTAATAATGATAAAACTCTCTCAATTGTAGAGCCTGAGCAGTGGGATCCTGAAAAAATAAATGGAGCTGCCGGATCTATTTATTCTAATGTTAATGATATTGCCAATTGGATGCTGCTACATCTAAACAAAGGGAAGTATGGTAATGATCTTGAAAAAAATCTTTTTAGTGAAACTAGTCAAAATGAGATGTGGAAAATACATACTACTCTAGAGCCAAACAGAAACCCTCGTTATAATTCTCATTTTAATGGCTATGGTTTGGGTTGGATGTTGAGTGATGTAAAAGGAAACATGGTAGTATCCCATACAGGAGGTTTAATTGGGATGTTGTCTAAAACTATTTTGATTCCGGATATAAATCTTGGTGTGGTAGTATTGACAAATACGTATTTAGACGGTGCAGGAGTATTTTCTGCTGTGACTCAATCTATTGTTGACCGTTATTTAGAACTCGATGATTTTGATTGGGCTTCAGCTTTTGCAAAATCTTTTCAAAAGCGTGATGGAGATGCTAAAGAAGTAGTTGAAAAAATTTGGGAAATTACAAAGGCAGCGAATACTAGTGAGCTTGAATTAAATAATTTCTTAGGAACTTTTAAAGACCCCTGGTTTGGAAAGATAGTAATCTATAAAGAAGGTAATAAACTCTGGTTTAGGTCACATCGATCTCCAAAATTAAAAGGTCAGATTTTTTATTATAAAGCAAATACATTTGTAGCTAAATGGGACGATCCAAGTCTAGTTGATGCAGATGCATTTGTAATGTTTGGATTAGACGAAGAAGGCAAGGCGTTAAATATTAAAATGAAAGGCATATCACCAGTTATTGATTTTAGTTATGATTTTCAAGATCTCTACTTTTCTAGAGTTAATAAAAATTAACTATCATAAAAATATATATAATTAGTGTTTATTAAGTCAAATTACTTTTTAAAGAATTGTTGAATTTTGTTTTCAGCATAAATTAATATTGCTAATGCTTTATTAACATTACCTTTTTCTAATTCTTTTTTAGCAAATCTATGAATAGAGTTTAAATCTAATTTTGAAATGTTTTTTTCTTCATTTAGAATATTTTTAATTTCAGATGCATTAGGAAGTTTTTTTAAATTGGCTAAACGCCCTAAATTATTCCCTGTTAACACCGTACTTTCCTTAATGCTATTAGGCAGTTTATCTACGCCTATTCCTTTACTTTTAACAGGTTTAGCAATTTCAAATAATGACTCTTTTGTTGCTCTAATGTACCAGTTTTCACCCATTCGACCTACAAGATCTAATAGAGTAGTGTCTAAACATCCCTTATTGTTTAAATACTTTGTATTAACATGAATTAGTTCAACTTTTGCAAGTATAAGATTTCCAGCTCCTGGACCGTTACCTAATTCTATTATTTTTGAAACAGTACACTCAAATGAAACAGGAGTTTCCTTAACTCTTGGAGGTTTTATTTTTTTACTTGGAATTGGAGTTAACCCGGATTTTACAAACTCATTAACACCTTTTTCATAGCTAGTACTAGTTAATGACATTTGTTCTACCATATCATAGTTGACTATATTAATAACTACTTCTGGGATTTCTTTTATGTTTTCATGTGTATGTTTTAATGAATTATTTTTTCCACTTCTAGCTGGAGAAAAAATCATCATTGGAGGGTTTGAACTAAAAACATTAAAAAAACTAAAAGGACTTAAATTCACATTACCTTTTTTATCTACAGTGCTAGCAAAACATATTGGTCTTGGAGCAATAGCAGAAAGCAGGTAAGTGTGTAATTCTTGTTGAGTTATATCACTTGGATCAATTGTTTTTATATTGTTCATTCAGTTTATTTAGCTGGTAATATTTTTGTTTCAACCTCACCAAATCCAACACGTTGTCCCTTTTTTTGACTAAATCCACGAAAAGTGATAGTATCACCATCATTTAAAAACTTTCTTTCAGATCCATTTTCCATTTTAATAGGTTTTGTTCCCATCCAAGATAGTTCTAGCATTGAGCCATATGAACCAGGCGTTTTCCCAGAAATAGTTCCTGAACCATAAAGATCTCCTACGTTAATATTACATCCACTTACACTTTGATGAGTTAATTGTTGTACCATATTCCAATATAAATATTTAAAATTAGATTTGGCAACAACTTGATCCTTAGAGTTTTCAGGTCTTATGGATACTTCTAATTCTATATTATAATTCTTTTTTCCTTTGTACTTTAAGTACGGTAATACATCAGGATTTTGGTCAGGACCAGTTAACCTAAATTGGTCTAACGCTTCTAATGTTACAATCCATGGAGATATAGAAGAAGCAAAACTTTTTGACAAAAAAGGTCCTAAAGGAACATACTCCCATTTCTGAATATCCCTAGCCGACCAATCGTTTAGAAGAACTAACCCGAATATATGATCTTCAGCATCTTCAATTGATATAGAATCTCCAAGATTAGATTTTTTACCAGCAATAAAAGCCATCTCTAATTCAAAATCTAAACGTTCAGTAGCTTTAAATACTGGCTGAGTAGAGTTAAGGGGCAGTATTTGACCTTTTGGCCTATTAATAGACTGTTTACTGATAATAATTGAACTAGACCTTCCGTGATACCCTACAGGTATATGCTTCCAGTTTGGAAGAAGCGGATTATCTTTATCACGAAACATTGTACCTATATTAGTTGCATGTTCGATACTTGAATAAAAATCAGTATAATCCCCAATATTTATTGGCATATGCATTTGTGATTCAGATTGAAGCACAAATAGATTGGATTTGTTTGAAATTGGAGAGCTTTCGTCTGAAATCCAATGTTGAATAGAGGTTCTTACTTTATTAGTGATTGGTTTTCCTAGAGAAATAAAATCATTTAAGGTGTTTTCATTAAATACAGATGTGTCAAAATCAAAAACTCCTAATTCGGATAAGGCAACTAAATCTAAAATATGATTACCAATAGCTACCCCAGCTCTAGGAGTTCGTTGTTTTGTTGAGAAAATTCCAAAAGGAATGTTGTAAATAGAAAAATCTGAATTTTCTGGTATATCAATTATCATATGTTATTATTTTAACCAAGATTTAAAATATTTTCCGTCATCGATTTTTAATGCATTTTCAGTCACTTGTAGTGGGCTAAATGTGTCAATCATGACTGCTAATTCATGAGTCTCTTTTTTTCCGATACTTCCTTCATATGTTCCAGGGTGCGGACCATGAGGAATTCCAGAAGGGTGTACTGAAATGTGACCCGGTTTGATATCAGTTCTACTCATAAAGTCCCCATCTACATAGTAAATGATTTCATCAGAATCTATATTGGAATGATTATATGGTGATGGAATAGCTTTAGGGTGGTAATCATATAGTCTTGGACAGAAAGAACATATCACAAACGATTTAGTTTCAAAAGTCTGATGAACTGGTGGAGGTTGGTGAATTCTTCCTGTAATAGGTTCAAAATTATGAATAGAGAAGCCGTAAGGGAAGTTGTAACCGTCCCATCCTACAACATCAAAAGGATGAGTGCCGTAGATGATTTCATGTAACATTCCTTGTTTTTTTATTTTTACAAGAAAATCACCTTTTTCATTAAAAGAAACTAAGTTTTTGGGTAGTTTATAATCACGTTCACAAAATGGAGAATGTTCTGTCAATTGACCAAACCAGTTGCGGTATTTTTTTGGAGTGTAAATAGGATCAAATGATTCTGCATATAAAATCCTATTATCTTCACTTTCAAATTCAATTTGATAAATCATCCCTCTAGGGATTATCAAATAATCTCCATATTCAAAAGAAATATTTCCTAATAAAGTTTTAAGATTCCCTTTGCCTTTATGAATAAATAACATTTCATCAGCATCTGAATTTTTATAAAAATATGTTTTCATGGATTTTTTTGGAGCAGCCAGTCCAATATGCACACTTTTATTTACTAGTAAAGTTTGTCTGGAATCTAAAAAATCATTTTCAGGTAAAATGTCAAACCCAATCAATTTTAGGGATGTGATGTTTTTTTCTATTGCAACTTTTGGAGTTACATCTATACTTTTGTTAATTTTTTTTATCTGAGTAGGCGCGTGCTCATGATATAACAATGAAGACATTCCTTCAAATCCAATAGTTCCAAATAATTCTTCATGATAAAGAGTTCCGTCAGGTTTATAAAATTGAGTATGTCGTTTACTAGGGGTTTTTCCAAGAGAATGATATATAGGCATAGTTTTACGATTTATTAGTTTTAATTAAAGCAATTCCATTATTTATAAGATCATAATATTTAGGAAAATTTTTCATTATTTTATTTAAATATAGTAAAGCTTTTTCGCTATAATCAATAAATGAATTATTTAAACATACTTCATAAAAATTCAGTATAACTAGCCAATCATCTGCAGTTGTATTGATTATTTTTTTAAAAAGAATTTCTTTTTCTTTTGAAGAAAATTTAGAGGAGCTAAATTTTTCTACATCTTTATAAAGTTTATTTGATTTAGGAACTTTTGAAGTCGGAGTACTTTTATAATTACTTTTTTCTATTTTAAATGAGGAGTTGTCAGCACATCCAGAGTATGCAGAAGTGATCTTATTTCCAACAGCCATGTCGTAAACCCCCCAATCTGGTTGAAATAAAATTTGATTTTCAAAAGTAACTAGACAATCTTTAAAAGAGATTAGTAAAATTTTTCCAAAAACATTTCTTATCCCAGTTATAATAGTTCCTTTAACTATCACCCCACTTTCGAATTTAAGAGAGGTTTTTTTTCCTTCAATTATTCCAAATAATTCTAAATCAGAAGGAGACATATCTTCTATAGCTAAGTTGCTTTTTTTAAGTTTTCCTATTGGAGAACCAAAACCTGAAGAGTGATATTTTATGCTGTGTCCTATCAATTCCTTATTTCGATAAGATAAAGCAGTTTTTGAATTGGTAGCTAAGTAAGCTGCTTTTTTATTGTTATTAGGGTTTGAAATACAGTCATTAAAAACACCTGATATTTGTAATCCTGTACTTAGCTCAATAGTTCCTAGTTGTTTGGAATTAATTAATTTTTTTAAACCCTCTATACCACCTTTTCTTAGAGACATTTGATCGGCTAATTCTTCTAGAACTTTACTTAAATGAGAAAAATTTGGAATAACAAATAGCTGAGGTTGTGGTTTTGTGATATCAAATCTTTGATAGGCTGCTTCTAAAGAGTAAGGTTTTTTAACTACTTTTTTATCCAAACACCATTTGCTTTCACCAATAGATGACAATAAGCCAGCACCATAAATTTTAAAATCTTCTAAGTTTCCTATTAGACCATATTCAACAGTCCACCAATGAATATTTCTAATTAGTTCCATTTCAGAAAATTCTTTATTAGTATTTTGAAGCTGTAATACTTTTTCTAGTGAGATGTCAATTTCTTGCTTTGTAGAACCTACTGTTTCTTTTAGTATTGATAAATCCCTTATTGCTATGAACATTTCCCAGTCATGAGATGATGAGATTGCTTTGGAACCTATTTGCCCAAACCTCCTTAAGTATTCCGAATATTCTGGGTGTGCTAAGAATGGGGCATGCCCTGCAGACTCGTGTATTATGTCTGGAGCAGGAGTATACTCAATATTTTGTAGTTGTCTTATTTCACTAGCTATAATAAGAACATTATAGGATTGAAATTCCATAAATGCTGATGGAGGAATAAATCCGTCAACAGCTACAGCAGCCCAACCGATATCTTTTAATATCCGATTCATTCCGTACATACTGGGAATTTTATCAGCTGAAATACATGCTTTTTCTAATCCAGTAATATAAAAATCATGCGCGTGTTTTTTTAAAAAAGAAATATTGCTTCGCATAACATACTTCCAAACAGATTGATTTATAGCAGTATAGGATTCATAATTCTGAGGTTTAATATATTGCTTTAAATGATCTGGTAATTGATCAATTATTGGATTACTTATTTTTAATATCATTATATCCTATTTTATATGTATAAAAATATATTTACAAAGTCCCTCTAAGTTCTTGTTCTTTTTCAATAGCCTCAAATAGTGCTTTAAAGTTTCCTTTACCAAATGACAAGGCTCCCTTTCTTTGAATAATTTCAAAAAACATCGTTGGTCTTGGCTCTACAGGTCGAGTGAAAATCTGTAATAAATACCCTTCGTCATCCCTGTCTACCAAAATGTTTAATTCTTTAAGTTTCGATATTTCTTCATCAATCTCACCAACTCTGTTTAATACCGAATCGTAATAATATGAAGGAACTTTTAAAAACTCAACTCCACGACTTTTTAAATCTGTAACAGTTTTAACAATATCATCTGTAGAAAGAGCAATATGCTGAATCCCTTCTCCTTCATAAAAATCTAAAAACTCTTCTACTTGAGATTTTTTCTTCCCTTCAGCAGGCTCATTAATGGGAAACTTTATTTTACCGTTTCCACTACTCATTACTTTACTCATAAGAGCAGTATAATCTGTAGAAATATCTTCATCATCAAACGAAAGAATTTGAGAGAATCCTAATACTTTTTGATAAAAACTTACCCATAAATCCATCTTGTTCCAATCTACATTCCCTACCATGTGATCAACAAATTTTAACCCTGTATTTTGTGGGTTATAATCTGGTGTTTCCCATTTTCTATATCCTGGCAAGAAAATTCCGCTGTAGTTCTTTCTTTCAATAAAAACATGAACAGTTTCACCATAAGTGTAAATACCAGATTTAACAATCTTTCCTTGATCGTCAGTTTCTGTTTTTGGTGTAAAATAAGATTTGGCTCCATTTTTAATAGCAGTTTCGTAAGCATAGGTAGCATCATCTACCCAAAAAGCCACCACTTTAACGCCATCGCCATGTTGATCTATATGTAGACCAATTTCTGTTCCGCTTTTTAAAGGAGAGGTTAGTACTAAGCGAATTTTATCTTGAGCAAGTACGTAACTTTCTCTGTCTTTTATTCCTGTTTCTAAGCCAGAGTAAGCTAAAGATTGAAATCCAAATGCAGTTTTGTAATAATGAGCAGCTTGCTTAGAGTTGCCAACGTATAATTCTATGTAATCAGTACCATTTAAAGGCATAAAATCTAACTTACTATTGTTTTTTTTTGTTTTTATCATTTATGTGTTCTATGTCGTTATATATAAAAATATAAAAATATTGTTGTCAATGCAACAATTGGGATGTTTTTTATATTATTTTAAATAATTTGGGTTTAAAACATGTTATTATTATATTCACTTTATATGGATAGAATAGAAGGTTTTGGACTATACTTAGATTTAACTCTAAAAAAAATATCTGAGACATATTTAAGAGTATTTAATAATAATAATATAAACCTTACAATAGAGCAATTTGTTATTTTACAGCAAATTGATAGGCTAGGAAATAATGCTTCGCAAAAAGATATAGTAGAGATTAATTTCAGAAATAGAGCAACTACTTCAAGAGTTATTAGTGGTTTATGTAAAAAAAATTTTGTAAAAAAGAAAAGGTTTAAAAGTGACTTAAAACGTTACAAACTTATTATATCGGAAGAAGGGTATCTTGAACTAGAAAAGGCTCAACCTTATGTTCAAAAGTTAAGGAATTTGTCTAAAAAAAATATTAAACAAAAAGATTTTAACGAGTTATTAGTTATTTTGGAAAAAATCAGAAATAATTATGAACTTTTTGATGAAAGTGTAAAACCTATTTCATAGTTCGTTTTTATACATACAGAATAATACTGTTATTTATTCAAATCATTCTAATAAATAAAAAGTTTACATTATTTAATTGATTGGTAAATTATAAAAGTTATTGATTGATATTTTGTTCAGTTTTTCTACCTTAGTATAAATAAAAAGTTAATTTTATCATTAAAATATAAAATTTATGAAAAATGTAATTCTAATTACTTTAATGTTTTTTGTTTCATTTTTATCATTTTCACAAAACGTTACGCAATACTTGAATCCAGTTTCTAGTCCTCAAGCATCTGTAAGTCAGAATGTAGGTATGACTAATATTTCTATTGACTATTCATCTCCGGGTATTAAAGGAAGGCAAGTTTTTGGCAACCTAGTTCCTTATGATCAACTATGGAGAGCTGGTGCAAATAGTCCTACTTTGATAAAATTTTCAACTAATGTAACTATTGGTGATAAGACATTAAGAGCAGGTGATTATGCTATTGCTATAACTCCTAGAAAAGACAGTAAATGGACTATAGATCTAAATTCTGCTGGAAAATATCCTTTTGCTTATATGTTAGGCGGAAAATTAGATATAGAGGCCTATAATAAAGATTTAGCTGTTAGTTTTGATGTAAATCCAGAATATTGGGATAATGACACGTCTATTGAAAGGTTAAAATATATTATAGATGCAAATGACAACAAGATAGCCATAGTAACTTTGTTATGGGATAATGTGTTAGTAAGATTTAAGGTTGATACAATGACAGAAAAACATCTTGAAAATTTTTCAAATACATTAAAATAAGAAATCAATTTTATTTTTGCAGAGGATTATTTATCAAAAATCATTATTAAGGTTTTATTTTTTAAGAGGTAAATTTTTTGATGGCCTAAACTCTGTTATTCCTTTTTCTTTTATCATTTCTTCAATCTTATTTATACTTGAAGGAACAAACTCACTTAAATTTTCAACTCCATTTCTTGTTACTAATGCAACATCTTCAATTCTTATATATAATTTTTCTTCAGGTATCCATATCATAGGATCAATAGTAAAAACCATTCCTTCTTTAAGATTAATTCCATGAACTCTACCAACGTCATGAACTGCCATTCCAACAGGATGTTGAAAGTGTCCCCTAAATGATAAGGCATTTTGAACAGCTGTTAAATATCTTGGTTTCGAAAACTTTTTACCCACAAGATATTCTTTCATGTCTTTAGATGCTTTCCTCAATACTTCATCTGAATTCACACCAGGTTTTATATATTTAAACAAAGCATTCCTGTAATTGACTATGAACTTATATAATGCAGCTTGATCTGTATTAAAAACTCCGTTAACAGGCCAGATTCTTGTAACATCACTAGTGTAATTATTGTAATCTGGGGCATAATCCATAAGTACTAAATCACCATCTTTTAAAACATCTTTTTTTCTAAAATAATGTCCCATATAAGCATTAGATCCTCCCCCAATGATAGATGGGTATCCATCTCCTTGTGAACCGTGTTGATAAAAAATATATTTTGCAGCTGCATCAAGTTGATATTCATAAATACCAGGTTTTGTTGAACGCATTGCTTCAATTATTCCTAAACCAGCAATTTCTGTAGCTTTCCTAATAATTTCAATTTCTTTTGAACTCTTTATTAGACGCATAGAATCTAGTAAAGGAGACAAATTTTTAATTTCAAATTCAGGAAAACGTTCATTAATTAGTTTTATAAATCTAGATTCACGTGTAGTATTAGAGTCCCAAGGATCCGCTGCAGCACGCGCATGTCCAGATAAAATTTCATCCCTACTATCATTTCCCATTTCTGCTGGACTAAATGGAGTATATAATGTTGGTATAGTACCATTTATAAGACCTGTACTAACTAAGTCGTTTCCAAGAAAATCTAATGATTTAATATTTTTTATTCCTGTTAGTTTTTTAATTAAATCAGCATCATCAAACGATAGAATTTTTCCTTGACTTTGTTCTCTATTTTTTTCTCTTCTTGGTAAATAAATTGTTGTGCTTTTGTTTTTACCATTTAACAATAAGTATGCGTGACCCTCTTCAATTCCACATAGATAATAAAAAGTATTGGTTTGTCTAAAAACTTTAAAACCAGCAATACTTGCTCCACCTTGAATTAATGCAATTGAATTATCCCCAATTTCTTTAAAAACTTTAGATCTTCTTGCTTCAAATTCACTTATTGTGAAGTCAGTTTGGTAATAATGTTTTTCTTGAGAATATAGATTATTCCTATTTGATATTAATAAGATGGTTAAAATTAAAAGAAGTTTATTAAAACTCATTATTACTTGTTTTAGCTGTTTAATATTAGTGATTTTTATTTGTAACTTGATCTAACAACAATTTAATAATAATTTTTAACATTAGTTAGTTTATTAAAATATTTACAAAATGATATATAAGTTATGATAATATTTAAAAACAATATGTCCCTGTTTTTTTTAATTACAATTTCAAGTTTATTAATTAAAACATTTTTTTTCGATGATAATTACCCGAAAAATCTCAAAATTGATGCCATTAACTATGCTTTTAATATAGAATTATCAGATAAATCAGATCAGATTAGTTGTGAGTTAATTGTAGATATTCGTTTTTTAGGATCAGGAGTTAAAGAATTAAGATTAGACTTAATAAATGCCTCAAGTAAATTAGGAAATAAAGGTATGGTAGTCAGTGAAGTTTCTTCAAACGAAAAAATGTTAAGTTTTTCTCACAAGAATGATGAGCTTATAATTCACTTACCAAAACCTTCCTTAATTGAACAATTTTCTAAATATAAAATTAAGTATAAAGGGATTCCGCAAAGTGGTCTAATAATTGGTGATAATAAACATGGAGACCGTACTTTTTTTAGTGATAACTGGCCTAACTTAACTCGTCATTGGCTTGCTACTATTGATCATCCTTATGATAAAGCTATGTGTGAGTTTATTGTCACAGCACCAGATCATTATCAAATCGTATCCAATGGCCTTAAAATTGAAGAAAGTAATATAAATAACAATAAACGTGTTACTCATTGGAAGCAGTCAGTTCCAATTGCTAGTTGGCTTTTTGTTTTAGGTGCCGCTGATTTTGCAGTTCAATATGTCGATGAATATGAGGGAAAATCAATTCAAACTTGGGTATTTAAACAAGATAGAGAAGCTGGATTTTATGATTTTTCAGAACCAACAAAGAAAGTATTGAAATTTTATAGTGATAATATAGGGCCCTTTTCTTATGAAAAACTAGCTAACATACAGTCTAATAGTGTAAGTGGGGGTATGGAGGCTGCTTCAGCAATTTTGTATAGTGATAATTCAGTTGTAGGCGATCGTAATGTACGATGGAGAAACGTAGTTATTCATGAAATTGCTCATCAATGGTTTGGAAATTCAGTAACACAATATGATTGGGATGATGTTTGGTTAAGTGAAGGATTTGCTACTTACTTTACTTTGTTATTTATTGAACATGAATATGGAAGGGAAGAATTTATAAAAGGACTTGAATCGAGTCAAAAAAGTGTAGATTCATTTTATGATAAAAACCCAAAATACCAAATAGTTCATGATAATTTAAAAAACATGAAAAATGTGACAAGTTCACAAACATATCAAAAAGGTAGTTGGACTTTACATATGCTTCGAGGTTTTCTAGGTAATGAAGTTTTTTGGGAAGGAATCAAAGTTTATTATAACAAGTATAGAGACTTAAATGCAACTACTAGTGATTTTAAAAATACTATGGAAGATGTATCAAACAAAGATTTAAATTTATTTTTTGATCAATGGCTGTATAACCCAGGGATTTTTAAACTAAAAGGAAATTGGAAATACAACAATAAAAATCAGATAATTATTAATATAAAACAGATTCAAAATGATGGTAGTTTATTTAAAATGCCCATTGAGGTCGGAATTATTTATGATGACAATGTAGATCATTTAGAGATAATAGAAGTCAGTAAAAAATCTAATTCATTTGTAATTAATGTTAAAAAGGAACCAAAAAATGTAATTCTTGATCCAAATTACTGGATTTTAATGAATAAGGATTTTAGAAAAAAAGTTTTTAATTAATCTAAATATTTAATTAAAACATACTGTTCTTAATCGTAATGAATTAGAAAAGGCTGGTGTAAAATTCATGTTATTATTAAACTATAATATTATTTTTATTAGATTTAGAAAATGAGTCAATCATATGATTATATAATTATTGGAGCAGGGTCAGCCGGCTGTGTTTTAGCTAACCGATTGTCAAAAAATCCGAAGAATTCTGTTTTACTATTAGAAGCAGGAGGGCCAGATAATAGCATGAATATCCATATACCTGGTGCATATTTAAAGGTTCATAAGAGTAAGGAAGACTGGGGTTTTTGGTCTGAAGAACAGACAAATATTTTGAATCGAAAAATCTATTTGCCTAGAGGAAAAACCCTTGGCGGTAGTAGTTCTACTAATGCCATGGCTTATGTAAGAGGTAACGTTGCCGATTATGATGGCTGGGCAAAACTTGGTAATACGGGTTGGGGTTATAATGACTTACTTCCATATTTTAAACATTCAGAAAATCATGCGCAATTTGATACTATGGATGCTGGATATCATGGTAATTCTGGAGAATTGGGAGTTACTCTTCCAGTTAAGTTTAAATCTCCTTATGTTGAAGGATTTATTGCTGCATGTGCAGCAATGGGTATTCCCGCTAATTCAGACTATAACGGAGCAAAACAAGAAGGCGCTGGTGTGGTGCAAAGCACTATAACAAACGGAAAACGTGCAAGTGCGGCAACTGCTTTTTTAAAACCTGCTCTAGAGCGATCCAATCTGACTGCTGTTTCATATGCACAAGTCGATAAGCTTATTTTTAAAGATAAAAAAGCAGTAGGAGTCATATATAGTAAAGAAAAAAAAATGATACAAGTACTTGCTAAAAATGAAATTATTCTTTCTGCTGGCACCTTTCATTCACCACAGTTATTAATGCTTTCTGGTATTGGTGAAGCTTCAGAACTAAAAAAACATGGAATTGAATGCATACATGAATTAAAAGGAGTAGGAAAAAATCTTCAGGATCATTTGTTTTTTCCTATTTGTGGTCAAACTAAAACCCAAGAGGGAATCAATCATTACATCCCTCTTTTAAAACAATTCAAAGCTGCTTGGAATTATTTTATTCATAAAAAAGGAGTTTTTTGTTCTAGTCCACTTGAAGGAATGGCCTTTTTTGATCTCGATCAAAAGGGTAAAGAAGTCAATTTTCAACTTCACTTTTCTCCTATGTGGTTAGGTAATAAATATGGCTACGATGCTTATGATCTTAATAAATTTCCACGTTCCGATGGTTTTACTATTTTCCCCACTCTGCTACATCCAAAGAGTAGGGGAACTATTAGTCTTTCATCTGCAGATCCAAAAGATGCACCAATAATACAACCTAATTTTTTACAAGAGAAAGAAGACTTAGATAAGCTGGTTAAAGGAGGTGAATTGGTTTTTAGAATAATGGAAGAACAGGCTATGAAAAAACATATTAAAGCAAATGGAATTCCAAATAATCGAACTTCTAAGGACTTACTTATTCAACATATAATGAAGACTGTAGAAACAGTTTATCACCCTGTAGGCACTTGTAAGATGGGAAATGATGATATGGCAGTTGTTGATCCTACTTTAAAAATTCATGGTATTAAAAATCTTCGTGTTGTCGATGCATCTATCATGCCTAAAATTGTTTCCGGAAACACTAATGCTCCTGTTTATATGATTGCTGAAAAAGCAGCTGACATGATCTTAATTAAAAGTTAGTTTTTAAAAGTTAGTCTATTTTGATAGCATAAAGAATTAATTTAAATTTATAAATACATGAAAAAAATATTAATTCTAATAATGCTTTATAATGTTCAAGCATATTCTCAAAATAGTAAGTATACAAAAAATGTGCAATCCATAGATGTTGTCATTGAAACTTTATATGCAGTTATTTCAGGAGATAAGGGAGTGGAAAGAGATTGGGATTTATTTACTTATCTATTTCATGAAAATGCAAAGTTGATTCCCATGACAATAAATGAAAAAGGTAAATCAAATATTCAATTTTTAAGTCCAAAAGAATATATAGATAATTCAGGAAAATGGTTATTTGAAAATGGCTTTCATGAAAAAGAAATTGGAAGAACAACAGAGCAATTTGGTAATATTGCTCATGTTTTTTCTAGCTACGAATCTTTTAGAACTAAATATGAAAAAAAACCTTTTAGCAGAGGGATAAACAGTATTCAACTACATTTTGATGGTGATCGATGGTGGATATTAAATGTATATTGGATGGCTGAAAACAATAAAAATATAATTCAAGATAAATATTTATTTTAAATATTTATTAAATCGAATAATCTAATAATGACAAGATGATGACACTTGATGAAAAATTTAAGGCTATTGAAGCAAATAATGCTCCTGGTCAGGAAGTTCGACAACAAATAGAAAATCTTAGTACTATTCAACAAGGAGAGAAACTTGACGGAGTTCCTGTAGATTTCTCCCATGGAGATGTAGACGCTTTTCCTCCAACTCCTAGCTCTGAAATAGCTTGGAAAGATGGTTTTAATAAAGGAGCTTCTCAGGCTTATACTGAGTACAGGGGTTCTGCTGATATAAGAAATAAATTAGCTATTCGTTTAGGTAAGTTTACCGGTTATCCGATTGATCCTAACAACGAATTAATTATTACACCAGGAACTCAAGGCGCATTATTTTTGGCACTTGGTGCGATAGTAGGTAACGAGACGAAAGTTGCAGTAGTTGAACCCGACTATTTTGCCAATCGAAAACTTGTGAAATTTTTTGGCGGAATAATTGTGCCAATCTCTTTAAACTATAAGGATTCACAATCAAAAAATAGTCCAGATATTAGCCAAATTGAAGAGGCTTTTAAAAACGGGACAAAGGTTTTAGTTTTTTCAACGCCTAATAACCCAACTGGTCTTGTATATTCAAATGCTATCATAAATAAAATAGGTGTTTTAGCACAAGCATATGGAGTTACTGTAATTGTAGATCAACTGTATTCAAGAATGTTATATGGAAAAGAGGAGTATACTCATCTTTGCTCTTGTGAGATTAAGCCTGAAAATCTGATTACAATAATGGGTCCATCAAAAACTGAATCTCTAAGTGGATTTCGATTAGGAGTTGCTTTTGGTACACCAAAATTAATTGAAAGAATGGAAAGTCTTCAGGCAATTGTTTCTCTACGTGCTTCAGGTTATAATCAAGCTGTTCTTAACACTTGGTTTCAAGAACCTTCAGAATGGATGGAAAATCGTATTAAAGAACACGAACTTATAAGAAATGAATTACTGCAGATTTTTAGATCTGCCAATCTTTATACAGTAACTCCACAAGCAGGTAGTTATCTTTTTCCACAACTGCCTTCACTTAGCGTAGGATTACATGATTTTGTACGTTTGTTACGTGTTCAAGCAAATGTGATAGTTACACCAGGCTCAGAATTTGATCCTGCGTGTAGCGATAGTATTCGATTAAACTTTTCACAAGATTATAATAAGGCAGTTTCGGCAGCAAAAAGAATTGTAAAAATGGTAAAAATTTACAGCAGATGAATAAAAACAATGAACAACCAATTCCTCAAGGGAAGTACTTGTCAGCTGTTAGGCACGCAGATTTGATTTATACTTCAGGAATGACCCCTAGAAAGGCAGGGAACCTTCTTTATGTAGGTAAAATTAGAGTAAAAGATCCTATAGAATCTCATAAAGAGGCTGTTCGTTTGGCTACTTTAAATGCCATAATTGCTGCAAATGCTTGTTTAAAAAAGGGTGAGAGAATATCCTTAATTCTTCAACTCAATGTTTTTATAAATGCAGAGAATGAATTTACAGCTCATTCTGAAATTGCGGATTATGCTTCTGAAGAGTTAATGATAAACTTTGGAGAAAAATGTATAGGAAGTAGGGCGGCTATAGGAGTTGCTTCATTACCATCAAATGCACCAGTTGAAATAACAATCATAGCGAAAGTGGTCTAGTTCCAATTGAAAAATACTATTGAATTTTGTATTTTTTAATTAATGTTTCTCAAACCCTCATAAACCACAATGCTTACTGCATTTGCTAAATTTAAGCTTCTTACATGAGTGCTGTATATTGGAATCTTATATAGTTTATCTAAGTTTTTATCAATTAAATTTTTTGATAAACCGACAGATTCCTTTCCGAAAACGAAAAACATATTGTCCTTATAGTCAATAGAACAATAGCTTTTTTTTCCAAAACTTGACAGATAGACCATATTTTTATCATTATTTATTGATAAAAATTCATTTACACTTTGATAAATCTTTACAGAAATGTGTTTCCAATAATCTAGTCCAGCTCTTTTTAATCTAGCATCATTTAATTCAAACCCAAATGGCTTTACTAAATGTAAAACTGACCCTGATGCTAAGCTGAGACGGCCAATATTTCCAGTATTCATAGGTATTTCAGGTTCTATAAGTACAATGTTAAACCCCATTAATTTTATACTAATCTATATTTAATTATTATTTTAAAACTAATATGGACGCAAGTGTTTGTGTTTTGTGCTTTTTATTATGTTCTAATTTATAATTCTTTTCTTATAAAATCTTTGCTAAGTTCTATGGCTTTTAAAGGATGTAAATAAAAAAAGGATTGATTTTTTTAAAACTTTATAAAATTAAATAATTTAAAAAAAGTTGTTCAAAAATAAGGCAGACTAAAATAATAATTTTGAATTTATGTTATAACAAGTCTTCTATATCTTCGTTTAAATCAATAATATCATTAATCTCGTCGTCCTCGTCGTCGTCAACAAAATTTTCCATTGCTCTTACTAATTGAGTACTAATCTTTACTAAATAAATTATATCAGCACTTTTTATTTCAACAGCTTTTATAATCTCACCTTTTTGATTTTTGAATGAAATAATGTTGTGGTCTGAATATCCATCTGGATATTTTTCAACTAATAACGATAAAACCTCTTCACTTAATTTTTTAAAATCAACAATTTTACGTATCATATTGTTTAATTTACATATCCAACAAATAGGCGAAAATTAGTGGAGCGACTATTGTTGCATCACTTTCAATTATGAATTTTGGAGTATCAACTCCTAATTTTCCCCAAGTTATTTTTTCATTAGGCACTGCTCCAGAATAAGAACCATAGCTTGTTGTTGAGTCACTTATTTGACAGAAATAGCTCCAGAATGGTGTATTTTTACGTTCTAAATCTTGATATAGCATAGGGACCACACAAATCGGAAAATCTCCCGCAATTCCTCCACCTATTTGAAAAAAACCAATACCATTTTTTGAATTTTCAGTATACCAGTCAGCTAAAAAAGTCATGTATTCTATTCCAGATTTCATCGTAGTTGCATTTAACTTTCCTTTAAGCACATAACTTGCAAAAATATTCCCCATAGTACTGTCTTCCCATCCAGGACATACTATTGGTAAATTCTTTTTTGCTGCTGCATATACCCAAGAATCTTTTAAATCTATTTCATAATATTGCTCTAATATTCCAGATAATAATAGTTTGTACATATACTCATGGGGTAAGTAACGTTCCCCTTTATCATCAGCTTCTTTCCAAATGGCATAAATATGCTTTTGTAATCTTCTAAAAGCTTCTTCTTCTGGTATGCAAGTATCTGTAACTCTATTTAATCCTTTTTTTAATAAATCCCATTCTTGTTCAGGAGATAAGTCTCTATAGTTAGGAATTCGTTTGTAATGTGAATGTGCTACCAAGTTCATAATATCCTCCTCAAGATTAGCGCCAGTACAGGATATGATATGTACCTTATCTTTACGAATCATTTCAGCAAAAATCTTACCTAATTCAGCTGTGCTCATTGCCCCAGCTAAGGATACTAACATTTTTGCTTCATTTTCTAATTGGTATTCATAAGCTTTTGCAGCATCAACCAATGTAGCGGAATTAAAATGCAAATAATATTTATTTATAAAATTTGAAACGGGACCTTTATTCTTCATTATTTTTGTTAAATTTTAAAAAGTTACCTAATTTTTTTAATTCTTTATAATTTTCTTCATAATTTTCTTCTGTTTCCTGATTATAAAATTTATAGCTTAACATTTTATAATATAATTTAGCCGCAAGAAAATCTGAAGACTTCTCACTTATATTTGGACATAGTTCTACAATGTCAAATCCAACAACATTTTTTTCTTTAAATAATTGCTTTAAAAAATATAAAGTTTCAAACCACAACAAACCACCTGGCTCGGGTGTTCCTGTGCTAGGCAATATAGAATGATCAAAAGCATCTAAGTCGAAAGTAATAAATACATTTTCTGTCATTTGTTCTAAAGCAGAGTCCATCCATGAATCATTTACAGCCATTTCATGAGCAAAATAGGTTTTATCAAAATCCATTACATTTTTTTCATTAACATTCATTGATCGAATACCAACCTGAATCAGATTAGTATTTTGACTTGCTTCATATAATGCACAAGCATGATTATAATTACTTCCGTTATAAGATTTTCTTAAATCAGCATGAGCATCTATATGTACAACTGTTAGGTTTTGAAAAACTTCATTAAATGCTCGTATTGTTCCGATTGATATTGAATGTTCTCCTCCAATAATGGTAACAAATTTATTTTTTTTTATAAACCTTTTAGTTTCTTGATAAACAGCATCTACCATAGCTTCAGGAGTTGAGTTTACCGTAACTGGTTCTGTAAGATATATTCCTTTTTTATAAACTTCTGAATCAGTTTCTATATCGTATAATTCCATATTGTTCGAAGCTTCCAAAAATGCTTCAGGACCTTTGTCGGCACCTTTTTGCCATGTACTTGTTCCATCGTAAGGAACAGGTATCAAAACGATCTTAGAATCTATTATATTTGCATATTTTTCAGGAATTCCTGCGTAAGTTTTATTTTCCATATAATTTATTATCTAATTTAAATTCAAAATTTGAAATTGATTTTTTCTATTTATCATGATGATTATTGTAACCTAATATCTTTAACAAGTCTTCACTTTTTTGTTCTTCTCTAAAAACATAAGTTGTAATATTTCCTGTTTGATCTTTATCGATTATGATATGTTTAGGACCAGGAATTAAGCAATGTTGCAAGCCTCCATATCCACCAATATTCTCTTGATATGCTCCTGTATTAAAAAAACCTATATATAAAGGTTTGTCTTTGTTGTATACAGGAAGGTAAATTCCATTAATATGCTGTTCACTATTGTAATAGTCGTCGCTATCACATGTTAAGCCACCTAATAGCACTCTTTCATAGTTATCATTCCATCTATTAATTGGAAGCATTACAAATCGTTGATTTATTGCCCAAGTATCAGGAAGTGTAGTGATAAATGAAGAGTTTATCATATTCCATTTTTCTCTATCATTTTGTTTCTTTTGATATAAAACTTCAAAAATAGAACCACCACTTTCTCCAGCTGTAAAACTTCCGAATTCTGTAAATATATCAGGAACATCTATCTCTTCTTCCATACAAACTAGCTTGATTTGATTAACTATTTCATCAGCCATATATTCATAATCAAAATTAAACCCCAAGGAGTTTTTGATAGGAAAACCTCCACCTATATTTAAACTATCTAGAGATGGACATATTTTTTTTAAACCAGAATACACCTTCAGACATTTTAAAAGTTCGTTCCAATAATATGCGTTATCTCTAATGCCAGTATTGATAAAAAAATGAAGCATTTTTAGATTGACTTTAGGGTTATTCTTAATTTGGTTTTTATAAAATGGAATGATGTTTTTATAACCAATACCCAAACGTGATGTGTAAAACTCAAATTTTGGTTCTTCTTCAGAAGCTATACGGATACCAATATTAAAATTATCTTTAATTTCATTAGAAAGTAAGTCTATTTCCTCGTAGTTATCTATTATTGGTATGCATTTTTTATGTCCATTATTTATCAGTTTTGCTATATTGGTAATATATTTCCCCCTTTTAAAACCATTACAAATAATATAAGTATTATTGTCAATTTTTCTATCTCTTTTTAGGTTTTCAATAATATCTATATCCGTAGCAGATGAGGTTTCAATATGAATATCATTTTTTAATGCTTCATTTAATACGTGTTTAAAGTGAGAACTTTTTGTACAATAACAATAATTGTAACTACCATTATAATTGTGATTCTTATAAGCCTTTTTAAACCAATTCTTAGCTCTATTAATATTATTTGAAATTTGAGGTAAATAAGTGAATTTTAAAGGAGAGCCATAATCCTTAATTAATTTACTTAAGTCTATGTCGTGGAAATATAATTGGTTTTCTTTCAGTTTAAATTCAGGTTGTGGGAAATCGAAAGTTTGTTCGATTAAATCAATATATTTAGTGTTCATTTTATAATTTTATAGAGTTTTTTTTAGAAAGTTTTGATAAAAACTTTAATCTTTGGATATAACTTAAATTATAATTTTATAATGTATTTTGGGAACAAAAGATAGTTTGTACTGCGAAGCAATAATTTTAATTTCAGAAGTTAGCTCTAAGTTTCGGTTACTTATCGAATAAGCAGCTTTTGAATAAGCCTTCCTAAATTTCAAAAGCCCGAAAATAAAAAAATATTTCACTTTGTTCAGCTAAAAGTTTTAATTTAAAAAACTTACCCTACAAATGAAATAAAAAAATATCAATAAATAAAATATTTTCTCTTAAAATCAAATCATTATATTTAATTTATGAAAAGACTTATTTTATTTATACTGTTTATTCCTTTTTATTCTTTTTGCCAAAACGATTTTATTGGTTCTGTTGAAAGAATATCAAATGAAATAGATGATTTTATTTCTAAAGATTCAAAAATTGAAATTATTGCAAAAGGGTTTAGTTGGTCAGAAGGTCCAGTATGGTCTAAAAAACTAAATGCTGTTCTTTTTTCTGATGTTCCTAATAATGTTATTTATAAATGGGATGAACTAAATGGTTTGGATGTTTTTTTAAACGAAATTGGATACTCAGGAATTGTTACTAATTCAAAAAAAGATGGTACAAATGGTTTAACAATTGATCAACAAGGAAACTTAATAATCTGTATGCATGGTGATAGGAGAATAGTAAAACTTGAAGACTGGCAAAGCAATAAAGTTATTCCTATAGCAACATCATTTAACAGGAAACTGTTTAACAGCCCTAATGATTTAGTATATAACAGCAGAAACGAGTTGTTTTTTACTGATCCACCATATGGATTTAAAAATGGGGATAATGATGAATTAAAAGAATTGCAATTCAACGGGGTTTTTAGACTTAGCCCAAATGGTGAATTAAAGCTTTTAATTAAAAACTTATTACGACCTAATGGTATTGCTATTTCAAAAGATGAGAAAACTTTATATGTTGCTAATTCTGATTCAAAAAATCCTGTAATTATGAAATATCAAATCACTGATGATGGAGTAGGAAATCCTGAAATATTTTTTGATGGCTCTGTTTTATCGAAAAAAGATATTGGGGCATTTGATGGTTTAAAAATACATCCATCAGGTACTGTTTTTGCAACAGGTCCTGGTGGGGTTTTGTTGATTAAAAGTGACGGAAATCATATTGGTACAATTCGAACTGAAGTTAGAAGTTCAAACTGTGCTTTTGATGACAAATATGAATATCTGTACATGACTTCTCATCAGTATTTAACTAGAATAAAATTGATAAACTAATAGGATAAGGCACCCGCTCTCATTATTATACATAGTCTTACAAACACCTCCCGGAGTGCGGTATAACTCATAAATAAATATAAATATTAGATAATTAGTATATTTATGAGATACATGAAAAAAATCCTTATTCTTTTATCAGTTTTATTAATATGGTCTTGTTCTTCAAGTGAGGAAGAAGAGCCAACTTGGAATGAAGATTCATTCTTTAAAAAGTTTAAAAAATATAATTAAAAATGAAAAATTTTATTTATTTAAGTTGTTTGATTTTATTTTTTGGATGTAATTCAAGTATTCCTCAAAATGAAAAGTTGTCTGATATAGAGTCCATGCAACTTAAAACTTCTTTTGTGGATTTAAAAAACCAAAAAGTAGATTTAACATCCTATAAAGGAAGGAAAATCATCATTAATTATTGGGCTACATGGTGTAAGCCATGTATAATGGAAATGCCAGGACTTACAAGAGCTCAAGAAATTTTAAAAAATTACAATTACACTTTTTTGTTAGTTTCTGATGAAAGAATTTCAAAAATATCTAAGTTTAAAAATGATAAAAAATATAATTTTAATTTTTTAAAATCTGTTGGATCAAATGAAACTCTTGGAATCTATTCTTTACCAACAGCATATATTTTTAATGAAAAAGGAATAAAAATTGAAACTATTGTCGGAACAATTGTTTGGGATTCTGAGCAAATGATAAAAAAATTAAAAACATTGTAGTTTGAAAAAATTCATTATAACTTTAACTTTACTAACTATAATTTCTTGTACAACAAATAAGGTCTTTATAGAGGATATTTCCTTTTTATATGGAGATAATAATGCACAACCTAATTTAGTTTATTCCAATGGTACTTTATCATTATCATGGATTTCTTCTAAAAAAGAAGATAAAGCTTCCTTATATTTTAGTCAGTTTAAAAAAGGAAAATGGATTAAACCACAAAAAATTGCTTATGGTTCCGACTGGTTTGTTAATTGGGCTGATTTCCCTGCTCATGCAATTAACGAGGATTTAATAATTACAAGCTATTTAAAGAAATCGGCTTCGGGAACATATACTTACGATGTTATTTTAAATTTACAGAAATTATCTGGAGAGAAAATAAAAGAAGATTTTATATTAAATACTGATGGTGCTAAAGCAGAACATGGTTTTGTAAGTATCATCCCTAATAATAATAAAGGGTTTTTTGTTACATGGTTAGATGGAAGAAATACTGTAGAAAAGAAACTAGATGGACATCACAAACCAATGACAATTCGTTTTGCAGAAATTACTAATACTGGAGATGTTATAAATGAAAGCGAACTCGATACAGCAGTTTGTGATTGTTGTCAGACATCAATAGCGATGACTAATAATGGACCTATAATTGTTTATAGGGATAGAAGTGAGAAAGAGGTAAGAGACATTTATACTATCAGAAATATAAATGGAGTTTGGGAAGAACCTAATCTGTTACATAATGATGGATGGATAATAAATGGATGTCCTGTAAATGGTCCTAAAGTTGCTGTGAATTCTACAAACCTTGCTGTTGCTTGGTTTACGGTAGTTAATAATAATCCTTTAGTGAATGTTTCATTTTCAAAAAATAATGGTGATTCTTTTGGTACTCCATTCAAACTTAATGACCATGGTGCAATAGGTAGAGTAGATGTTGCATTTTTAAATAATGAGGAAGTAATAGTTAGTTACATGGAAGTTGATGATATTGGAACGTATTTGAGAATAAAAAAGGTTTCAGTTAATGGAAAAATTTCTAAGCCAATTACGATATCTAAAATTGATGGTGGAAGAAATACAGGAGTTCCTCAGTTGGAAATAATAAATAATGAAATTTTTATTGTTTGGACTATTTCTGTAGGAGGAATGAATCAGTTGAAATCTATAAAATTTAACTCGAAAAACATCTAGAAAACCCTCATTTGTGCACATCAGGTGACACACTTAAGTATATTTTGTATGTAGACATGGTAGATGGTAAACAAACACCAGTGGCTGCTTTATCTAACTTAACAACTAAAACAGCAAGTGTAGCTCTAGAGCCTGCAACCACTTATTACTGGAGAGTGAAGACGTCAGATAGTATAAATTCGAGTTACTCAATTGTGTAGTCGTTTAAAACACAGTAAGGGTTAGTATTATACGTACTTATACAAACATCTCCCGTCAAAAGAAAACCGATATTATTTAAGTAGGGTAGCACCAATTAAAAATTACTATTGAGATTTTTTTGGTTTTTACTTTTAAATCAGCAACTTCAATTAAGTAGGTTAAACATACAGTTATCTATAAAGGGAGAAGATTAATACGGTCTAGATAATTGTTAAATTTAAGCATGAAAAAAATTATATTTTTATTTTCTTTACTTATTATAGGGTGCAGTAAAGACTCAGATGATATTTCCCCAAATATTATAAACACAATTTCCCCTGAACCATTTATTATATACCCATCTTCTTTTCAAACTCACGAATTTAATCGTGGTTATTTTAGTCTTCATACTACCAAACTTCCCGATAACGGAAAATTAATTGTTGGGGTAACATATGTTGATTTTAATAATGATGGATATGCTGATATAATTGGTAAGGATGAGAATAATCCTACCGTAGTAAAATTATATACAAATGATGGTAATAACAACTATACGGTTTCTGAGTTGATTACCGAAAATAAACAAAATGGTATGCGTAGGGGTATGAGAAAAATCATAACCGCGGATATTAATAATGATGGAAAATTGGATATACTTACGGGGTTAGCTCCTGATGTGGAGAATGACCCAAAGGGGTTATTTATTTTACAAAATAAAGGAAACATATTTTACGAACATACTATATTAAGTGGGGATGATGATTGGATGCATACTATTTCTACAGCAGATATCAATAACGATGGATATGTAGATGTAGTTCCAGGAGGAAAAAACTTTGTTTTGATGGGTAATGGTGATTTTACATTTGAAAAAAAATATTTACCAAATTATATAAGAAGAGGTACAGCTATAACAGAAGAATTGATTGATTTAAATAACGATGGGTATGTAGATATATTAATTGGTCATCACTTAGGTATGTGGGACAATTGGACTGATGATGAATATAAAAATTCAGTAACAATACATTATGGAACTGGAGATGAAAATTTATTTACCAGAGGCTATGTGTTAGAATCAAACTACTACGGAACAAATATAACATTAGATTTTTCAGTAATTGATTTTGATGGTGATGGTGATTACGATGTATTTGTTAATAGTAATTTTGATTATGGTTCAAAATATGTTATTCAATATCACGAAAATGTTGGTTATATGAATTTTGTAAATAAATCAAATGATGTGTTTGAAAATGAATGTAATCTTGTAATAAATCATTATGATATCGATTGGATTAAATTTATTGATATGGATGGTACTGGTAAAAAAGAATTGATGATAGAAGGTGCTAATTGGGATAAAACAAACGCTGAATATAATGAACCAAAATTTAATGGATTCAAATTAAATTCAAATAATAAATTTGAAAGAGTGTTACTAAAATAGATGGAACTAAAATTGTTGCCCAGATAAAAGAAAACTTTTTATAATTACAATATTTAATCCATTACAAACTTAAAGCCAGTTGAGATACATCCCTAATTATTTTTCAAATTTGTATATTGTTATAAATATAATATTTAACAAAATACCATTATGAAACTTATTAAGATTTTTATACTTATTACTTTATTCATTTCATGTTCAAATGAAGTTGTAGAAAATAATTCAATCTCATTTTCTGAAAAAAACTATGATGAAGCATTTCAATTAATTGAATATTGGCTTAATGCACAAAAAGATTACGAAAACTTAACAGGCTTAACTGCTATGGTAGGAAGTGAGGATGGAATTATTTGGTCAGAGGCTTTTGGAATGGCAAATGAAAAGGACTTGATGAGTGTTGAAAATACTTTTAGCATTTGTTCAATTTCTAAATTATTTACATCCATTGCAATAATGAAACTTATAGAAGAGAAAAAAATTGCTTTAAATGACCCAATAAATAAACTATTGCCGTGGTTTGATTTGAAACAACAGTTTGAAAACTCTCCGCCATTAACAATTAAATCAATATTAACTCATTCCTCAGGACTTCCTAGAGAATCAAATCACCCATACTGGTCATGGCCTGATTTCCTATTTCCTTCAAAAGAAGATGTGGTAAAAGAGCTTAAAAATCAAGAAATGTTATATCCAAGTTCCAAATATTATCAATACAGTAATTTAGGGTTATCTCTTTTAGGCTATGTTGTTGAAGAAGTGTCTGGAGAATCTTTTGAAGATTATATAGATAAAAATATTTTAGAACCTTTAAAGATGAAAGACACGAAAACTTATATGTCTAAAGAAGATTATGGAGAGGTGTTATCTATAGGGTATTCTTCAATTAAAAGAGATAGAAATAGAGATAAAGTAAATTTTTTCAATGCTGATGGAATAGCGGCAGCAGCAGGTTTTACTTCAAATGTAGAGGATCTTGCAAAATTTGCAGCTTGGCAGATGAAATTATTAAATTCCTTAGAAAAAAATATTATATCATCAGAAACATTAAAGGAAATGCACAAGGTGAGTTGGGACGATGAGTTGAGTTCCGTAACAAGAGGGTTAGGTTTTGGTGTCTATGACTTTGGCGGAGAAAGTTGGGTAGGCCATGGAGGCTCTTGTCCAGGTTACAGATCTCAATTATATCTAAACCCAAAAATGGGAATTTCATACTCTGTAATGATCAATTCAAGTGGAACTAACCCTGAAAAATATATTCAAGGAATTCATCAAATTTTAAAAAAAGTAGCATTAAAGAAAGAAATACTTTCAAATAAGTTCAAGGAAATTGAAGGGATTTATATAGCTCAACCTTGGGGAAGTGAAACTTATATTCAGTCATGGGGAAATCATTTAGCTCTTTTAAAAGTGCCATCAAATTCTCCTGACTTAACTTTATATAAAAAAATAGAAATAGACATTTTTAAAAGAATTTTGAAAAATGGTGAATTGGGGGAAAAATTAGAAATATTAAGAGATGAAAAAGAGGGTGTTATTGGATTTAAATCACATCAAAATATATATTCTAAATCAAAATAAAAAAGACTTAATATGAAATTCAAACCTATTTTGGTTTCCTTCGGATTAGATATATCTTCTTCTAAGACACCCTGAACCTCACTATTATACATCATTATACAAACACCTCCCTTCAAAAGAAAACCGATATTATTTGAGAAGGGTAGGAATAATTAATAATTACTCTTGAGATTTTTTTGGTTTTTAGTAATGCTGGCCGTACAATAATCGTACAAGTTTTAAAAAGAAAAACCCTAATCACTTGTTTATAAAGTAGTTAGGGTTTTACTAAGCGGAGAAGAAGGGATTCGAACCCCTGGTACCTTGCAGTACGCTAGTTTTCAAGACTAGTGCATTCGACCACTCTGCCACTTCTCCAATCGGATGCAAATATAACTTCATTTTTATTTTGACCCAATTTTATTTAAAAAATTATATAAATTCCTTTTTACTACATTTGAAATATGTTTGAATTTGATCAATCATTATGGGTTTATGCATTATTAATATTCGTAGGTTTTATTGCTGGATTTATGAATACAATGGCAGGAGGAGGTTCGCTACTAACGCTTCCTTTATTAATTTTTTTAGGATTACCTGCAGCAGTTGCAAATGGAACTAACAGAGTAGCTATACTAATGTCTACTTCATCTGCAACTCTTGGTTTTAAGAGCAAGAACGTTTCCACTTATCCATTTAATATTTATTTAGGAATATCAGGTCTTTTTGGTGCTTTGATTGGTGCAAAATTAGCTATTGAGATAAATGGTGATTTATTTAATAAAATACTAGCTGTTATTATGATTATAGTTGTTGGTTTAATTGTATTTAAGCCTAAAATTAATCACAATAATCTGATTGAAAGATTAACAGGTAAACATCTTTTTATTTCTATTCTTGCATTCTTTTTTATTGGTGTTTACGGAGGCTTTATAAATGCTGGTATTGGTTTTGTAATTATGTTGTTTTTACACTATTATAATAGATTAAATTTAGTTAAAGTCAATTCAGCTAAAGTTGTAATTGTTTTAATATATACTATAGGTGCTTTAGTAACATTTGCTTTAGCAGATAAAGTAAATTGGACTTTCGGTTTATTTCTTGCATCAGGTAATTTTATAGGTGGTTGGACATCTAGCAGATGGTCTGTTAAAAAAGGTGAGAAATCAATTAAAGTATTTTTAATTGTGATGGTGGTCTTAATGTCAATAAAACTTTGGTTTTTTAGTAATTGATATATTCTACAATTTCTAAACCATAACCAATCATTCCAATCCTTTTTATTTGAGAACTATTTGTTAGTAATTGGATTTTAGAAACTTTTAGTTCATGGAGTATTTGTGCTCCAATACCAAAATCTTTTTTATCCATCAGAATCGGTGTTGATTTTATTTTATTTTTTGATTGTATAGATTTTAATTTCTTTAACCTAAATAGTATATTACTAGGGTTGGGTGTTTGATTTATAAAGACAATTACTCCATTTTCGTTTGAATTAATTTTTTTAAAAATATTTTCAAATGTTTCATCTGAATTAGAGGTTAATGAAGTTAGTAAGTCATTGTTGGTTAATGATGAGTTTATACGCACGTAAACTGGATCATTTATATCCCAGTCACCTTTAGTTAAAGCTATGTGAACTTGATTATTGTTGGTCTGTTGAAAAGCGTGTAATTTATATTCTCCAAACCTTGTATTAAAGTTAAAACAATCCTTCTTAGATATTAGACTGTCATGTTTCATTCGATATGCTACTAAATCTTCTATGGAGACAACCTTTAAGTTAAGTTTCTTTGCAACTATAATTAAATCAGGTAATCTTGCCATAGATCCATCTTCTGTCATTATTTCACATATAACACCAGCTGGTGAATATCCAGCAAGTCTTGCAAAATCTATAGCTGCTTCTGTGTGACCAGTTCTCCGAAGTACTCCTCCATCTTTAGCAATTAATGGAAATATGTGACCTGGCCTAGCTAAATCATCACTTTTCGTACTTTCATCTACTATAGCTCTTATTGTTTTTGATCTATCTGAGGCTGATATCCCAGATGTAACACCATTCCCCCTCATATCAACTGAAACAGTAAAAGCTGTATCCATAGGATCAGTATTGTTTGACACCATTGGATTTAGATTAAGCTTCTTTGATCTACTTTCAGTTAGAGGAACACATATTAATCCCCTTCCGTGCTTAGCCATGAAGTTTATTATTTCAGGTGTAACTAAATCTGCTGCGCAAATAAAATCCCCTTCATTTTCTCTATTTTCATCATCAACAACTATTATTACTTTACCAGCTTTTATATCTTCTATAGCCTCTTTAATAGTGTTTAGTTTTATTTTATTATTTGTTATAGACATTTTTTAAATATAAGATGTTTTAAATTTTTTTTAACGTTATAATTTTATTTAGAAGAGCTCTAAAAGGATACGTTATTTTATCAAAATTAATTATTGACCTGTCTGTTGAAGCTCTCCATATTAAATAAATTCCTAATGGCAGCATAATTAAATTTGGAATCCAACTAGCTATTAATGGATCCAAACTTCCATCTTCTGCAGCATTCCTGCTAAAAGTTCCTAGAAAATGATAGCTTAAGAATAGTATTAAAGAAATAACCATAGGAAGACCAAACCCTCCTTTTCTTATAATAGCACCTAAGGGAGCACCAACAAAAAATAAAATTAATGAACTTAATGCCAATGCGTATTTATCAAATAAATTTGATTTATGAAGATTGATAATTTTTTCTTTTATAAAAAATGTGTTTTTTTGGTTAACTAGAACTTGTTTTTGACTATTAAGTACATTTAAAACTGCATCAACTATATTAATCTGTATGTCTTTAGGATAATCATTTAAATGGCTTCTGTAATCAATATAAAGATCTTTATTTATGCTTTTTATGTTCATCCTAATATTGTTTTGAAAATTTGTTATTCCAGTTCTTGTATAAAAGTTTTTACCAAAATTTTCATATCTAAAAGCTAATTTGTTTGATAACGAGTCAATACTAAATTTTAATTGTGATACATTTTGCATTCTATAGGTATTGCTATACTTTTCATCATCAAAATCCACTTGATTAAATCCACTTAAATCTATATTCATTATATACTTTTCAAAAGAAACATAGGAGTGAGGAACAAACTGTTTGTTATTTGGCCTTGTACTTTCAATGTCTTGATATCTTTTACCATTTTTTAAAATTAGTTGTAAAAGTTTGTCTGATTCTTCACTGATTAACTCACCACTTTTGGCTTTTATTACAAGTGTGTTTTTTGAATTAGAGTTATTTCTATGAATAATTACATCTTCTAAAAGCGTGTTGTTTGGTCCATATTTTCTTGCAACCTTAATACTCATCGTGTTGATATCATTAAAAACACCTTCAGTTATTGCTAGAGCTGGCTTTAATTTTGCTAAATTTTTCCTTAAGTTGTAGGATTTAAATTCAGCAAACGGTATTAAAGTGTTTGCAATAAAAAACATCCCAATGCAAAGAGATAAGTTAAATACAACTATACTTTTCATTGCTGTGAAAAGTGACATCCCAGAAGATTTAATTGCTACTAATTCATATTGTTCAGAAAGATTCCCAAATGTCATTATAGAAGCTAGCAAAACTGTTAAGGGAAGTACTAAGGGTAGCAGCTTTGGAGAGTAATATAATAAGAATTTAAATAAAATTTCAAAATCTATTTCTTTTCCTGCTAAATCATCAATAAACACCCATATTATCTGAATTAAAAAAATAAACATCAAGATAAAGAAGAAGCTAAAAAAAATTTTCAGATATGATGTTAATATATATTTATGAAGAATCTTCATTTCTTTAAAGAGTTTCTATATAATAATTTTCATAATTACTTTTATCAAAGACAAATGTTTTTTCATCTATCGTAGGATTATAATTAATGTTATTTACTTTTAGAATTGTCTTAGTTTTGTTTTTGCCGATTTCAACTAACTTAGAAATATTAAAATTACTAATATTAACTCCTAGAAATAAATGACTTATTTCTGAGTCTGAGTCAATAGGAATAAGCTTTACAAATTGAACCTTGTCGTTATTGTTAATTTCAAGTCTATCCCATAACAACATGTATCCACTTCTATAAAAATCTAACAATTGAGATGGTCTTATAGTTTGCTGTTCTTCATCGTTCATACTTGAAATTATAACTTCTTCATTTTCTTTTACTATTGTGTATATATAATTTGAATCACATATTTGTGTTAAGCCCATAAAATTCAAAACATAACTGTCATCTTTAATTATAATAGAGCCCTTTGAATCCTGATTAATTCCCTCAAATTTGTTTTCTAAAGTATAAGTAAAATCAATCTGGTAACTTTTTGCTTCATCAATTTTTTCTGAAACTTTATTTAATAAATTCTCTGCTTTGATATCATTCTGACCATAAATGAAATTAATGATAAGTAGAGATGTAAATAATAAAACATTTTTCATTAATTATTTTTTTCGTTTTCTAAAAATGCATTTAACGAAGCAAGATCAGTTATTAGAACTTCTCTTGCCCTACTCCCGTCAAAAGTTCCGACAATACCAGCTGCTTCTAACTGATCTATTATTCTTCCAGCTCTATTATACCCCAATTTCATTTTTCTTTGAATAAGAGATGCAGATCCTTGCTGTGCAATTACTATTACTTCTGCTGCTTCTTTAAACAAAACATCTCTATCATCAATATTATTATCCATTGAGTTTGAACTCTCTTCGCCAATATATTCTGGCAATTCATATGCTTTAGCATAAGCTCTTTGTGATCCTATGAAATTTGTAATTTTTTGAATCTCAGGTGTGTCTACAAAGGCACATTGTATTCTTACAAGCTCATTTCCTTGAGTATATAACATATCACCACGACCTATTAATTGATCAGCCCCTCCGCTATCTAAAATCGTTCTTGAATCAATTTTAGAAGTTACCCTAAAAGCTATTCTGGCAGGGAAATTTGCTTTTATAATTCCTGTAATTACATTTACAGAAGGTCTTTGAGTTGCTATGATTAAATGAATACCAACAGCTCGTGCCAATTGTGCCAATCGGGCTATAGGAGTTTCTACTTCTTTTCCAGCAGTCATTATTAAGTCTGCAAATTCATCAATAATCAATACTATGTATGGTAAAAAAACATTACCAGCATCTGGGTTTAATTTTCTCTGTTTAAACTTAGTATTGTACTCTTTAATATTTCTGCATAGAGCGTTTTTAAGCATTTCATAACGGTTATCCATTTCTATACAAAGAGAATTCAATGTTTTTATTACAGCTTTGTTGTCAGTTATAATTGCTTCGTCTGTATCAGGAAGTTTTGCTAAATAATGTCTTTCAATTTTATTAAAAAGCGTTAATTCAACTTTTTTGGGATCAACTAATACAAATTTAACTTCTGAGGGATGTTTCTTGTATATCAGAGATGTTAGTACCGCGTTTAAACCAACAGACTTTCCTTGCCCTGTAGCTCCAGCCATTAGTAAGTGTGGCATTTTTACCAAATCAACTACATATGACTCATTACTAATTGTTTTCCCCAACACTAAAGGAAGTTCCATTTCTGATTCTTGAAAGTTTTTAGAAGCAATTACAGAACGCATAGAAACAATTGTTGCATTTTTATTAGGAACTTCTATTCCAATTGTTCCTTTACCTGGTATTGGCGCTATGATTCTAATTCCAAGTGCAGACAGAGATAAAGCTATATCATCTTCTAAATTTTTTATTTTTGAAATTCTAACTCCAGCTTCTGGAACTATTTCATATAATGTAACTGTGGGACCAATGGTCGCTTTAATTTGATCAATTTCAATTTTATAATTTTTTAAAGTTTCTATAATTTTCTCTTTATTTTCCTCTAACTCTTCTTCATTAATAGTGATAGTTCCTCCATTGTCGTAATCTTTTAGTAGATCAATAGATGGTGTTTGAAAGTTTTTAAGTTCAAGAGTATGATCATATTCTCCAAATTTTTTAACTAAATTTTTAGCAATTGAATCTTCATCTAATATTTCTTCTTTTTGATTTTCCTTAATTTCAATTTTAATATCTTCTTTTGGGTTTGTTTTATTAATAGAAGAGAAATTTTCTATTGTTGGTTTGAAACTTTCTTTTTTTATATTAAATTTAGATACCGAATCTAAATCGATAGTAGTATTTATACTTTCTTTTTCAACCTCAATCCTTTCATCTTCATTGTTAAATGAATTTTTATTTTTAATCAATAGAGATTTGGTCCAACTAAAGACTTTCTCAGGAGTTAAATTTATTCTAATCACTAAGTAAGAAAACAAACCAAAAACTAATATTGATATTACACCAATATCTCCTACATATATTGATATAAATTCACTTAACTCATAGCCAATAGATCCCCCCAAAAGCTTATTTGAGAAAAAATATCCAAAGAAAATTGAAAACCAAATCATTATTAATACACCCCAAATCCATTTATTTATGAGTTTTTTAGAATTTGCACCAACAAAATAAGAAAGCCCAGTTATTAGCAACAAGATTGAAAATATGAATGATGCTATTCCAAACATTCTGTAAATTAAAAAATGACTTAGAATGGCGCCAAACTTTTTTGCAACATTAATAGAGTTTACCTCTTTGTTGAAAAAATTTTCAATATCTGATTGATCTACTCTCCAAGTGTTGAAGTAAGATAATAATGAGGCAAAAGTTAAAATTGAAAATAAAATCAAAAAAACACCCAGCATTATCTGATGACTACGACTTAATGTGAATGTTTCGTTAAAGTTTAATTTGGTATTAGATTTAGCCATAATTGGTGAATAACAAAAGTAAAGATTTAAATTTAAAATTATTAAACTGTTTTACTATCTAGTTTTTTAATTTTAATATTGAGTCCAGCAAAAATTAAAGTCATAAAAAAACTAAGCCAGTTAAAAACAGCATAAATAAAATAATCTAATACACTTACTCCTAAAACACTTGATTGGTATGCTCCACAAGTATTCCATGGTATTAAAACAGAAGTAACAGTTCCAGTATCTTCAAGTGTTCTACTTAAATTTTCTGGAGCTAGATTTTTTTCTTTGTAGGCTTTTGAAAACATTTTACCAGGAATTACTATTGACAAATATTGATCAGAAGCAGTTAGGTTAATCACTAAACAACTTCCTGCTGTACTAGCAAATAATGAAAAAGTAGACTTACCTAATTCTAAAAGAGAGCTACTTATTTTATTTAACGATCCAATAGCTTCCATAATTCCTCCAAATACCATAGCACATATTACAAGCCAAATTGTATTAAGCATACCTTTCATTCCTCCACTTGTAAACAAGTCATTTAAATCAGGGTTCCCTGAATCTATAGATATATCAGTTGTGATGGCATTTAATATTGAAACGTATGCATTTTTTATTGTTAATGTACTCGAGCCTGATATTTGTTTGAGTAATTCAGGTTGAAAAATTACTGCAAATACTCCACCTAGTATTGTCCCTATAAATAAAGCTATTAAAGGAGGTGTTTTTTTAAATATCATAAAAATCACAATAATTGGCACAATAAAAACTAATGGGTTAATGTTAAATGTATTACTTATGGTATTTATTAATAATTCATTATTTGTAGGGCCTGTTGAAACAACAAAAAAGTTTATTATTATAAAGACAATTAAGGTTATAATAATTGTTGGAATTGTTGTAAGAGTTAAGTATTTAATGTGAGTAAACAGGTCAGATCCTGAAATTGCAGGAGCTAGGTTTGTTGTATCACTCAAAGGAGATAATTTATCTCCAAAATATGCGCCTGAAATAATTGCGCCAGCTGCCATTCCTGTAGGAATTCCAATAGCTTTAGATATACCAATGAGTGCTATTCCAACCGTTGCAGATGTAGTCCAGCTACTTCCGGTAGCGAGAGAAATTATTACACATATAATCAAGCAAGAAGGTAAGAAAATTGAAGGGTGAAGTATTTTTAAACCATAATAAATCATTGATGGTATAATCCCGCTAATCAACCATGTACCTGATAACGCTCCAACAAACAACAAAATTAATATAGCTCCTGTAATTGACTTTAAATTAGTTGATACAGCATTAATCATAGCGCTGAATTCAATGCTTTTTTTAAAACCTATAACTGCAGCAATAGCAGCTCCAATTAATAAAACAAATTGGTTAGACCCTCCCATTGCTTCATCTCCATAAATATTAACATTATATGCTAATAAAATAACTAAAAGAAGTACCGGAGTTAGTGCTTCAAATAAAGAAATGTTAAAATTTTTATCACTTGTATTTGAGGATTTTTTAATCATAATGCTAATATAAGATTACTTATAAAAATAATTCAATTTTTAATCTACTGATTATAATTAAATAAAATAAAAACATTTGTACTTTTGAAAAAAAAACAATGGATCAATTTGATGTTGTGGTTATAGGATCTGGACCTGGAGGTTATGTTTGCGCTATTAGATGCGCTCAGTTAGGCATGAAAACAGCTATAATCGAAAAGTATGACACTTTAGGAGGAACTTGTTTAAATGTAGGCTGTATACCTTCCAAATCTCTTTTAGACTCATCTCACCATTATTATGATGCATTAAAACATTTTGATTCTCATGGTATAATTATAGATGGTGAATTAAAAGTTGATTTACAAAAAATGATATTAAGAAAAGATTCCGTTGTGGATCAAACTACAAAAGGAATTGATTATTTGATGTCTAAAAATAAAATTACTGTTTTTAAGGGTTTAGGCTCTTTTGTTGATTCTTCAAAAATTAACATTAGTAAAGTTGAAAATGATAAGCAAATCTCTTTCAAATCTGCAGTAATTGCAACTGGTTCTAAACCATCTTCTCTACCTTTTGCTAAAATTGATAAAGAGAGAATAATCACTTCTAATGAAGCTTTAAAGCTTAAAGAAATTCCAAAAAAACTTATCGTTATAGGAGGAGGAGTGATTGGATTAGAGTTAGGTCAGGTTTATAATAGGTTAGGATCTGAAGTTTCAGTAATTGAGTATTCGGACACTATAACTCCATTTATGGATTCTTCTGTGTCAAAAGAATTGATAAGGATTTTTAAGAAACAAAAAATCAAATTTTATTTATCTCATAAAGTATTTAATGTTATTTCTTCTGTTGATTCTGTAACTATTCAAGCTGAAGATAGTAATGGAAATAAGGTAACTTTTGATGGTGATTATTGTTTGGTTTCAGTTGGAAGAATACCATATACTGATGGATTAAACCTTGATGTTATCGGATTAAGTATAAACAACAAAGGTGAAATAGAAGTAAATGAGAATCTACAAACTAGTCAAGCTAATGTGTATGCGATAGGTGATGTGATAAAAGGCCCTATGTTAGCTCATAAAGCTGAAGAAGAGGGGGTTATGGTTGCTGAAATAATAGCTAATCAAAAACCACATATTAATTATAATTTAATTCCTAATGTCATATATACCTGGCCAGAAGTAGCATCTGTTGGGAAAACTGAAGAACAATTGATTCAAATGGGTGTTTCTTTTAAAACAGGGCAGTTTCCAATGCGAGCTTTAGGAAGAGCTAGAGCTAGTATGGATGTTGATGGTTTTGTAAAAATATTAGCAGACAGTAAGACTGATGAAATATTAGGAGTTCACATTATTGGAGCTAGAGCTGCGGACTTAATTGCCGAAGCAGTAACGGCAATGGAATTTAGAGCTTCTGCAGAAGATTTATCCAGAATGAGCCATGCACATCCAACATATGCCGAAGCTATTAAAGAAGCTGCTTTAGCAGCTACTGAAAATAGGCCTCTACATATTTAATTCAATAAGTATTTTTCATTTTTAATTTTATTTCTTTTAAACACAGATTACCTATGCTTCCTTTTAAGGTGTGATTAAATTTTCTATTTGGTTTAAACTTATTTAGTTCAATTTCATTTGAAATTTTTAAATATGCATCTCTAAATGTCATTCCTTTAGAAACAAGATCGTTAATATTTTCTACTGAAAACATATATTTATACTTTTCATCATCAACTATTTTTTCTCTTATTTGTATTTTTTGAATTGTATAAGAAATTATTTTTATGCAGTTTTTAATTTCATTAACAGATTCTATTATTTTTCCTTTAAAAACCTGCATATCTCTATGATATCCACTGGTTAAGTTTGTTGAAACTATAGTAAACTCATTTGATAATGATTGAATTATATTACACTTAGCTCTGATTAATTCAAAAACATCTGGATTTTTTTTATGCGGCATTATACTAGAGCCAGTTGTAATTTCATTTGGAAAAGAAATGAAATTTAGTTCTTGAGTCATGTAAAAGCATATGTCAGCTGAAAATTTAGATAAAGTATGAGCAATAGATCCTATAGCAATTGCTACAGACTTCTCTGATTTTCCTCTATTCATTTGAGCTGAAACTACATTATACTTTAAGTCACTAAAACCTAACTCTTTTGTCGTGAAATCTCTGTCTATTTTAAAAGAACTTCCATATCCTGCTGCACTTCCAAGAGGATTTTGATCATTAATTTTAAATGCAGTATTTATGTAGAGTATGTCATCAATTAGACATTCTGCATATGCAGAAAACCAAAGTCCAAATGATGATGGCATAGCAACTTGCATATGTGTATATCCTGGAATTAAATTTTCTTTATTTTCATTGGAAAGTTTTATTAATATATCAAATAATTCTTTTGTCAATAATTTAATTTCACTCAATTCGTCTTTTAAATACAATTGAGTTGCAACTAGTACTTGATCATTTCTAGATCTACCAGTATGAATTTTCTTCCCGACATCTCCAAGTTTTTCAGTTAAGATGTATTCAATTTTTGAATGAACATCTTCAAATATTTCTTCAATTTCAAATGTCCCATTATTAATGTCATTATTAATTTTTTTTAATTCATTTAACAATTTATTTAATTCATTAGTATTTAAAATATTTATTTTACATAACATTTTAGCATGAGCTATAGATCCTATTATATCATATTTAGCTAAATACAAGTCATTTATCCTGTCATTTCCGATAGTAAAATTTTCTATTTTTTTATTCAATTCATCATTTTTATTCCAGAGTTTCATAATTATTTTTTTTAAATAATATTATTTAATAATTTTAAATAAATAGGTATTGCTTTTTTAATTTCATCGATATAGATAAATTCATTTGCAGTATGAGACCTAGTTGAATCACCTGGACCAATTTTAATTGAAGGAAATGAAATTTTAGATTGATCAGATAAAGTAGGTGAGCCATATTTTTCAATTTTTAACTTATTTGCTGCTATAACTACAGGATGGTTAGTATAAATAGTAGATGAATTTAGATTCAAGGATCTAGGTTTGATTTCACATGGCGCTTCTTTTTTTAAAATCTCATAAATTTCATTGTTTGTATAACAGTCATTTACTCTAACATCTAATACCAATTCTAATTCTGAAGGAACGACATTGTGTTGATTTCCTGATTTAATTTGAGTTACTGTAACTTTGGTTTCTCCAAGAAATTTAGATTTCTTTTCAAAACGTATATTGTTGATCCAATTTAAAACTTCAATAGAATTAATTATCGGATTATCGTTGTTTTCATGTGCAGCGTGACTTGACGTTCCTTTAATTTTTAAATCAAACACAATCAAACCTCTTTCTGCAACAGCCATTTTCATTAGAGTTGGCTCACCTACTATAGCAAAATTAATTTCAGGAATTAAAGGAATAATTGAAGTAATACCATTATTCCCAGAAGATTCTTCTTCTGCAGATGCTAAGATTATAATATTATATTTTAATTTTTTCTTGTTATATAAATATGTAAAAACAGCTATTAATGATACAAGCGCACCTCCTGCGTCATTACTTCCTAAACCGTATAATTTCCCTTTGTCAATACTGTTGTCAAAAGGATTTCTGGTGTATCCTTTGTTTGGCTTTACCGTATCATGATGAGAGTTTAAAAGAATTGTTGGCTTATTTATATCAAAAAATTTATTTTTAGCGTAGACATTGTTTTTATTTCTATTGAATTCAATGTCATATTTTTTAAACCACTTTTCAATAATATTGGCTGTTTTTTCTTCGTTAAACGAAAACGATTCTTCTGCAATTAAATCTTGTAATAATTTTATTGCATTTAAAATTAATTTTTCCATTATTCTAAAGTTAATTTAGTACAATTATTTTCTTCGTTAATAATATTGTGATTTCCAATAAACACATTCTCCACACCTTTTTCCAAAGCAGAAAAACAATTTTCAATTTTCGGAATCATTCCATCAGTAATTATATTTTTATTTATTAAATCCTTGTATTCAGATAGTCTAATATATTTCTTTATACTACTTTCGTCATTTTGATCAATTAATAAACCTGGTTTGTCAAAACAATATTTTAGAGTAACATCAAATTCTTTTGATAATGCAATAGAAACAACAGAAGTAATTGAGTCAGCATTAGTATTTAAAATTTGTCCTTGACCATCATGTGATAATGAACAAACAACAGGTGTTATATTAGAGTTTAATAAAATTTTAATAATATCTACGTTAACTTCTTCTATATCTCCGACAAAGCCATAATCTATTTCATTAATAACTCTTTTTTTAGCTCTGATTAAATTGCAATCAACTCCAGACAAGCCTATTGTATTGCAATTGTATTTTTGAAGTTTAGCAACAATATTTTTGTTTAACAATCCCGCATAAGTCATTATGATTACATCTAAAGTTTTACCGTCTGTAATTCTTCTTCCATTTATTAATTTCGCGTCAATTCCAAGTTTGTTTAAGTTATCTGAAGCTACTAAACCACCTCCGTGAACTAGTAATTTCATTCCTTCAATTTTAGAAAAATCTTTTAAAAATTGATTTAAAATAATTTTATCATTTATTATGCCTCCTCCAACTTTAACTATTGTTAATTTATTTCTCATTAGTAATCATTTTTTTTAAAATAATTTGAGCTGCATATGTTCTATTGTTAGCTTGTTGAATTACTAATGAATTATCTGAATCAATTACCTTGTCTGAAACAATTACATTTCTTCTTACAGGGAGACAATGCATGAATTTTGCATTATTAGTTAATTCCATTTTTTCCGTATTAATTAACCATGAATTATCATTGAGCAATATTTTCCCGTAATTGTCATAGCTGGACCAATTTTTTGCATAAATAAAATCAGCATTTTTAAATGCTTTTTTTTGATCATAAATAACCTTTATTCCTTGAGTTATTTCTGGATTTAGATTATAACCTTCAGGATTAGCAATAACAAACTCATAATCAGTAACCTTCATCATATTAACAAATGAATTTGCAACAGCATGTGGAAGAGCTTTTGGGTGAGGCGCCCAGCTCAAAACTACTTTTGGTTTAGATGTTTTAATGTTTTCTTTAATTGTTATCGCATCAGCTAATGCTTGTAAGGGATGAGCTATAGAGCTCTCCATGTTTAATACTGGTACTGTCGCGTATTTTAAGAAAGAGTTTATTATTTTTTCTCCTTCATCATCAACTTTGTTTGTAAGAGTTGCAAATGCTCTAATTGCAATAATATCACAATATTGAGAAATAACTTTAGCTGCTTCTTTAATGTGTTCAGCTTTATCACCAGACATTATCGATTGATCTTCAAATTCAAGATTCCATCCTTCATTATTAAAATTCATGATCATGGTATTTAAACCTAAAAGTGAAGCGGCTTTTAAAGTGCTCAACCTGGTTCTAAGACTTGGGTTAAAGAATATCATGCCTAAAATTTTATTTTCTCCAATTTTTTTAAAAGCATGTGAATTGTTTTTTAAAAATATCGCTTGTTTAACAAGAGATTTATAATCCACTACATCATTAATGTTTATAAAATTTTTCATGATAATTCTATTTTTAAAGCATCATAAAGCATATCGATATGTTTTTTTTTAATATTTAAAGGAGGAAGTATTCTTAATAGATTTTTGTTTGAACTCCCACCAGTAAAAATTTTATGTTTAAAAATTAATTTTTTTCTCAGTTCTTTTACTTCAAAATCAAATTCTAAACCAAGCATTAAACCTCTTCCTTTAATATTCATTACTGATTTAATATTTGATATTTTTTTTATAAAATAGTTGCCTAATTCTTTTGAATTATTCATTAGTTGTTCATTTTCAATTGTTTGTAAAACTGCAATGACTGCTGAACAAGCGAGGTGATTTCCTCCAAAAGTTGTTCCTAACATACCGAATTGAGCATTTATTTTTTTACTTATTAATACTCCACCAACAGGAAAGCCATTTCCCATTCCTTTTGCCATAGAGATAATATCTGGCTCGATTCCATGTTTTTGAAATGCAAAAAAGTCACCAGTTCTTCCAAAGCCTGATTGAACTTCATCAGCAATAAGGCACACATTACTTTTTTTACATATATCAGCTAAGAATTTAACAAAATCTGTATCAGGCTCATTTAAACCGCCAACTCCCTGTATAGATTCAATTATTACTGCACACACATCCTTTTTACATATTTCTTTTTTTAGATTTTCTTTATCGTTAAAATTTAAAAAAGTCACATTAATTGAATTATTAAGTTTGGATTTTATACTTAAGTTGTCCGTTGAAGCTAAAGCAGCATTACTTCTCCCATGAAATGAATTTTTAAATGCAATAATTTTTGATTTTCCTGTATTAAAAGAGGCTACTTGTAAAGCATTTTCATTTGCTTCTGCTCCAGTACTACACATGAATAGATTATAATCTACGCAGTTAGACTGTTTTATAATTTCATCTGCAACTTTTTGCTGTAGCTCGTTAATTATATAATTTGAATAAAAACCAATTTTATTTAATTGATTTGATAATTCTTTAATATATAATGGGTGACTGTGTCCGATTGAAATAACCGCATGACCACCATATAAATCAAGAAATTTTGTACCATCCTTGTCATATACATAACATCCTTTAGCATGTGATGGTATAATTTGATATAAAGGATAAACATTGAATAAATTCATATTTAAAACATTGAACTTTTTAATTTTAATCCTGCATTTTCATTTAATTTGAACATTAAATTCATGTTTTGAATTGCTTGACCTGAAGCTCCTTTTATTAAATTATCAATAATTGAAGTGATTAATATTTTGTCATTACTCTTACTTATATGAATTAGACATTTGTTAGTGTTTATAACTTGTTTTAAATGAATTTCATTTTCAGAAATCACAACAAATGGATGGTTTTTATAAAATATTTTGTATAAATCTTTTATTACATTTAGATCAACATCACTGTTAAAATAACTAGTACAGAATATTCCTCTAGTAAAATTACCTCTAACTGGTAAGAAATTAATTTTATTGGATTTGTTAGATATTTTATTAAATGAAAAATAAATTTCTCCTAGATGTTGATGAGTAAAGGGTTTGTACCAAGAAACATTGCTGTTTCTCCAATTGAAATGTGATGTATTGTTAAGCTTTATTCCTGCTCCAGTACTTCCTGTTATGGCGTTGGTGTGAATTTCACTATTTATAAAATTATTTTTTATTGCGGGAATTAAACCCAACTGTATTGCAGTAGCAAAACATCCTGGATTTGAAATGTTTTTTGCATTTTTAATTTCTTCTTTTTGAAGTTCTGGTAAGCCGTAAACAAAGGATCTGGTTGTATTGGTATTTTTTTTTACAAATGAGTTTTCAAGTCTAAAATCTTGACTTAAATCAATTATTCTAGTTTTAGGGTTTATATTGTGGTTATTTAAAAACTTATTTGAATTACCATGACCTAAGCATAAAAATAATACATCAACATTGTCAACTAGTTTGTTTACAAATTTCATATTTAATTCACCTGTTAGGTCTTGATGAATATCAGAAATATACCTTTCATTATTGACATTACTATACGCAAAAATTAGTTCAGATTCTGGGTGGTTTATTAGTAACCTTATAAGCTCCCCACCTGTATATCCAGATGCACCTACAATCCCAATTCCAATTTTATTTATTGACATGTTTATATATTTTATTTTGATTAGAAGTAATTTTTATAAAACCTTTCGCATCTTCAGCAGTCCATTTTTTATTTACTTCTCCGTAAGAACCAAAACCTGAATTCATAAGATCGTTATTTGATCTTATTCCATTTAATTCGAATCTATATGGGCTAAGAGTAGCAAATACTTCTCCGTTAACATTTTTTTGACTACTATCTAAAAAGCTTTCAATATCTCTAATTACAGGTTCTAAATACTGACCTTCATGAAGAAGCATGCCATAAAAATTTGATAATTGTTCTTTTTGGAATTGCTGCCATTTTGTTAACGTGTGTTTTTCTAATAAATGATGAGCTTTTAAAATTAACATTGGTCCTCCAGCTTGAAAACCAACTCTTCCTTTAATACCAATAATTGTATCACCAACGTGTATGTCTCTACCAATACAATATCGATCACAAATTTTTGATATTTTTTCTATGCATTCGACCGGATCATATTGCTGATCGTCTATTCCAGAGATCTCTCCTTTATTAAAACTTAATTTAATTTCTTTTTTAAATGTGTTCTTTAGGCTGTTAGGATATGCTTCTTCTGGTAATTTTCTTTCAGAAGATAAAGTTTCGTAACCACCAATACTAGTACCCCAAAGTCCTTTATTTATAGAATATTTTGCTTTTTCCCAATTAAATTTTACTCCATTATTTTTTAAATATTTAATTTCATCCTGCCTTGATAAATTACCATCTCTAATTGGAGTTATTATTTTAATTTCTGGAGCAATTACTTGAAAAACCATATCAAATCTAACTTGGTCATTTCCAGCTCCAGTGCTTCCATGAGCTAGATGGGTTGCATTATGTTTTTTTGCGTATTTCGCTATTTCTAAAGCCTGTATAGTTCTTTCAGCACTTACTGAAAGAGGGTAGGTATTGTTCCTAAGTACATTTCCAAAGACTAAAAATTTAATTATTTTATTGTAATATGATTGAACAGCATTAATTGATTTAAACTGAAATGCACCCATTTTAATTGCTTTTTCTTTAATTTTTTCAGTTTCACTTATTGTAAAGCCGCCAGTATTTATGTTAATCGCATGAACTTCATTTCCTTCTTTAGAAAGCTTATTAAGACAATATGAAGTGTCAAGACCTCCACTATATGCTAATATTATTTTTTTCATTTGTTTGATTTTGAATTGTAAAGCATCCCTGTGCAAAGGCACATTTCTCTTTTGGTTCTAATTAATACATCATAATTTTTACATGTTTGACAGCCTTTCCAGAATTCATCATCATCTGTCAACTCAGAGAAAGTCACTGGCTTGTATCCTAATTCGTAATTAATTTTCATAACTGGTAGACCAGTTGTTATCCCAAATATTTTGGCATCTGGATATTTTTTTTTTGAATGATTGAAAATCAGAGTTTTGATTTTCTTAGCTAACCCATTTCCTCTAAATTTTGGAGCAACGATTAACCCTGAATGAGCAACATATTTTCCATGACTCCATACCTCTATATAGCAAAAACCTGCAAATTCATTATTGTTAATAGCTATTATGGCATTTTTATTTTCAATTTTAGTTCTTATATATTGAGGAGTCCTCAAAGCAATGCCAGTTCCTCTGACCTTGGCAGATAAACTAATAGTTTCTGAAATTATGTTACAATATTTAATGTGCTTCAATGAAGCAATGAGGATTTTCACGATGATTTTAAAAAAAAAAATAATTAAGATTGAATTTGAAATGAAACTGGACTCACCTAGTTTCTTAAATAGAAAAAGACCCAATAGGGCGGGCGCGACGTGAAACGCGAGTTATAGTAATGGCTATATATATTCTATTTATAAAATTCACAAAAGCAAATATGAAATATTTTTTTGTATTTACAAAATTTTATTTTGAGTATCAATATCTCTAAATTAAAAGCATTTAGGGTAGGCAAGAGACTAATTAGAATGGGACTGCTTATTATTTTGAATTTATTTTAGCAACAAGTTCCTAATGTTGAACAAGAAGATTGATTATTTAAATCGGATAATTTTATTTTTTGTATTTCCAAAGGAATTCCACAATTATCTTTTGACAAACAATCAGTTTGTTTAGATTTTAATAAAAAATTTTTTCCATCAAAATCAAGTGCAAATTTACTAATGCTTTCTGCTTGATATTCAACTTCTATATCTAAATCATCTATTTTTAAAATTTTTTCTGATAATTTGATAATTTTTAATAACCTTTTCGGATGCAATCTATGGTCAAAATCATTTGCATTCCAAAGTTGAAAATTTACAATTTCTTCATTTCTTAAGTTTCCACCACAATCAATAAAATTTTTAGTGATTTTACCAACTTCTGTAATATGAAAGTGCTTAGGAACAAATTCCTTATTCGGCAATTTAAACTCTATTATTTCCAATTTTAATAAAACTAATTTTAATTCTGATAATTTCATAATGCAAATATATACGTTGCTGAATTAAAAAATAAAATATTCCTATATAGATTGAATTAGGATTAGTTGCTTTAAAAGTTGTATTTGTAAAATTCACTTTGCTAATATTAAAAAAAAATCAAATTAAACTATTGATAAGAATACTATTAGTTAAATTAGCTATAAATAAATATTCCTTAATTGATTAGAGTTTCTAGATCCTTTAAATTAAAAGATGTCAGTTCTTTTAAGAAAAAACTTTTTAAATGGTCCGCTAATTCGGATATTTCAGTTTTTTTAAATTCCAATAATTATGAGTCTGACATAGGTGAGTATGATGCGATTTTAGCCATAGGACTTCATTCAAAAACTCAATTTACTAAACAAAATTCTTTAACAAAATTAGACGATTACATTAATCAAACTAAAGATTGGGTTTTTGGATATTTATCTTATGATTTGAAAAATGAATTAGAAAAACTTAATAGTAAAAACATTGATAGTTTTTTCCTGCCAAATTTATTTTTTTTTCAACCAAAAAAAATATGGTTAGTTTCTAAACATTCAGTTGAGGCACTTTATTTAGACGGAAGTCTAATTCAAGACGATTGGATTGAAATTAACGAAACATCTCCTTTTTATAATTTTTCAAAGTCAAACAAAATAAAATTAAAAAAAAGATTGAATAAAAATCAATACAAAAATAACATTTGCTTATTATTAAATCATATTAACAGGGGGGATGTGTATGAGGCTAATTATTGTATGGAATGGTTTTCTGAAAATTCCGTGATAATTCCAGAAGAAGTATACCTTAAACTTAACGAAATTTCTACAACACCTATGAGTGCTTATTTTAAAAATAAGAATCTTTACCTGTTGTCTTCTTCACCTGAAAGATATATTAAAAGAATTAATGACAGGATCGTAAGTCAACCCATAAAAGGGACTTCCAGAAGAGATCAAAATAATTTGATAGATTCAAAATTAATGAAAGAACTAGAGCTTAATGTTAAAGAAAGATCTGAAAATATAATGATTGTTGATCTAATTCGTAACGATCTTTCTAGATTTTCTATTCCGGGATCTGTTAAAGTTAATGAGTTATGTAAAGTGTATCCTTTTAAACAAGTTCATCAAATGATATCAACTGTAGAATCTAAAGTTCAATCTAATTTAAGTTTTGCAGAAATTATAAAATCTACTTTTCCTATGGGAAGTATGACAGGAGCACCTAAAGTAAGAGCAATGACTATTATTGAAAATTTGGAAGTTTCTACTCGTGGTTTATATAGTGGTGCATTAGGTTACATAAAGCCAACAGGTGATTTTGATTTTAATGTAGTTATAAGGTCTCTGATTTATGATTCAGACACTAAATATCTTTCTTTTCATGTTGGTAGCGCTATCACTTCTAAATCAGAAATTTTAAAAGAATATGATGAATGCTTGCTTAAGGCAAAAGCAATGATTTCCGTGTTAAAATAATTAATTTTTATATATTAAAAACGTAATATTGCTTTTGATGATTGATCAATTTGAAAAACATATCTATAATGAATTTCCTTTTTTAAAAAATTCAAAACTACTTGTTTGTGTTAGTGGTGGCGTTGATAGTATGGTTCTTTCTAATTTGTTATTACAATTAGAATATAAAATTGGTATTGCACACTGTAATTTTAATCTACGAGGAAGTGAAAGTGACTTGGATGAAGAGTTTGTTAGAGAATATGCTAAAAACAAATCTATTGTATTTCATTTTAAATCCTTTAAAACTAAACTTGCTAAGCACTCTACTCAAATGGCGGCAAGAACTTTAAGGTATGATTGGTTTAATTATCTTTTGCATTCAAAAGAATATGATTATATTTTAACAGCACATCATTTAGATGACTCTTTAGAGACGTTTATTTTAAACTTAAGTAGAGCTTCAGGGATTGAAGGTTTGTTAGGGATAAAGCCTATTAATAACAACTTAATTCGTCCATTATTAATATTTTCAAAAGAAAATTTAATTAGTTATGCAATAGAAACCAATATTAAATGGAGAGAAGATTCTTCAAATATAAAAGACGATTATTTAAGAAATAAAATAAGAAATAATATAATTCCTCAATTAAAAGAATTAGATCCAAATTTTTTGATTCAATCTAAAAAATCTATGAACTTCCTTAGAGAATCAAATGAAGTTTTAAAAAGATACGTGAATGAATTTAAAAATGAACATTTTATTAATATAGATAATCAAATTAAAATTTTTAAAACTTCAATTATCAAAATAGAATCTGAAAATTTTATTTATGAGTTATTTAAAAAATATGGTTTTAAATCACCTAAAGAAATCTTGAGTTTGTGTAAATCAATTTCAGGAAAAATGATTAAATCAAGTGAGTACACATTATTAAGTGACAGAGATTTTTTAATTATAAAACTGAGCAACCTTGTTGATAATAATAAATATAATGTTGGGCTTGATGGAATTCAAGAACCTATTAAATTAACTGTTTCAAAAGGGGTTTTTAATGAAGATTATAATTCTAATATATTATTTTTGGATATAAAAGAAATTAAACTTCCTTTAATTCTAAGGAAATATAAAAAGGCTGATTTTTTTTATCCTAATAAAATGAATGGAAAAAAAATGATTTCTAAGTATTTTAAAGACGAAAAAATGTCTTACTTTGACAAACAAAATCAATGGTTATTGTGTGACGGTTCGGAGATCTTGTGGGTAGTTGGCATGAGATTTGATAAAAGAAAATACATAACTAAAAATGCTAATATTAAAATTGAATTCAATGAAGTTTAGATTACTACTTTTTATTTTTTTTATTTTTTCTCAATTTAGTTTTTCTCAAGAACCTGTATCTTTTTCCACATCTGTTAAAAAGGTTTCTGATGATACATATGAACTAATCACTAATTCAAAAATCGAATCTAATTGGCGTTTGTATTCTCAAAATTTAATTGATGGCGGAGCAATTCCAACAGAATTTATTTTTAACGATTCTGATAATTATGATTTAATAGAAGGTGTTAAAGAATCTAAATCGATAACAAAGTTTGATCCGATATTTGGTATAGATCAATCATATTTTATAAATGAATCTTCGTTTATTCAATCTGTTAAGATTATTGATAAATCTATAAACACAATTAAAGCAATTATTGCATATCAAGCCTGTGATGATATGGTTTGTATTTTTAGAGAAGCAGAGTTGGTTTTTAATTTAGATGGGTCTGTTAACGCAATAGTTAATGAAAACCTGACAACGGATTTAGTTATTGACAAGTCTAATCCGTTAGTTTTAGATTTAAAAAATACAGATGTCTTAGAATCTTATTCATCTTCAGAAAACTTGTCTTCAAACCCATATTTAAATTTACTTATTTTAGGGTTTTTAGGTGGCTTACTAGCCCTGTTAACACCTTGTGTTTTTCCGATGATCCCTTTAACAGTTTCTTTTTTTACAAATAAAGGTTCGGATTCTTCCTTAAATGCTTTTATTTATGGGAGTTTTATAATTTTAATTTACATTTCTTTAAGTATTCCATTTCATTTTATAGATTCATTAGATCCAGAAATATTAAACAGTATTTCTACTAACGCTGTACTAAATGTTTTATTTTTTATAGTGTTTGTTGTTTTTGCTTTTTCTTTTTTTGGATTTTATGAAATCACAATTCCATCAAGCTGGATAAATTCTATTGATTCTAAGTCTAATAGTATTGGAGGTTTTATAGGGGTGTTTTTTATGGCCTTAACATTGGTATTAGTTTCTTTTTCATGTACCGGACCAATACTTGGTTCACTTTTAGTAGGATCAATTTCATCTCAAGGAGGAGCGATGCAATTAACAATAGGAATGCTAGGTTTTGGAATAGCCTTGGCTCTTCCTTTTACACTATTTGCATTGTTCCCTAACTTATTAAATTCATTACCTAAGTCAGGAAGATGGATGAATACTTTTAAAGTGATTTTAGGCTTTCTTGAATTAGGTTTTGCATTTAAGTTTTTGTCTAATGCCGATTTAGTAGAGCATTGGGGAATACTTAAAAGAGAAATATTTATTGGTATTTGGGTTTTGGTTTTATTATTATTATTTTCTTATCTGATAGGACTTTTTAAATTCCCTCATGAAAGTCAGAAAATAAAGCAATCTAAGTTTAATGTAGTACTTAGCATATTATCTCTGTCATTTGCGGTTTATCTTTCTCCTGCCTTATTGCCTGATGGGTCTAATAAAGCAAGACTTTTAAGTGGATTTACACCACCATCATTTTATAGTGTGTATTCTAAGACTTCAGATTGTCCACTAGGTTTTCAATGTTTCAAAGATTTCGAATCTGGATTAGAGTTTGCTAAAGCTAATAATAAGCCAATTTTATTAGATTTTACAGGTTGGGCTTGTGTAAATTGTAGAAGAATTGAGGAAAACGTATGGACTGACCCTGCAATATTCAATTTAATTAATGATAATTTTGTTTTAATTTCTTTATATGTTGATGATAGAAAAGAATTAGATGAAAAAGATAAAATTTCTTTGAAATATAAATCTGGAAAAATCAAGGAAATAAATACAATAGGAGAGAAGTCCGCTACTTTTCAAGCATTGAATTTTAAAAGTGCATCACAGCCTTTTTATGTTCTATTAGATACTGATCTAAGAATACTAAACAGTCCAATACAATACACTTCAAAGGATATATATAAAGCTTGGCTTGAGGAAGGGTTGGAGAATTTAAAGTAAATTTTTAATTAATCCATTTTGATAAATTAAAGGTTTTAACAAGTTTTCATTTAATTCACCTTCAAGTACCTTACCGACATATATGTAATGATCACCTGCCTCTATTTTTTCAGTTACTTGGCATTCTAAAAATGCAATTGAATTTGATATTTTTTTAATTTGATTATTAGAATTTATTGTATCAACACCCTTAAATGTTTGTTCAGGCTTAAGCTTGTTATTAGCAAATTGATTACAAATGTTTATTTGTTTTTCATTAAGAATATTAACTATAAAGAAGTTCTTTTTTTTTAAAGCAATATTAGATTTTGCCTCTTTATTTAAGCAAAATAAAATTAAAAAAGGATCAATTGAAACTGAAGTGAAAGAACTGGCAGTAAACCCATAATCTGTCATTTTATCATTTGATGTAATTACTGTAACACCTGTTGTAAAACTTCCACAAATTTTTTTAAAGAGATCTTTTTCCATGTATATAATTTTTGATTAAATATACTTATAAACCATTTCAAAAGGAACTCTAAATTGAGGTCCGTAAACACCTTTTTTTTCTCTTTCCCCACAACCAATAACCATGTTAATTTCAGACCCTCTAGGTAGTTTTAATATTTTTTTAACAATTAGACTATCAAAACCTTCCATTGGACAAGTGTCATATCCAATCTCTGACATACTGATCATAAAATTTTGTGAAGCTAAACCAGCACTTTTATGCGCTACAATTCTCAAATCGCTATTTAAGGTTTGTCTAACAACTGGAGTGAACAGTCCTACAATTTGAAACATTATATATTTAAAAAGACCTAGAATTCCTAAAAAATCAAAATAAAGAATTGGTATTAGTTTTGAATAGTAATTTAAAGCAAGTTTATATCTTTTTGTTGTTATTGAATTTTCTTTATACTGTTTGTTTAGAAATTCTATATTCTTTTTCGCTCTCTTTCGCCAGAGATTTTTTCTTGTTACTACAACTACAATTTGAGAAGCTGTTTTTGCTGCACTTTGGTTCATGCAGGCTTTAGAAAGTTTTTTTAAGTATAAAGGATCATTTACGTGAATAAACTCCCATAGTTGAAGGTTACTGCTGTTAGGTGCTAAAGTTGCATTGTGGATACATTCTTTAACTTTATTACTTTCAATTTTACTGTCTTTAAAAATTCTTACTGACCTTCTATCTTTAATTGCCTGAGATACTGTTTTTTCCATTTATTTTTTAAATTAGGCTTCCAAAATACCATTAATCACTGAATTAACTTAAGTAGTTTTTTTAAAAAATTAATTTTGTTTTTAAAGGGGGGGTATCTTAATGGGGGATCTATCCACAACGGTTTTGATAAATATGGTTTAAAATGTGAAAATGTTTTGAATGTTGATTCTCCATGATATTTTCCCATACCACTTTGTCCGATTCCTCCAAAAGGCAATCTATCATTAGCTATATGAATAACCGTGTCATTAATAGCTCCTCCTCCAAATGGATAAGATTCTAAAAATTTTCTTCCAAAGGCGATGTTTTTAGTAAATATATAGAGAGCTAATGGATGAGAATATTTTTTAATAACTTTATCAACTTCATTAAAATCATCGTATCCTATAATTGGAAGTATAGGGCCAAATATTTCGTCCTGCATTAGTTTAGAATCTAGATTATCTAATTCAACAAGTGTGGGTTGAAAATATTTTTTATCAATATCAGTATTTCCACCATAAAGTATTTTTTGATTTTCAATTAATGATGATAAATAGTTCATGTGCTTTTCGCTTATTATTCTTCCGTATTCAACTGATTCAATAGGTTTCTCTCCATAAGTTTTAATTATTTGGTTTTTTAACTCTGTAATTAACTTAGATTTAATCTTGTTATCCACAATTAAAAAATCTGGAGCAATACATGTTTGACCGCAATTCGTGAATTTTCCCCAAACAATTCTTTTTGCAGTAACCTTTAATGAAGCTGTTTTGTCAATTACACAAGGGTTTTTTCCCCCTAATTCAAGTGTGACTGGCGTTAAATTTTTTGCTGCTTCTTTTGCTACTATTTTACCAACGCTAACACTTCCAGTGAAGAAAATGTAATCCCATTTAAACTTTAATATTTCAGATGCAATTTCTGGACCTCCTTGAACAACCTTAACAAAACCATCATCAAAAACACTAGATAATATTTTATTTAAAATTTTAGATGTGTTTACAGAATATTCAGATGGCTTTAATAAAACTGTATTTCCAGCTGCAACTGCGCCAATTAATGGAGCAATTGCTAATTGAAATGGATAGTTCCATGGAGATATGTGTAATGTGTTTCCATAAGGCTCGGCTATAATATAATCAGATGAAGGAAAATTAAGTAATGATGATCTGACTGGCTTTCTTTTAACCCATTTTTTGATATTTTTTAAAGCTATTTTAATTTCAAAATAAACAAATGCAATTTCAGTTAAATAGCTTTCTCCACTAGATTTGCCTAAATCATTATTTAAAGCATTTTCAATATCTTTTTCATTGAGTTCTATCTCTTTTTTTAAATTCTTTAATAATGATATTCTAAAATTTATATCAATAGTTTTTTTTGAATCAAAATAATTTTTTTGTTTATCAATTATTCTTTTTAATGTATTATCCATAATAAAGGGTAAAATAATTATGTCATTATTGACGAATCAATAAAAATATACATTATAAAATTGTTAAGAGTAAAAAATAAATACTTTTGATTAATTTTATATTAATAAATAATACAAATATTTTATAAATATATCCTTCTCTTAATTATGTGAAGGGTTTTTTTACTGTTTTTATAAATGAAATTAAATAAATATAGTTATGTTGTAACTCAGGATTCATCTCAACCGGCAGCTAAAGCTATGTTGCATGCCATTGGTTTGTCTGAAGATGATTTAAACAAACCTTTTATTGGTATTGCTAGTACTGGATATGAAGGCAATCCTTGCAATATGCACTTAAACGATTTGTCGAAATCAATAAAGGAAGGAGTAAATAATGCTGAAATTAATGGTCTAATTTTTAACACCATTGGAGTTAGTGATGGTATTTCAATGGGAACACAAGGGATGCGTTACTCTTTACCTTCAAGAGATATTATAGCTGATTCCATAGAGACAGTTGTTCAAGCTATGGCTTACGATGGGTTAATTACAGTAGTTGGTTGTGACAAAAACATGCCAGGCGCGTTAATAGCTATGATAAGACTTAATAGACCCTCTATTTTAGTTTATGGTGGAACAATTGCTCCAGGTTGTCATAATAACAAGAAACTCGATGTTGTATCAGCTTTTGAAGCTTGGGGGGAGAATGTAGCTGGAAAAATTGATGAAACTGAATTTAAAGCAATTGTAAAAAATGCATGTCCTGGAGCTGGAGCATGTGGAGGAATGTATACTGCTAATACAATGTCTTCAGCTATTGAAGCTATGGGGATGTCTCTTCCTTATAGTTCATCGAACCCAGCAATCAGTTCTGAAAAAAATAATGAATGTAATGAGTTAGGTAAAGCGGTAAAGAATCTTTTAATTAAAGATTTAAAACCTTTGGATATAATTACTAAAAAATCTTTAGAAAATGCTGTAAGATTAATAACTGTTTTAGGTGGATCAACAAATGCTGTATTGCATTTGTTAGCTATTGCTAAAGCGGCAAAAATTAAATTTTCAATTGACGATTTTCAAATTATTTCCGAAACAACACCTTTTTTAGCGGATCTAAAACCTAGCGGAAAATTTTTAATGGAAGACCTTCACAATGTAGGCGGAATTCCTGCTGTAATGAAATATATGTTAGATAACAATTATCTTGATGGAGATTGTATGACTGTTACAGGTAAGACTATTTCAGAAAATTTATCTTCAGTAAAGGCACTTTCTTCAAATCAAAAAATAATTAAACCTTTTAATAAACCAATAAAAAAAACAGGTCATATTAGAATATTATATGGAAATTTAGCAATAAATGGTTCTGTAGCTAAAATTACTGGAAAAGAAGGATTATATTTTACTGGTTTAGCAAAAGTTTTTGATTGCGAAAATGAAGCAAATGATGGAATTAAAAAAGGTCTAGTTAATAAAGGAGATGTTGTTGTGATTAGATATGTTGGTCCTAAAGGAGGACCTGGAATGCCAGAAATGCTAAAACCAACTTCAGCTATAATGGGATGTGGTTTAGGTAAAGATGTTGCTTTAATTACTGATGGAAGATTTTCAGGAGGAACACATGGCTTTGTAGTAGGTCATATTACACCAGAGGCTCAAGATGGCGGAAATATTGCTTTAATTAAAAATGGAGATAAAATAGTTATTGACGCCGTAAGCAATACCATAAATGTTGATGTTTCTGTAAAAGAATTATTAAAAAGAAAATCCAAATGGCTAAAGCCTAAGATTAAATTTGATAGTGGAGTATTGTATAATTATATTAGAAATGTTTCTGATGCCTCTAGTGGGTGTGTAACTGATTAAGTTATGAGTAAAATAACTAGAATATCTGGCGCAGAAGCCGTGATTAAGTCTCTTTTAAAAGAAGGAATTGATTTGATTTATGGTTATCCCGGAGGAGCTATTATGCCTATTTATGATGAGCTTCACAAGTATGAAGATAAATTAAATCATGTTTTAACAAGGCACGAGCAAGGAGCCACTCATGCTGCTCAAGGATTTGCTAGAGTAACGGGAAAAGTAGGAGTGGTGATGGCAACTTCTGGACCTGGTGCTACAAATTTAATTACAGGAATTGCAGATGCTCAAATAGATTCAACTCCAATGGTTTGTATAACTGGACAAGTCGCATCACACTTATTAGGTTCCGACGCATTTCAAGAAACAGATATAATTGGTATTTCTTCTCCAGTAACTAAATGGAACTGTCAGGTAACTAAAGCTTCTGAAATTCCTAAAGTTTTAGCAAAAGCTTTTTACATTGCTAAATCTGGTAGGCCGGGCCCAGTTTTGATAGATATCACAAAAGATGCCCAATTTGAATTAATGGAGTTTTCTTATTCACAATGTAAATCAGTAAGAAGCTACATTCCTGTTCCTGATTATTCAATTAAACAATTGAAAAAAGCTGCTGAATTAATTAACAATGCTAAAAAACCTTTAATTGTCTTTGGTCAGGGAGTTATTTTAGGAAATGCAGAAACTGAATTTAAAAATTTTATTGAAAAAACTGGAATTCCTTCAGCATGGACTATACTTGGTTTATCTGCCCTTCCTTCTGATCATCCATTAAATGTTGGAATGGTTGGAATGCACGGAAACTATGCTCCGAATGTTTTAACTAACCAATGTGATTTGCTAATTGCTGTGGGAATGCGATTCGATGATAGAGTAACAGGAAATTTAGATACTTATGCTAAACAGGCAAAAATAATACATTTCGACATTGATCCTGCTGAAATAAACAAAATAGTTGAAGTTGACGTTCCATTACTAGGAAATGTAAAAGAAACGCTTCCAGAGATATTGAAATTGGTAAATAAAAATAACCATGAAAGTTGGTTGGGGAAATTTCATTCTTTATATGAAATAGAATATAATAAAGTCATAAAAGAAGAACTGCATCCAACTAAAGAAGGTTTAAGTATGGCTGAAGTGGTGAAAGAAATAAATATAGCATCAAAAGGAAATGCTATAATAATAACAGATGTAGGTCAACATCAAATGGTTGCTTGTAGGTATGCTAGGTTTAACAAATCTAAATCTAACGTTACGTCAGGTGGATTAGGAACTATGGGTTTTGCCCTCCCTGCTGCTTTAGGAGCAAAGATGGGTGCTCCAGAAAGGGAAGTTGTTGCTATAATTGGTGATGGCGGATTTCAAATGACTATTCAAGAATTAGGTACGATTTTTCAAACTGGTAGTGCAGTAAAAATTGTTGTTCTTAATAACAATTACTTAGGAATGGTTAGACAATGGCAGGAAATGTTTTTTGAAAAAAGATACGCTTCTACTGAGCTCATTAATCCTGATTTTGTGACTATCGCAAAGGGATATTATATTGAAGCAAAAAAAGTGAGTAAGAGAGAAGAATTAAAGTCTTCTATAGAGTTGATGATGAATTCTAAGAAACCATTTTTCCTTGAAGTTTCAGTTGAAAAAGAACATAATGTTTTTCCAATGATTCCAACAGGAGCATCAGTGTCTGATATTAGATTAGATTAATAATTATGAGTGAATTAAACAAAACATATACAATTTCAGTTTATACAGAAAATAATCTTGGTTTGTTAAATAGAATTTCTGCAATATTTCTAAAACGACATATTAGCATAGAAAGCTTCACAACTTCTGAATCTGAGATTGAAAATATTTTTAGATTTATTATAGTAGTTAATATTACTAAATCTAGAGTAGAAAGAGTCGTCAAACAAATAGAAAAACAAATTGAAGTTATAGCCGCTTTTTATCATTCAAATGAAGAAACTATTTTTTTAGAAACAGCATTGTATAAGATTAAATCACAATCATTATTTAATGAAAAACCCCTACAAAAAATAATCAAAAATAGTCAAGCGAATATCATTACAGTTTCTCCAGAATATTTTGTAATTGAAAAAACTGGATGGAGAAAGGATACAGAGAAGTTATATTATGATTTGGAGCCATATGGGTTATTACAATTTGTTAGATCAGGAAGAATTTCAGTTTCAAAAGAACCAATGAACATTTCGAATATTCTAGGATTAAATACAGATAAATAAATTATGAAAAATTATTTTAATCAATTACCATTAAGTCAAAAAATTGAGCAATTAGCAAAATGCAGACTTATGGACACTTCTGAATTTGAAGATGGAGTATCTATATTAAAAGGGAAAAATATTGTAATTATAGGATGTGGAGCCCAAGGGTTGAATCAAGGTTTAAATATGAGAGATTCAGGTTTGAATGTATCATATGCATTAAGGCAAGCAGCAATTGATCAAAAAAGAGATTCTTACAATAATGCTATATCAAATGAATTTAAAGTTGGTACGTTTGAAGCAATGATTCCAAAAGCTGATATGGTTTTAAATTTAACACCTGATAAAAATCATACTGATGTTGTTAATAAACTAATGCCATTAATGAAAAAAGATTCAATACTTTCATATTCTCATGGCTTTAATATAGTAGAAGAAGGACTAACTGTGAGAAATGATATTACCGTAATAATGGTAGCACCTAAGTCTCCTGGAAGCGAATTAAGAGAAGAATATAAAAGAGGTTTTGGAGTTCCAACACTTATAGCAGTTCATCCAGCTAATAATCCACATAATAATGGTTTGGATCTTGCAAAAGCTTATGCAGTTGCAACAGGTGGACATAAAGCAGGTGTGTTAGAGTCTTCTTTTGTAGCTGAGGTTAAGTCAGACTTAATGGGAGAACAGACAATATTGTGTGGTGTATTGCAAACTGGGTCTATATTATCATTTAATAAAATGATTGAAAATGGTATTGATCCTAGTTATGCCTCTAAATTAATCCAATTTGGATGGGAAACTATTACTGAAGCCTTAAAGCATGGTGGAATCACTAATATGATGGACAGGTTAAATAATGCAGCTAAAATTGAAGCTTTTAAAATATCGGAAGAATTAAAAGCTATTATGAGACCATTGTTTCAAAAACATATGGATGATATAATGTCTGGTCATTTTTCATCTATAATGATGGAAGATTGGTCTAATAATGATGTGAATTTATTAAAGTGGAGAGCTCAAACTGGAGAAACAATATTTGAAAAAACTCCAACAACAACTGATGAAATTTCAGAACAGGAATTTTTTGATAATGGATTGCTTATGGTATCATTTATTCGCTCAGGTGTTGAACTAGCTTTTGAAACAATGACTAGTTCAGGAATAATAGCTGAATCAGCATATTACGAATCATTACATGAAACTCCTTTAATTGCTAATCTTATAGCGAAAAACAAGTTGTTTGAAATGAATAGAATAATTTCTGATACAGCTGAATACGGTTGTTATTTATTTGATCATGCTTGTAAGCCTTTACTTAATGACTTCTTTAAGACTATTTCAAATAATCATATTGGAGAGAAGTTTTTAAATAAAGATAAAATTGACAATTCAGATTTAATTAAAATAAATGAAATAATTAGAAATCACCCTGTTGAAATTATTGGAAAAAAGCTAAGAAATTCAATGAAATCAATGAAATCAATAAACTAAAAAAATGAATTCTGTACCTAAAAAATTTCAAATAAATAGTGTCATTCACAACAATGAATATTTAATTAACGGAAAAATCTCTAAATGGTCAGGTAATAAAGCGAATGTTTATTCTACTCTTTTATGCGATACTGATGAAAAAGAACCTCTTTTAATCGGGACATCTCCCGAAATGTCAACTGAATCAGCAATGGAAGCTTTAAATGCAGCTTCAAGTTCTTATGATTCAGGAATGGGAAAGTGGCCAAGAATGAAAGTTTACGAAAGAATTAACTGCATGTCTGCTTTTGTTCAGAAAATGATTCTTAAAAGAGAGGAGATAGTTAAACTTTTAATGTGGGAAATTGGAAAAAACTTAAATGACTCTAAAAAAGAATTTGATAGAACAATTGAATACATTAACGATACTATTGAAGAATATAAAAGAATTGACAGAAAGTGTGCAACTATTCAAAACCAATCAGGAGTTAGAGCATTAATAAGAAGGGGTCCATTAGGTGTTGTTCTTTGCTTGGGACCATATAATTATCCATTAAACGAAACTTTTGCATTGCTTATCCCTGCCATTATAATGGGTAATACAACGATATTTAAGCCTGCTAAACACGGTGTTTTATTAATAGCTCCTCTTTTAGAAGCGTTCAAAGAATCTTTTCCACCAGGTGTAGTCAATATCATTTTTGGAAGAGGTAGGGTTATAGCTTCTCCTATAATGAAAAGTGGAAAAGTTGATGTTTTATCATTAATTGGGCATAGTTCATCAGCTATTGCATTACAAGATTTACACCCTCAAAAAAATAGATTACGTTTAGTATTAGGTTTAGAGGCTAAAAATCCTGCAATTATTTTAAAAGATGCAGATTTAGACTTAACAGTAAATGAATGTCTCTCCGGATCGCTGTCATTTAATGGACAAAGATGCACTGCTATAAAAATCATTTATGTTCATGAAGATATTAAAGATGAGTTTTTATATAAATTTTCGAAAAAGGTTGATGAACTAGAATTAGGCATGCCATGGGATAATACGTTTTTAACTCCTCTTCCAGAACCATCAAAACCTCAATATATTTCTGATTTAATTGATGATGCTACTTCATTGGGAGCTAAAATAATAAACAAAAAAGGTGGAATTAAATATAAAAATTTTGTTTTTCCTGCTGTTCTATATCCAGTATCTAAAAACATGAGAGTTTTTAAGGAAGAACAATTTGGTCCAGTTGTCCCTGTTGTTTCATATAATGATGTTTCTAAGCCATTAGATGATATGTGTGATTCAAATTATGGACAGCAAGCTAGTATATTTGGAAAAAATGTTGATACATTGGGTCCAATTATTGATTCTCTAGTGAATTTAGTGTGTAGGGTTAATTTAAATAGTGCTTGTCAAAGAGGACCAGATAAATATCCATTTACTGGCCGAAAAGATTCAGCTGTTTCAACTCTAAGTGTCCATGATGCTTTAAGATCTTTTTCAATTAGAACATTCGTTGCTTCTAATGACAACGAATTAAATAAGAGTATTTTAAGAGAAATGATAGATTCTAAAAAATCGAACTTTATTAGGACTGACTATTATCTTTAGGAATTAAGCATTACAGGCATAACAAGCATTGTGATTTGTTCGAAATCATTGTCAGTTTTCGTTGGAGTTAAGATTCCAGCTCTATTAGGAAGTGATAATTCAAGCTTAACCTCGTCTGAATCAATATTAGACAGCATTTCCACTAGAAATCTAGAATTAAAACCAATTTGTATATCATCTCCATTATAATTACAGCTAAGTCTCTCTTCCGCTTTATTACTGTAATCTAAATCTTCTGCAGAAATAATCAATTCATTTCCTGTAATTTTTAATCTAATTTGATGAGTTGTTTTATTTGAAAAAATACTTACTCTTTTTGTTGAATTAAGAAACAAAGCTCTGTCAACAGTAAGTACATTAGGATTTTCTTTTGGAATTACCGCCTCATAATTAGGATATTTTCCATCAATGAGTCTGCAAGTTAAAGTTAAATTAGAAAATATAAATTTTGCATTACTTTCATTAAACTCAATATTAACATCAAAGTCATTATTAATTAAAATTCCTTTTAAAATATTAAGTGGTTTTTTAGGCATTATAAATTCAATTAATTTATCTGATTTATAATCTGTTCTTACATATCTAACTAACTTATGTGCGTCAGTTGCTACAAATGTGGAATTCTCACTTGAGAATTGAAAGAAAACACCACTCATAATAGGTCTTAAATCATCATTTCCAGAAGCAAAAATCGTAGTATTTATAGCTTGATATAAGACTTTGGATGAGATAACAGAATTAGATGCATCAGTAATTGCTAATGTTTTTGGAAAATCATCTCCTTTTGCATAAGCAAGAGCATACTTTCCGTGATTTGAACTTATTTCTATAATATTGTTTTCTAAAACATTAAATGTTAAAGGTTGTTCTGGAAAAGTTTTTAGAGTATCAATAAGTAGTTTAGCAGGAATAGCTACAGTTCCTTCCTTGTCAGAGTCAACTTTAACATCTGCAGTAAGAGTAGTTTCTAGGTCTGAAGCTGTAATTCTTAAAATATTTTTTGAAATTTTAAATAAAAAATAATCTAAAATTGGCAGAGTATTATTAGTATTTAAAATACCTCCTAAAACTTGAATGTTTTTAAGTAATAAAGAACTTGAAACTATAAACTTCATAATTAAATTATATACTTGTAAATATATTAGAAACAATCGTTAAAATAAAACTAATTTATTAACACTTTTTACAAGCTTCATTCAAACTGTATAGTTACTATATCTCTATATTTTAATCCGAACAAACTACTTGCTCCCCCTGTTTTCCCTGGGATACTTTTGTATATAGCCAGTTCAAGGAAATTCGATTTATTAAAAAGAGCTATTTTCTTACCATCTTCTTTTCTTATTTCTTTTTTAACATCAAACTTAATTGCTTCACTATATGAGTTTACAATTGATTCAAATTTGTAATTTCGTGCATTGATGGAGTATGGTCTCGACTTGCCAAATTCATCAAAAATAGTTTTCGAAATATTAGTGACAACATTTTCATAATTATCTATATAAATAATATTGCCAGTGATTTCTTTGTTTTTTTCATTTATTATTGGATTGATATCATAAAGTTCTTTTAACTCATAAATTCTTTTACCTACAAGATCAATAGATCCTCCTCTATATATATGAGCAGCTACTTTAACAAACACATCTAAAACTGGGAAACTGGTAGATTCTTCGTTATGAATATTTATTTCAATTATTTTTTCAGGATTAATTTTTGAAGAGATAAGAGACATTATTCCATTATTAGCGCATATAAAATAATGACCATCTAAAATCATAGCAATGTGATTTTGCTCAGGTGTTTTTTCAGAATCTATCCCTATAATATGAATTGATCCTTCAGGAAAATTCTTATAAGAATTTTGTATTATATAAGCTCCTTCAATTATATTGAAAGGAGATATATTGTGTGATATATCAATGATATTTATATTTTTAATCTCGTTGTGAAGGGCTCCTTTCAATGAACCAACAAAGTGATCTTTATTACCAAAATCAGTTGTTAATGTAATTAGGCTCATTTGTTAAAAAAAATTAATATATAAGATTAAAAATTACATAAATTTACAACTTGCCAATAAATAATACGCATAGCTTAAGTGAAAAAAACTGAATATTTTATTAACCAGATACATCCATCAGAATTTTTTGATAAAAAAGACTATGATCTTGTTTTATTAATAAAGAAACATTTTACAAAAATAAAAATAATTCTAAAAGGTGATCGGTTGATTCTAAATGGCGATGCTTCTTTAGTAACTCAATTAACTGCAAGACTAGATACATTATTATTACTTATCAAAAGTAAAAACAATATTATTAATGATGAATTTATAAATTCTATTTTAAGTGGAAATGGAAAAGAGATAATAGAAACTAATAAAACTAAACTTATTTTGTATGGAGTTGGCAAGAAGCCAATAAAGGCACATACTGTTAATCAAATTAAGATTGTTGTTGCATTTGAAAAAAATGATATGGTTTTTGCTGTTGGTCCAGCTGGAACTGGAAAAACTTATACAGGAATTGCTATTGCAGTTAAAGCATTAAAAGATAAAGCTGTTAAAAAGATAATCTTAACTAGACCTGCCGTTGAATCGGGTGAGAGCTTAGGCTTTTTACCTGGAGAATTAAAAGATAAGTTAGATCCCTATATGCAACCATTATATGATTCATTAAAAGATATGATTGCTATAGAAAAGCTAGAAGATTACATTAAAAGAGGGATTATTGAAATAGCTCCTTTGGCTTATATGCGCGGAAGAACATTAGATGATGCTTTTGTAATTTTAGATGAGGGACAAAACGCTACTTATAATCAAATGAAAATGTTTTTAACCAGAATGGGTAATAATGCTAAATTTATGATTAATGGAGATCCTGATCAAATCGATCTACCTACAAAAATAAAATCTGGTTTAAAGGAAGCAAGTATTTTACTTAAGAACATTAAAGGTATCAAAATTGTACAGTTAGACGATAGTGATGTGTTAAGACATGAAGTTGTAAAAAGAATTATAGATGCTTATAAAACAAAAGAAGAATTAACATGAATTCAATTACAAAAACAGATTTTAAATTTGAAAATCAAATTTCTAAATATTCAGGAAAAGTAAGGGATGTATACAATATTGACAATAAATACCTAGTAATGGTTGCTTCAGATAGGTTATCCGCTTTTGATATTGTTTTGCCAAAGGGAATCCCTTATAAGGGACAAATTTTAAATCAAATTGCATGTAAAATGTTAAATGAAACATCTCATATTGTCCAAAATTGGCTAATAGACTCTCCAGATCCAAATGTATCAATTGGACAAATTTGTGAACCTTTTAAAATTGAAATGGTAATAAGGGGTTATTTATCAGGCCATGCTGCAAGATTATATAATTCTGGAATAAGACAAATTTGTGGAATTAACATGCCAGAAGGTATGTCGGAAAATGATAAATTCAAATCTCCTATTATAACTCCTACTACTAAAGCAGTAAATGGTCAGCATGATGAAGATATTTCAAAAGAGGAGTTGTTAAATAAAAACATAGTTTCTATAGAAGATTACAAAATATTAGAAGATTATACATACAAGTTATTTTCTGAAGGTTCAAGAATTGCAAATAAACAAGGTTTAATATTGGTAGATACTAAATATGAGTTTGGAAAAAATTCAAATGGGGATATAATTTTAATTGATGAAATTCATACTCCAGACTCTTCAAGGTATTTTTATTTAGATTCATATAAAAAATTACAAAGATCAAGATCCACTCAAAAGCAATTATCTAAAGAGTTTGTTAGACAGTGGCTTATAAATAAAGGTTTCCAAGGGAAAAAAGGAGAAGTTATCCCAGAAATGAATTCAGACTATATAAAAGAAGTTTCAGAAAGATACATAGAGCTTTATGAGAAAATAACTGGATCTAAGTTTGTTAAATCAGAAACAAGCGATATTCAATCAAGAATTCAGTTAAATGTTAATTCTTATTTTAAATCAAAATAAGTAGATACTATGCTCTTAACATTATAACTGCGATCAATCCATAAAATATCATTCTTTTTATTTAACCAAGTAATTTGCCTCTTTGCATACCTTCTTGTGTTTTTTTTAATTTCTTCGATGTAAGTTTCTAAAGATTTTGTACTATTTAAATAATCAAAAAGTTCTTTATATCCTACTGTTTGAAGTGCAGTTAAACTCTTATACTTTTTGAGCAATTTAACTTCATTCAGTAAGCCACTTATAAGCATTTGGTCAACTCTATTATTAATCAATTTATATAAATCTTTTCTTTCAATATTAATTGCAATTGGAAAAACTTTATATGGACGATTTAATTTAGTTTTATTTAAAAAACTTGAGTAAGGTTTTTTGGAAGAAATACAAACTTCTAAAGCTCTGATAATTCTTCTAGAATTATAAATATCTATTTTTTCATAGTATTTTAGATCAAGCTCTTTTAATTTATTCTGAAGGAATTCTATTCCATTCACTTCATACTGCTTGTTTAACTTATTTCTAACACCCAAATCTATTTCTGGAAATTTATCTATACCGTTTATTGAAGCGTCCATGTATAATCCAGATCCTCCAACCATTATCATAAAATCGTTAGTTTTGAACTTGTTGTTTAAAATTTCATTTGATTCAATTTCAAAATCATTGATAGTATAACGATCTAAAATAGATTTGTGCTGTATACAGTGGTGTCTTACTGTAGAAAGCTCAATACTTGAAGGAACACCGGTTCCAATACTCATTTCTTTGTAAAATTGCCTTGAATCACAGGAAATAATTTCACAATTTAATAATTGTGCCAACTCTATACTAAACTTTGTTTTGCCAACTGCTGTAGGTCCAGAAATTGTAATTAAAGTTTTTTTCATACTAACTTATCAATATTAATTATTTTTTCAACTTTATGTTTATTTATGTAATTAACAATCAATGATTCAGATCCTTCAATTTCTTCTGAACTAGTAATTAACGACTCTAGGATTTCTATATTATTAATTTGATAATTAAGAGTAAAATAACCGTATCCTATGTATTTATTGTTTTTAATTAATAGAACACTTTTTTCATCAACACTTCTTCCTTTATCAATTATTAACATATTGACAAATGGAAAACTATACTTTTTTAATATTTCAAAAATATTTAAATTACTTTTCTCAGATTTATTACTTTCTAGATTATATTTCATGTTTAAAACTGATAGTTTTTTATTAGCAAGTTTTAACGATGAATATGTTTCAATAAATTCTATAGAGTCGTGATAATGCAATATTCTTAGAAATTTAAAATTATCATTATCTGTACAAATTTCTAAACCAAACTTCTTTATGGTATTTTTCAATAAGCTGTTAAACTTAGGCTGATGGGTTTTTATTTCCTTATTCTCTTTTAATAGGGCTATCAGTTCACTTCCAGTATTTTCATAGCTTACATCGTTTAATTCTAATCTAATTTTCAATGATTTGTTACTAATTCCAGTTAAATGTTGATTAACCCTATTTTTAATAGATTTACTTTTTCCTATATAAATAATTTTTCCGTTAGAATCGTGAAAATAATATATTCCTATTTCATTTTTTAAATTTTTTACTAAATCTGCCCATTTGTTTATTTTTGGTTTAACATCTTTTACAATTGAACTATTGAATATCTCTTTTTTTATGTCTTTTACAAGTAATAGTTTGAATAATTCTAATGTAGCTTTAGCATCTCCAGAAGCTCTGTGCCTATTACTAATTGGAATTCCAAGTGATTTTACCAAGTTTCCTAATTTATAAGAACTCATGTTTGGAATTAGTTTTTTTGAAAGATTAACAGTACATAGCTGAGGAGTTATAAATTCATATCCTAATCTATCAAACTCTATTTTCAGCATCCTATAGTCAAATGATGAATTATGTGCTACAAGAATAGTTTTATCTGTAATTTCTAATATTCTTTTAGCAATTTGAAAAAATTTCGGTGCATTTACTAACATATTATCCGTTATACCTGTTAATTGCTGTACAAAGGGTTGTATTGGTATTTCAGGGTTAACTAAACTTATAAATTGATCAATAATATCTACTCCATCAAATTTATAGATGGCAATTTCAGTAATACCTTCTTGATTAAATTTTCCTCCTGTTGTTTCTACGTCAATAATTGAATACAATTTTTTTTTATTTACGTTTACCAAAAATAGTGCTACCTAACCTTATAAGATTACTTTGGCATTCAATTGCTATATTATAGTCTCCACTCATCCCCATCGATAAAATATCAAGAGATAATTTTTTTTTATGCTTGTTAAACAAATCTTTTAAAGAGTTGAATTGACTTTTTATAATATCTTGATTATTAGTGAAGCTAGCCATTCCCATTAATCCAACAACTTTAAGATTGTTAAATGTGGATAATAGTTCATCTTTCATAATCATATCAAAATCATTAATTGAAAATCCGAACTTTGTTTTATCATTAGTGATGTCAATCTGAATTAAAATATTAATGATTTTAGTATTATTTATTGCTTGTTTATTGATTTCTTTAATAAGTTTAATACTATCCACACTGTGTATTAAATGAATAAACGGAGCTATATATTTAACTTTATTTGTTTGAAGGTGACCAATCATGTGCCATTTAATATCTTTTGGAAGGGCATCATGTTTTAAAATTAGTTCTTGGATCTTGTTTTCACCAAAATCTAATTGGCCAGTATTATAAGCTAATATAATATCCTCATTTGGTTTAGTTTTTGAAACCGCAACAAGACTTACATTTTGAGGTAATTCATATTTAATTTTCTGTAAATTATCGACAATGTTCATTGAATTTTTTTAATAATTTTATTGGCCAAATTCAGAGCTAAATAACCGTCTTCTAAACTTATAACTGGTTTTGAATTATTGTTTATTGTAAAGGCAAATGAATTATGCTCTTCAACAATTGCATTAGTTATTTTTATTTCTGGATTCTGATAATTTATTTGTTTTTTATCTCCGTTGGAATTTTCAATAATCATTGCATATTTATCTGAATTATTAATTGCATTAGATATTTTTACAATTTCACTTTTCTTTTCTAAAAAATCTACAGAAATATAGGTATGATTTTGAAAAAAACGAGTTTTTCTCATGTTTTTTAATGAAATTCTACTTGATGTGAAGTTTGCAACACAACCATTTTCAAATTCAACTCTTGCATTGGTAATATCAGGTGTTTCACTAATTACACAAACTCCATTCGCACTTACTGATTTAATTTTTGATTTAACTATGCTAAGAACAATATCTATATCATGGATCATAAGATCTAGAACTACTGAAACATCATTTCCTCTTGGATTAAATTCAGCAAGCCTATGGCATTCTATGAATTTTGGATTATTGATAGTCTCTTTTATACTCACGTAAGCTGGATTAAAACGTTCAACATGACCGACTTGACCAATTAGATTTTTATCTTTTGCTAATTGAACTAACTCTTTAGCTTGCTTAACAGTAGAAGTAATTGGTTTTTCAATAAAAATATGTTTATTATTTTCTAAACATATTTTAGCTATTTCATAATGAGTAGTGGTATTAGAACAAATAAAAACCACATCAACTGAATTTATTAAATCAATCGCATCTTTAAAGTTAATATAATCAACACCTAGTTTTTTGGATTTTTTTAAATCTTTATCATGAAATCCTATAACATCATATAATTTTGACTCGTTAAGAAGCTTAAGATGAATAGTACCCAAATGACCTGTTCCAATAACACCTACTTTTATCATCTAATATTTTTTTCAAAAATACAATTCTTATTTATTAATTTTATAATAATTAAAAGCTATTGTTAGATACTTCAAAACATAAGGGTTTAAGAAAAAGGTTAGTTGAAGAACTAATTAAAAAGGGTATTGATTCAAGAATGGTTTTAAACGCTATTTTAAATATTCCAAGACATTTGTTTATTGATAATGATTTTGAGGCACACGCTTATATAGATAAAGCATTCCCGATTGATTCTAATCAAACAATATCTCAACCTTATACTGTGGCATTTCAAACAACGATCCTGGGGATAGAAAAAAATGACAAAGTTCTTGAGATAGGTACAGGTTCTGGCTATCAGACAGCTGTATTAGTAAAACTAAATGCTAATGTTTACACTATTGAAAGGCAACATTTATTATACAGAAAATCTATGAAGAGGTTAAATTTTTTAGGCTATTCACCAAAATTAGTAAAATATGGAGATGGTTACTTGGGTCTGCCAGAACATGCACCATTTGATAAAATATTGGTTACTGCAGGAGCTTCCAAAATTCCAAAAAAATTACTTCTTCAATTAAAAATAGGAGGAAAAATTATTATTCCTATTGGAGAATTGAATCAAGAAATGACATTAATAATTAGAAAAAGTGAAACTAAATTTGAGAAAAAAAAATTAGGTAAGTTTAATTTTGTTCCGATGCTAAAAAAAACTAATTAAATTATTTCTTTTTTAACCTATCCAGCTGAATCTTGTTTTCTCTATTTTTTATAGCATGCCTTTTATCGTATGTTTTTTTTCCTTTAGCTAATGAAATTAAAATTTTAGCAAAACCATTTTCGCTAATAAATACTTTTAATGGAATTATAGTTAAACCAGTATTTCTAACTTCTTTTAATAATTTTTTTAATTCATTTTTATTTAAAAGTAATTTTCTTTGACTTCTAGTCTGGTGATTAAACTGATTACCAAACAAATATTCATCAATAAACATATTAATAATAAACAATTCGCCTAAGTCATTGAATTCACAAAAACTGTCAGAAATAGAGGTTTTACCATCTCTTATAGATTTAATTTCTGTTCCAGTTAAGACAATTCCTGCCGAATACTGGTCTAACAACTCGTATTCAAACTTAGCTTTCTTATTTAGTATATTTACTTTTTTAATCACAGAACAAAGTTAACAAGTATATTTCACTTATATGGCTAAAATTAATTGGATTGAAATTAATTCATTAGATGATATTACAAAATTAAGAGATAATTACATAGTAATTTTCAAACACTCACCTAGATGTGTTGTTAGTAAAATTGTTTTTACAAGATTTGAATTTGCTTTTCATGAAAATTTAAACATTCAAAAATACATTTACATTGATGTAATAAAAACGAAAGAACTTTCAAAAAATATTTCTAATAAATATAGCGTCTATCATGAGTCTCCTCAGTTAATATTGTTAAAAGATGATGAAGTTTTACACCATTCATCTCATTCGGATATTAAATTTTCTAATTTGAACAATTATATAATATAAATTGTTAATTGTTTTTTGATTTATTTTAATTTATTTATTGGTTTGATCTTTTATCATGTTTAAATTTGTTTAAAATTTATAAAATGAGAGTTGATAAAGAAATAAGTGATTTAATTAATAAAGAAGAAATTAGACAATTAAGAGGCGTAGAATTAATTGCATCTGAAAATTTCACTAGCCCTGCAGTTATGGAGGCTACAGGTTCAATTTTAACAAATAAATATGCCGAAGGATACCCCGGTAAAAGGTATTACGGTGGATGTGAAGTTGTTGATGAAATAGAAACTTTAGCTATTAATAGAGCTAAAGAGCTTTTTGGAGCCTCTTATGCTAATGTTCAGCCTCATTCGGGTTCACAAGCTAATACTGCCGTTTATCATGCGTTTTTAAATCCTGGTGATAAAATACTAGGTTTCGATTTATCTCATGGTGGTCACTTAACTCATGGTTCTCCCGTAAATTTTAGTGGAAGGTTATATGACCCTGTTTTTTATGGAGTTGAAAAAGAAACAGGAATATTGAATTATGATAAGATTTTAGAAATTGCTAAAAAAGAAAAACCAAAATTAATTATAGCTGGTGCTTCGGCTTACTCTAGAGATATTGATTTTGAAAAGTTTAGAGAAATTGCAGATCAAGTAGATGCATTTTTATTAGCAGACATATCTCATCCTTCTGGTTTAATTGCAAAAGGTATTTTAAATGATCCAATTCCTTATTGCCATGTTGTAACAACTACAACTCATAAAACACTAAGAGGACCAAGAGGTGGTTTAATATTAATGGGAGAAGATTTTGACAATCCATTTGGAATCAAATTAAAGAGCGGTTCATTAAAAAAAATGTCTTCATTAATAGACTTAGCTGTATTTCCAGGAAATCAAGGCGGTCCATTGGAACATGTAATTGCTGGAAAAGCGATTGCATTTGGAGAAGCATTGAAAGATGATTTTATGACTTACATGATACAAGTTAGGCAGAATGCAAAAGTAATGGCAGAAGAATTTGTTAAAAGGGGTTATAATATAATTTCTGGTGGAACAGACAATCATATGATACTAATTGATTTAAGAAATAAAAATATTTCAGGAAAAGATGCTGAATTAGTATTGGTTCGAGCTGATATTACAGCAAATAAAAACATGGTTCCATTTGATGACAAGTCTCCTTTTGTTACTTCAGGAATTAGGTTTGGAACCCCAGCAATAACTACTAGAGGACTTAAAGAAAAAGATATGATTACAATAGTAGATTTAATAGATAGAGTTATAAAACAACCTGATAACGATATGGAAATAAATTGTGTAAAAAAAGAAGTGAATCAGTTAATGGCAGGAAGAGCTTTGTTTAATTATTGATTTTCTAATATTTTAATTTCAAATAATTTATTCCAATTTTTTCCAGTAACAAAAAAAGTTTTTCTTTGCTTATTATATGCTATTCCGTTTAAAACATCAAGTTTAGAATGCTGTTTGACTTTTGTTTTTAAACCATTAAAATCAATAACACCCTCAACTTTACCGCTTTTTGGATCTATAATTAAACCTACTTCCTTGTTGAATTGGTAAGTATTGGCATAAATTTTACCTTCATACCATTCTAATTCATTTATTTTTTTAATTATTTTATTGTCAGTTACAACACTGAAATTATAAAGTTCATTTAAGTTTACTGGGTCAAGAACCCAAATTTTTTCTGTTCCATCTGATTTGTACAATTTTTCGCCATCATTACATAATCCCCAACCCTCAAGACTGTTTTCATAACTAAAAGATTTAATTAAATTAAAATCATTTTTATTATATACAAAACCAACCTTTTCTTTCCAGGTTAATTGAAAAATTTTATCATCGATAATTGTTATTCCTTCCCCAAAATATGATTTGTCTAGAATTATTTTATTTAAAACCTTTCCTGTTTTAAAATCCACCTTTTTTAATGTTGAGAATCCATACTGACCAGTACCCTCATATAAATTAAAATCATCATCAAATTCAAGCCCCTGAGTATATGAATTAATGTCATGATCAAATTCATTTATAATTTTATAAGTGTAAAGCTTGGGTTTAGTAGCAGAATATATAATTATATTTTTTTGAATAATGAAATTTTCATCATTTACTTTAAAAGATGCTTTTATAGTATTGACACCAAGCTCGTTATTCAAAACATAATTGGGGGAAATTTTTACATTATCTATAGAAAAAATTAAATCTGTTAGAGTGTTATTAGTAGGATTATTAATTACTAAATCTATTATGTTACCATTATTTAAATACTCATTTGTTTTAGAAATATGTATAGAATAGTCATGGCTTACATTAACATCACATGAAATTAGAGTAATTATAATTAATAACACATATAGTTTTATGACTCTCATTTTAGAAATTTATTAATCAAATTTAAATATTAATAATTAACCCTTAACATATTTAATTATAAAAACTTATATATATATATTTGTAATGGGCAAGTCTTACACAACCAGCTCCTGTTTAATCCCCCAGGGTGGGAACACAGCAAGGGTCGATGGTTGTAGCAGTGTGATGTAAGTAGCTTGCCCTTTTTTTATGTCTAAAACAGTTCTAGTTACTGGCGCATCATCAGGAATAGGTAAATCTATAGCTCTTTATTTATGTTCTAAAGGTTTCAAAGTGTACGGTACATGCCGTAATCCTAAGAAATATGATATTATAGATTTTATTTTATTAAAATGTGATATAACTTTAATTAATGAAATTAAGAATGTTGTTAATTTTGTTTTAAAAAAAGAAGGAAGAATAGATATATTAATAAATAATGCTGGAATAGGAATTACTGGCCCTGTAGAGGAGACATCTGAATCTGATATTAAATCTGCCTTTGAAACAAACTTTTTTGGACCAATTAATATCATTAAGGCATGTATTCCCTCAATGAGAAGACATAAAACTGGTTTAATTATTAATATTACTTCTGTAATGGGTTATTTCGCAATGCCATTTAGAGGAGTTTATAGTGCTACTAAAAGTTCAATGGAAATAATTGGAGAAGCATTTAGTATGGAATTAAACAAGTTCAATATTAAAGTAGTTAATATTGCTCCAGGTGACTTTAAGACTGGTATAATATCTAGAAGAATAAACAGTCCTAGTATTCAGAAATCTTCTTACGAAAAAGATTATGTGAAATGTATTAATTCTGCTAACAGTCAAGTGAAGAATGCTCTTTCGCCAGATATTATTTCAAAATTAGTTTATAAAATAATTTTATCTAAAAATCCAAAAATTCATTATAAAGTAGGTGCGTTTATTCAAAAATTTTCAATAGTTTTAAAAAGACTTTTACCAGATAGATTATTTGAAAAAATAATACTTTATTATAACAAAAATTAAACCTATTACATATGAAATTCTTTATTGATACAGCAAATTTAGAACAAATAAAAGAGGCACAGGACTTAGGTGTTCTTGATGGAGTAACTACAAACCCATCTTTAATGGCTAAAGAAGGGATTACGGGACATCAAAATATTTTAGATCATTATGTGAAGATTTGTAATATTGTTGATGGAGATGTCTCGGCTGAAGTAATTTCAACTGATTTTGAAGGAATGGTGGAAGAGGGTGAGGCTCTTGCTAAATTACATTCTCAAATTGTAGTTAAAATTCCGATGATTTTAGATGGTATAAAAGCAATAAAATATTTTTCAAACAAAGGCATAAGAACTAACTGTACTCTAATTTTTTCTGTTGGTCAAGCTCTTATTGCTGCAAAAGCTGGCGCAACATACGTTTCTCCTTTTATTGGAAGACTTGACGACATTTCAACTGATGGTCTAAATTTAATATCAGAAATCGCAAATGTTTATGATAATTATGCTTTTAATACTCAAATACTTGCAGCTTCAATTCGACATACTATGCACGTAATAGATTGTGCTAAAATTGGTGCGGACGTAATGACTGGTCCACTTTCGTCTATTAAAGGTTTAATAAATCATCCTCTTACTGATATAGGTTTAGAAAAATTCTTGAAAGATTATAAGAAAGGAAATTAATTTAAGTTTAAATAAGTTTCTAACTCATTAATAGTCAAAATTTTATTTATTTCTCCTTTTTTGTTAGTTATGATAACTTTATTTAGGTTATTTAAAATCATTTTTTTGCTCATGTTTTCAAAGTTTACAGATCTAAAATGATTGAGGTGTGTTCTATTTTTGTATTTATTTATTATGTTTTTCCATTTTCCATTATCAGTGTTAATATTAATAGCATGAAAATCATAATTTTTATTATAATCTAATATTCTGTTAATTCTTTTAAACAAGCCAATTTGATGAGAATTTTGTTCGTAAGACCAAAAAACAAATATTACTGGATTTTTATTATCAAAATCTGTAGTTTTTATTATTGAATTGTTTTTATCTATTAATTCGATTTCTGGAATAATATTTCCTGATTGTAAAGAAATTATATTACTAAACAATTGATTTATTTCTGCATTAGTTTTTTCATTTTTAGAAGTTTCTAAAAATTTATTTAAAAAAGTATCAATATTAACTAAGTTTGATTCTTCAAGAAGGTATTCGTAAGCAATGTATCTTAAAATTTTAGATCTAATTATAGCTTGAGATATATTTTTTTTTACAAAATCTATTCTATTTAAATTATAATCTAATTTAGAAATATTTTTTTTATTTTGAAATTGACTAGACTCGTTAAATATTCTAGATACAATGTAATCTAAGTATGGTTTAAAATTAGATAAGCTCCCTATGTTAAGATCAATGTCGTTTCTAAAATCATATATTTCACTAGAGTTTAGATTGAGTTCTAGATTAGAAATGTAAGTTTCTAAACTTGAATAAACAGGTAGCTTAATAGCATGTTTTAAAATAAGTTTAGTTGTTTTAGTAGTTGAATTATTTTTTATAAACCTTACATATTCATCAGTTTTGTTTTTTAACAACGAATCGATAATTTTTTTAAACTCTTTTTCTTTTAAATTACTTTTAGATTTTATAAAAATTTCCTCCTCTTCATGTTTTAAAAATATATCAATTAGATAATTGTTTTTGGAGGATCCTTTTCCAGTAAAAACTAAAGATTCGTCAAAGTCTAATACGTTTAATCTTAAAATTAAACTATCTCCCTTTTCAAGAATTAAATATTGAAATTCAGGTAGATGAAAGAAGTTGTAAAGTCCATCATCAACACTATCTAATTTTGAAAAAAAAATTCCAGCCTCGTTAATATTGATTTTCTTAATTAAATTTTCATCTTTTCGAATAAATATTTCATTATTATTTTTTTTTAAAATTTTACCTCCTATATACGTGTCTTGTTCATTAGAACATGAAATTAACAGTATAATAAATGTTAAAAATATTTTTTTCAAGAGTGATTAACTAAATAAATACTTATAATAATAAATTTAAAGATAAATAAAGAATAATCATATAATTGATTTTATTAAATTTGCATCCTAAATTAGAAAAATTTATGTTAAGCGTTTCAAATCTTTCAGTTCAATTTGGCAAAAGAGTTTTGTTTGATGAAGTTAATACAGCTTTTGTAAAAGGAAATTGTTATGGTATTATTGGTGCAAATGGAGCTGGTAAATCCACATTTTTAAAAATCCTTTCAAAATCATTTGAACCAAATTCTGGAAACGTTCATTTGGAAGCTGGAAAAAGATTATCTGTTTTAGAGCAAAATCACTTTGCTTTTGATCATAAACAAGTTTTAGCAACAGTTATAATGGGTAACGAGGTTCTTTTTAACATTAAAAATGAAATGGATCAAATTTATGCAAAGTCTGATTTTTCTGATAGCGACAGTGATAGAGTAGGAGTTTTACAATTAGAATATGAAGAGATGGATGGTTGGAATGCAGAAAGTTCTGCTGCGGCTTTATTATCTAATTTAGACATCAAAGAAGGTTTACACTTTAAAAATATGTCTGAACTAGATGGTGTACAAAAAGTTAAAGTATTATTGGCACAAGCTTTATTTGGAGATCCTGATGTTCTAATAATGGATGAACCAACAAATGATTTAGATTTTGAAACTATTAAATGGTTAGAAAATTTTATAGCAAACTATGATAATACTGTAATAGTGGTATCTCATGATAGGCACTTTTTAGATTCAGTATGTACTCATATTTCTGACATAGATTTTGGTAAAATTAATCATTTCTCTGGAAATTACACATTTTGGTATGAATCAAGTCAATTAGCTCTAAGACAGAAAACACAACAAAATAAAAAATCTGAAGAAAAGAAAAAAGAATTAGAAGATTTTATAGCTAGGTTTAGTGCTAATGCATCAAAATCTAAGCAAGCTACTTCTAGAAAAAAAATGTTAGACAACCTAAATATAGAGGATATAAAACCTTCGTCAAGAAGATACCCTGCCATTATATATACATCAGAGAGAGAAGCTGGCGATCAAATACTTAGTGTTGAAAATTTAAGCTATTCTGATTCTTCTAGTGTATTGTTTGATAAAATTGATTTTAATTTAAACAAAGGAGATAAGGTTGTTTTATATTCAAAAGATACTAGAGCAACAACTGCATTTTATGAAATATTGAATAATAACTTGAAATCAAAATCTGGAAGATTTGATTGGGGAATTACTACATCACAATCTTATTTGCCACTAGACAATAGTTCTTTTTTTAATCAAAAAACAAATTTAGTAGATTGGCTAAGACAATGGGCTAAAAATGATGAAGAGAGAGAAGAGGTTTTTATAAGAGGTTTTTTAGGTAAAATGATTTTTAGTGGTGAAGAGGCTTTAAAGACTTGTGATGTTTTATCTGGAGGTGAAAAAGTAAGATGTATGCTTTCTAGAATGATGATGCTTAGATCTAACGTATTAATGTTTGATGAACCAACAAGTCATTTAGATTTAGAATCCATTACTGCTTTAAATAATTCTATTAAAAAATTTAAAGGGAATGTTATATTAACTACTCATGATTATGAATTTGCTCAATCAGTAGGAAATAGAGTTATAGAAATAACACCTTATGGACTAATAGATAGGATAAACACTTTTGATGAATACATGAACGACTCCAAGGTTCAAGAATTAAGGAAAAAGTTATATTCCTAACTTATTTAATATGTTTTTAGCTTTTTCAACTTCATCATGAAAAACAAAAAGTTTAATTTGATCAAAACTTGAAACTCCAAAACCAGCTAATCTAGCAGATTCAAGTTCATTTTTTACAATTGGAAAAATAGAATTCAATTCTAATTCGTTTATAACCCTTTTGGAGTTCACAAAAGAACCTTCGTATATTTTAATTACTGGCAAATTAAGATCTTAATCTAGCTTTAAATTCATTTTCAATCTTTTTTTGAACTTTATTCATTGTGGTTTGGATTTCTTTTTCTGTTAAAGTTTTTTTGTTATCCATTAAAGAAAAACTTAAAGTGTAAGACTTTTTCCCGACTGGTAATTTTTTATCTTCATACACATCAGAAAGATTCATGTCAATTAAATTTTTACTTTTAGAATTGTTAAAAACTAAATTTTGAATATCATTATATTTTATTTCTTTATTAAATAAAAAATTCAACTCTCTATTTACTGATGGAAATTTTGAAATTGGTTTATATTTTTTAAACTCTTCTAAAAAGTTTTTTAAAATTAAATCCATATCTAAAGATGCGTAATATACTTGTTGATTTATTTCAAATATGGATTTAGTTTTATTTGAAACAGCACCAATTATAGCGTATCTATCATTACCATTAAAAAGTTCTAAAGCTTTATCAAACCCATTAAATTCAATAATCTTTTCGTTTACGCTGATTGATAGTCTATCAAATAAATTTAAAATAATGTTTTTTAAAGAATAAAAATCTGTAATAGTGCTGCTATTATTCCAATTTTTTTTAATCATCTCTACTGAAAATAAAATTCCTAATTTTCTAGATTCTTTATTGACTTCATCAAGTTGTTCGTAAATTTTTCCGAATTCATAAAAATTAGTATTTCTGTTCTTTCTATTTAAGTTATATTTTAAAGTTTTAAGACAAGATTCTAATAAAGAAGTTCTTAATTCTGCAACATCAGAGCTTAATGAATTAATAATTTTTACACTTTTTCTTTCTGAAATAGTTAAATTATTTTTTGTTAATGAGTTATTGATGATTTCATTAAATCCTAAAGAATTTAAATAATTTGAAATAATGTTTTCTGTTTTAAAGTGAAGATTTTTTTCTGTACTATTTAAAGAAATAGATAAGTTGCTTGATAAGGAAATTTCATTAAATCCGTATATTCTTAAAATTTCTTCAACAACATCACACTCTCTTGTTACATCATGTCTATAGTTAGGTACTATAATTCCTAATCCAGTTTCAGTAATGTTATTTATTTTGAAATCTAAAGAGATTAAAATAGATTTAATATCTTCTCTAGGTATTTCTTGACCTATTAATTTATTCGTTTTTTCAAAATTTAATAGAATAGAAGTTTCTTCTGGTTTATTTGGGAACTCGTCTATAATATCACTTGATATTTTACCATCACATATTTCACAAATTAGTATTGCAGCCCTTTTAAGTGAGTATTCTACGGAATCAATACATATACCTCTTTCAAATCTAAATGAGGCGTCACTATTTATTCCGTGATACTTAGCTGTTTTTCTAATGTTTACTGGGTTAAAATAGGCGCTTTCTAAAAAAATAGATTTTGTTTCATTTGATATGCTATAATCTTGACCTCCAAAAACTCCAGCTATACACATAGGAGTGTCTGAATCACAGATCATTAAATCAGAATCTTGAAGCTTTCTAGAAACACCGTCTAATGTTACAAAATCAGTGATATTTTTTAATTTTTTAATATTAATTTTTTTCGTTGAAATTTTATCTAAATCATATGCATGTAATGGTTGTCCTATTTCGTGTAATACATAATTAGTAATATCAACTACATTGTTTAAAGGAGAGAGGCCTATAGATTTTAAACGATTCTTTAACCATTTAGGAGATTCTTTTATAGTGACATTTTCTATACAAACTCCTGAAAATCTAGGGCACATTTCAGTATCGTGAATATTAACATTAACTTTTTGAGTTCTTGAATTTATGTGAAATGATGAAACAGAAGGTGTAATCAATTCATACACTGTTCCCCTATGCATCAACGCAGCTCTTAGATCTCTTGCAACCCCAAAATGACTCATAGCATCTGATCTATTAGGAGTTAATCCTATATTAAATATTTTGTCAGTATAATTGTCATATATTTTAGAAACTTTTGTTCCTGCTTTATTTTTTTTATCTAAAACAATTATACCTTCATGAGAATTACCGATTCCTATCTCATCTTCAGAACAAATCATTCCTTGACTAATTTCACCTCTAATTTTACTTTTAATAATTTTAAACTTTTCGTTGTTTATCGGATATAAAGTAGTGCCGACAGTAGCAACTACAACTTTTTGATTTAATTGAATATTAGGTGCTCCACATACAATCTGTAGAGGTTCTTCAGTACCAATATCAACTTTTGTAAGTTTTAACCTATCAGCATTTGGATGTTTATCACAGTAAACAACTTCACCAACTACTAAGCCCTCAAGATTTCCTTTATATTCTTGATAGTTTTCTATTCCTTCAACCTCTAAACCTATATCGGTTAGAATTTCTGATACTTCATCAATTTTTAAATCAATTTTTAAAAAATCTTTAAGCCAATTAAAAGATATATTCATTTGCTTTTTTTATTAAATGTAAAGATACAATTAAGAAATTTTATTTATAAAATATTAACTAATGTATTTCCAAAGTAAATTATTTTTATTTAAAGAGAAATACTCTTTCTTAATTTCTTTATTATCACTAAGTTTTAAACTTGGATCTATACTAATTAACTCTTTAGCATCCTCTCTAGCTAACTCCAATATGTCTCTATCCTTTATTATGTCAGCAATTTTAAAATTCAACAGCCCACTTTGTTGAGTTCCTAATAGGTTTCCAGGACCTCTTAATTCCATGTCAACTTCTGATATTCTGAAACCATCGTTTGTGCTAGTCATGGTTTTAATTCTTGTTTTAGCTTCATTACTAATTTTTTCTTTACTCATTAAAATACAATAACTATTTTCAGATCCACGGCCAACTCTTCCTCTCAACTGATGTAGTTGAGATAAGCCAAATCTTTCAGAACTTTCAATAACCATTACCGATGCATTTGGTATATTCACACCTACCTCAATTACTGTAGTAGAAACCATTATTTGAGTTTGCCCATTTTTGAATCTATCCATTTCAATAGTTTTATCAGCTGGCTTCATTCTACCATGTAAGATACTTATTTGATAATTTTCAACAGGAAATTCTCTTATTATACTTTCGTAACCATCAATTAGATCTTTATAGTCCATAACCTTAGATTCTTCAATTAAAGGATAAACTACATATATTTGTCTGCCTTTTGAAATTTCATTTCTTATGAATTTAAACACCTCTAAACGATTTCTGTCTGTTCGATGAACTGTATTTACTTTTTTTCTTCCTGGAGGTAATTCATCTATAATTGAAATATCCAAATCACCATAAACACTCATAGCCAGAGTCCTGGGAATAGGTGTAGCTGTCATAACTAATATATGAGGAGGAGTTGTATTTTTTTTCCATAATTTTGATCTTTGAGCAACGCCAAAACGATGCTGTTCATCAATAATTGCAAATCCTAAATTTTTAAAAACAACTTTATCTTCTAAAACTGCATGAGTTCCTATTAAAATATCAACTAAGCCATTTTTTAATTCCTCAAAAAGAGTAATTCTTTCTTTCTTTGAAGTTGAACCAGTTAAAAGTTTAACATTTAAATTGATTTTAGATAAAGAATCGCTGATACTTTTAAAATGTTGCTGAGCTAATATTTCAGTAGGAGCGATTAAGCATGTTTGAAAATTATTATCAATAGCAATTAATGAACACAAAATAGCTACGATTGTTTTTCCAGATCCTACATCACCTTGTAGAAGTCTATTCATTTGAGCATTGGATGAAAAATCTTTTCTAATATCTTTTACAACTCTTTTTTGAGCATTAGTAAGTTTAAAGTCTAAATGATGATTATAAAAAGTATTAAAATATTTACCAACATTAGAAAAAACAAAGCCTTTGAATCTATTTTTATTTGATAAGTTTTTAAACAAAAACTGTAACTGAATAAAAAAAAACTCCTCATATTTCAATCTGAATTGTGCCTTTGCTAAAAGTATTTGACTTTTAGGAAAATGTAGATTAAAAAATGCTTCAAACCTTGTGAGCATTGTATATCTTTCATTTATTGTCTTACTTAAGTTTTCATTAAAATTATTTGAAGAATTTTGAAAAATATTTATAATAAACTCTCTAATTAATTTATTTGTTATTCCCCTAGAAACTAGAGTTTCTGTGGAGCTATAAATAGGCAAAAGATTATGTTTTGTACTTTTTTTATGCTTATTTAAAAGTTCTATTTCAGGATGCACAATCGAACACATATTGTTAAACCAATTAATCTTTCCATAAACTACATAGTTTTCATTTAAGTTAATTGATTTTTCAATCCACTTCACTGCTCTAAACCAAATAATTTCTATTTTATTTTCACCGTCACTAAAAACTCCTATTAATCTTTTAGATTTAATATTATTAGAATATTTTAGATTAATAAATTTCCCTATAATCTGAACTTCTGAATTTGTTTTTTCTAACTCACTTATTTTATGATATTTAGTTCTATCGATATATCTAAAAGGAAAATAATTCAATAGATCGTTATAAGTAAAAACTTTCAATTCTGACTTTAATAAACTAGCCCTATTAGGGCCAATTCCCTTTAAATAATCAATTGGTGTAAATAAATAATTTTCTTTCACAACACTAATATAATTTATTAACTTTATAAGGTAAAAATTACATACAAAAATTCTATAACAAAATTAACTTCATTAATAATTGAAAGATTATTTAAGTAAATTAAACGAATCTCAAAAATTACCTACAATTCACAGGAATGGACCTATAATGGTTATTGCTGGGGCAGGATCTGGAAAAACTAGAGTGTTGACTTATAGAATAGCTTATTTAATGGAAATGGGTGTGGATCCTTTTTCTATTCTTGCACTAACTTTCACAAATAAGGCAGCTAGGGAAATGAAATCGAGAATTTCATTAATTGTTGGTGAAGAAAAATCAAAGAATTTATGGATGGGTACATTTCATTCAATTTTTGCTAGAATTCTAAGATCAGAAGCGGAACTTTTGGGTTATTCATCAAATTTTACCATTTACGACACTCAAGATTCTGAAAGACTGATAGCTACTATCATTAAGGAATTAAAATTAGATAAAGACCTTTATAATTATAGAAATATTAGAAATAGGATTTCCTCTTTAAAAAATAATTTAGTTACAATTAAGGCTTATTTAAGTAATCAAGAATTAATACAACAAGACAATGAGGCTAGAAGACCTATGTTTGGAAAGGTATATCAAACTTATGTTAATAGGTGCTTTAAAGCTTCTGCTATGGATTTTGATGATCTAATGTTGAAAACAAATGAGTTGCTAAATAGATTTCCTGAAGTATTAGCTAAATATCAAGAAAGATTTAAATATATACATGTAGATGAGTATCAAGATACTAATCACTCTCAATATTTAATAATAAAAGCTCTAGCTGACCGCTATGAAAATTTATGTGTAGTAGGAGATGATGCTCAAAGTATATATGGCTTTAGAGGCGCTAACATTGAGAATATTTTAAGCTTTCAAAAAGATTATTTAAACTCAACTGTTTATAGGTTGGAGCAAAATTATCGATCAACTCAAAATATTGTTAATGCAGCAAATTCAGTAATAAAAAATAATATAAATAAATTAGACAAAAATGTCTGGACAGAAAATGAAGAAGGTGATAAGATTCAAATAAATGAATCAATAACTGATTCTGAAGAAGGCAGGTATGTTGCTTCTTCAATATTTGAAAATAAAAATAATTTAAGATTAGACAACGACTCCTTTGCAGTTCTATACAGAACAAACGCTCAATCTAGATCAATTGAGGATGCTTTAAGAAGAAAAAATATTTCATATCAAATTTATGGTGGACTTTCATTTTATCAACGAAAAGAGATTAAAGATATTCTGGCATATTTAAGAGTCATAATCAATCCTAGTGACGAAGAGAGTATTAAGAGAATCCTTAATTATCCTACAAGAGGAATTGGACAAACAACAGTGGATAAACTTCTTATTTATTCAAATGAAAATAATATTAGTCTATTCAAGACTCTTGAAATACTAGAAAGCATAGATATAAACATTAATAATGGAACAAAAACTAAGTTAATTGATTTTTTGAACTTAATAAAAAGTTTTCAACTTAGAAATAATAGTTTAAATGCTTTAGAAATTATAGACGAAGTTCTGAAAAGAATTGGAGTCATTAACCTTTTAAAAGTTGAAGGAACTCCAGAATCAATAAGTAGAATAGAAAATATAGAAGAATTATTAAATGCTGTAAAGGATTTTATTGAAGGTGAAGAGGATATTATAAATTCAGAAGGTACTTTAAGTGATTTTTTAGAAGATGTAGCGTTAATTTCTGAATTAGATAAAGATGTAAATGAGACACAAAAAAAAGTTTCATTAATGACAATTCACCTTGCTAAAGGTTTAGAGTTTTCACATGTATATATAGTTGGTTTAGAAGAAGATCTTTTTCCGTCAGCTTTAAGTTCGAGCACTAGGTCAGATTTAGAAGAAGAAAGAAGATTGTTTTATGTAGCTTTAACTAGAGCTGAAAAGAAAATAACTCTTACATATGCCAAAACTAGATATAGATGGGGTAAATTAAATGACTGTGAACCAAGTAGATTTATTAAAGAAATAGAAAGTAAATATACTAATCCTAATTACTCAGAAACTAAGTCTTTATTTCAATCTAGTGGCGCCTCTAATTCACTTAGGTTTAAAAAACTAGAAAAAAAAACCAATTTAAAACCTTTAGGCACGACTAGACTTGTTAATCAGAAATCCATTGGAAACTCAAATTTTACAGACTTAACAATGGGTGACTTTATTATTCATAATAGATTCGGTAAAGGAGTGGTTATGGAAACGGAAGGTTTAGGTTTTGATAAAAAGGCAGAAGTAAAATTTGATACAAGTGGAATTAAAAAAATATTATTAAAATTTGCTAAATATGAAAAAGTAAATTAACCATTATACCTTCCATTGTTTTTGCTTCTTCTGTCAGATCTTCCTTTGAATTCCCTTTGCGAGCCACTTCTTTTGCTTTTGAAATTAGATTTACTTTTTTTATCTCTTTGAAACTTTCTTTCAACTTTTTCTTTAGAAATTTTAATTTCTAAACTAACTCCGTTAAAGTTTATTTTTGGACCTTTTTTTATAAGATCACTTTCAGCTTTAGCGTCAATTTCAAAAATACTATAAGACTCTCTAATGTCAATAGCTCCAATTTCAATTTCATTAGATTTTATTATTCTGTTTACTAATGAAATTAGTTCAATTGGAGTTACTCCATTTGTTCTACCAATATTAACTGATAAATTAGAAAAGTCAGTTCTGCTTCTAGACCTTTCTTTAAATGGTTTTCTGTCCTCACTTCTGTTTTCACTTTTTGTTTCACTTTTTGTTTCACTTTTAACGTCTTTAGAATTATTATAATAGTCTAAAAATTTATTAAATTCCGCTGAAACAAAGTGTTTTATTAAATCTTCTCTTGAAAATGATTCTAATTTTAAGTAAATGTCTTCTAAAAAAGGTTCGATTTGTTTTTCATCTACTTTAACTTTTTGAATTTTTTCAATTAATTTTAAAAGTTGTTTTGAGCAAATTTCTTTCCCTGACGGAACTTCTTGTCTTATAAAGTTAATTTGAGATTTATTTTCAATTGATTTAAGTTTTCTTCCTTCTCTAGAATTTGAAATAGCTATTGAAATTCCGCTTTTTCCTGCTCTTCCTGTACGGCCACTTCTATGTGTGTATACTTCAGGGTCATCAGGAAGAGAATAATTAATTACATGTGTTAAGCTATCTACATCAAGGCCTCTTGCCGCGACGTCAGTTGCTATTAATATTTGTAAAGATTTATCTCTAAACTTAGACATGACTTCATCTCTTTGACCTTGAGACAATTCACCATGAATGGCATCTGCATTATAACCATCGTTCATAAACTTATTAGCAATATCTTGAGTTTCTCTTCTAGTTCTACAAAAAACAATCCCATAGATATCTGGATTAAAGTCAGCTATTCTTTTTAAGGTGTCATATTTATCTCTTGAGTTAACATTATAAACATGATGTTCAACATTTTTGGCTCCAGAATTTAATTTTTCTACAGTAATTTCTTCTGCATCCTTCATGAATTTTTTAGAAATTGATCTTACTTCTCTAGACATAGTTGCAGAAAACAACATAGTTTGTCTATTTTCTGATGTAGTATTCAATATATAGTTTAAATCTTCCTTAAACCCCATACTTAGCATTTCATCTGCTTCATCTAAAACAACTTTATTTACAATATCTAATTTTAAAACTCTTCTTTTAATTAAGTCTTTTGTTCTTCCTGGTGTTCCTACTACAATTTGAACACCTCTTTTTATTGACTTTATTTGATTTTCAATACTTGTACCACCATATACCGCAATAATTTTGACGTAATCTAAATGTTTTGCAAATTTTAATAAATCTTTAGAAATTTGGATGCATAATTCACGAGTAGGGCAGAGTATTATTGTTTGAACATGCTTTATTTTTGGATCCACTTGTTGTATACAAGGAAGGCCGAATGCAGCAGTTTTTCCAGTTCCAGTTTGAGCTAAAGCAATTAAATCTTTTTTTCCTTTAAGTAAGTATGGAATTGCTTGCTCTTGAACTGCTGTAGGAGAAGTAAATCCCATTTCTTCAACAGCCATTAATAACCCTTTATTTATACCTAAATCTTTGAAATTGCCCATTTTTTTAATTAAGTGTGCAAATATCGTCTATTTAATTGGGTATTTAATAGCTTAAAAGAATTATTTAGTTTGAGATATATATAAAAAAAACACACCTTAATAAGATGTGTCATTTTTAATAGAATTAAATGTGTGTTTTAATTTGCTCCACCTTTCATGCCTTGTTCAATTAAATTATAGAATTGATCAAGTTTAGGAAGAACAACAATTCTAGTCCTTCTATTTTTAGATCTATTTTCAGCTGTTTCATTATCTGCAACAGGAACATAAAAACTTCTACCAGCAGCAGTCATTCTTTCAGGCTGAACACCAAAATCATTTTGCAAAACTCTTACAACAGAAGTTGCACGTTTAACACTTAAGTCCCAGTTATCAATTAACACTTCATTTTGTATTGATTGATCATCAGTATGACCTTCAACAAGGAATTCAATTTCTGGCTTGTCTAAAACTACTTTAGCAACTTTTCCAAGGACTTCTTTAGCACGCTCAGAAACAACATAACTGCCGCTGTTAAATAATAATTTATCAGATATAGATATAAAAACCACACCTTTTTCAACATTCACTTCAATGTCTTTATCATTAAAGTCAATAAAATTCCCTTTCAAACTAGTAACTAAAGCTAGAGTTACAGAATCTCTTCTAGTAACAGCATCACGCATATTTGTTATTTTCAAATCTTTTTCTTTCATACTCTCTAGAGATTTTTCTAAATTTTCTGCACCTTTTTGAGATAGAGTAGTAAGATTACCCATGTTGTTAATTAGATCCTCGTTATTGTTTTTTAAAAAAGCAACTTGTTCTTTAAGGGATTTTAAATCTGCTTCAGCACTAACTTTTTCTTCAAAACAGTTGTTTAGCTTTAAAGTAGCTGAGTTTAACAAGTCTTTACTTTGTTGATTAACAGCTTCTAATGCAATATATTTCTTTTGAGAAACACAAGATGGAAGCATAAAAGATACAGTAAGTATCAGTAAAAATATTTTGTTCATGTTTAGGTTTTTTTTAATTTTAATTCAAATTTAGTAAAAATTTTATACTCTTGAGTTAGATTAACTTTTATTTAATTCTAAGAATTTTCTTTTTTTAAGAATT
>JAQCFO010000049.1 GCA_027619415.1 Bacteroidota bacterium
AAAGCAGAAGGAGGAAGAATCGGATACCAAAATGCCGGTCCTGTAATGCCTTCAGCTCAACAAGGGATCATGGCCCAAGCTCCAATGACCATGGACCAAGGATCAACTGAAAACGAATTAAGTTTTGAAGAATTAAGAGCTAGACTTCCTAGTGAAATTACAGATGAAATAATTATATTAATATCTCAAAGTCCACAAGCTTTAGAAGATTTTGCAACTATCCAAACACAACAAGACGTAAACAATTTTAATATTAAATACGGAGTCCAGTTAATTTTACCATCAGGAGTTTAACATGGCCGAAGAAAAAAAGTTTGAAATAGACGTTCCTTTCTTTTCATTTCCAAAAAATAAAAAAAAAGATGTTGAAGACTTTAAACAAAGTATTGTTGACGCATTAGACGGAGAAAATAAAAAAGCAGTTTTATACCCAACTACTTTACTTATACCAACAGGAGCAGGAGCAGGAGCTTTAGGTGTCGAGTTAGACCCCTTTATGAATCCTTATTTTAAAAAAAAATTAATTGAACAATTTAGAAAAAAAGGAAAACTTGACGAACAAGATTATTTAGATGGTTATGATGAAATTAGAAAAGGAATAAAACAAGGTTATACAAATTGGGGTGCGAGCACTGCAAAGTTGTTAACTATCGGAATTGATCTCGCAAAAGATACAAATTTTTTAAAAAGAATAGACGAAGAAGTAGATAAAGAATTAAAAGGTGATAGACCAGATAGTTTTATAGGCAATCTTACTTCTTTGTTAACGGAGTATGCTATTCCTACTGGTATTGCTACTAAATTAATTAATAGGGCTCAAAAAATAGGGTTTATAAAAAAAGCTGCAGATGCAATGGGTACAAGCAAAACTTCAACCTATATAAAACGAGCTCTTGAAGGAGGGTCTATAGCCGGAGTTGCAGATTATTTAACAGGAAGAGAAGGCTTACCTACTGTTTTTAGTATAACGGCTGACAAAATGGAATCATTAGACGGCTTGTCCGGCAAAAAAAGAGCGGCTGCTGAACTTAGAAATAAAGTAAAATATGGTTTTGAAGGAGTAATAGTAGGAGGAGGATTTCCACTAGTTGGGAAAGGATTACAATTAGGATACAAATATTTGGGACTTAAATCTTTTGTAAAGGGAGGACTTAAATATGGAGCAAAAGGTGTTGATAACGTAGTGTTTAGACTTCCTAGTTTTTTCTTAAAAAAAATTCCAAATGATAAGATTATAAAAGGAGTTGAAAAACTTACAAATTATGGAGTAAAAAAAATAGTTGCTCCTCTTATAAGAAAAACATTTGGCAAAACTCCCTTTGAACAATTACCACCGTTTAAACAATGGAGTTTGTTTTCAGTCACAAGTCCTACTTTAAAACAAAGAAATTTAAAAAGATTTGATAATTTTTTATCATGGTTTAGAACTTATGGAAAAGATTCAACCCAAGTTGGAAGAATAAAAGAATATGCACAATTATTTGTAAAAGCAAGAGCTAAACGTTTTGATAAAACTTTAACTGGACTTGAAATTAAAGCTTATAATTTAGCAAAAGAATATCAAAAAAGATATAACTCAAATAATACATCACCTGCATCAGAAAAATATTATTTAGATCTAGTAGATGACTATTTAAGAAACGAATTAAAGTTAATTGATTTACCAGTTGGCTTAAGAGAATTAGCAAAAGACTTACGAACTGAATTAGATGAGGTATTAAAAGTGTTTAAAGACTCCTTGCCCGCAGGCAAAGGAGAAACAGTTAATGAATTTAAAAATTATTTAACTAAAAATTTTAAAAATTATATGGTGAGATCTTTTTCAATTTTTACTAAACCTGATTACGTTGTTCCTGAAGGAATAAAAAACAATGCGGCTGAATGGATTATTAAAAACGTAATAAAAAGAAACAAAGACTTACAGGAAGTTGCAGTTAATAATTACAACAAAAACAGAGTAACTGTTGAACAAGCTTATAAACTTTATGCAGATGACATTGTTGAAGATATATTGTCGGTTGGAAGAACGGACGGAAAAAATCCAATTGAACTACTTAAAACAATAGGAACAAAAATTTTAAGAGATGACAAGTATCAATTTTTAAGAACAGGAGAAGAATTACCCGATGTAATAAGAAGTCTTTTAGGACAAGAGAAAAATTTAAGAACTTCGGTGTTGCTTACAACTACGGAAGCAGTTGCTTCTTCAACTATGAAAAAAATGTACGATGTAATAGCAGAATTAGGTTTGAAAGAAGGGTGGTTGTTTAAATCAGCAGAACAAGCTCGTATAACCTATAGAAATCCACAAAAAATAGATAAGGTATCTGGTTTAGGAATGATGAAAAGTAATATTCAAGGGTTGTATACTTCTTCAGAATTTGTTCAAGGGTTTAGAGGAAGTGGAGGAGCTTTAAATAAATTAATGCAAGCGGCACTTTACAGACATCTTTTACAATTTAAAGTTGGAGTACAAGCGGGTAAAACGATTTATTCACCCACAACTCAAGTACGTAACGTTACTTCAGCTTCTCTTCAATCTTTGTTAGCAGGTCACGTTGGTCATGGAGGCAGTGTAACTGAGTCAATGAAAATCATTGCTAATGATTTATGGAAAGCTGGTAAAATTAAAAATGAAGTTGATTTTAATAAATTAATAGAAAAATATATAAGATTAGGAGTGTTAGATGAAAACATTATTAAAAGCGAAACATATGCGGTAATAAATCAAATTAGAGCTGGAAAAGTAAATAGTATTGACAAATTATTTTTAAGTATGACTGAGGGCATAACTGAAAAAGCTGCAAGACTTTATGCGGGAGGTGATAATTTATGGAAAATTTATGGCCATCAATTTGAAAAATCTGTACTATCAAATATTTTACCTAATATAAATGCTGCACTTAAATATGCAAAAGAAATTGGTTACGAAGTAAGTAGAAAAGATGTGCTATTTGGGGTTGAAAAATCTTTTGATGAAATTTTAGACGAAATAGCAGCTTTAACAATTAGAGATACATATCTTACTTATAGTAAAGTGCCTCCGGTAATTCAAAATTTAAGAAAATTACTTTTTAGTAATTTTGTAGCTTTCCCATCAGAAGTATTGCGTACTGCTGGGAAATCAATGAGCTTAAGATTAAAACAAATTTCTTCTGAAAATCCAGATATAAGACAATTAGGTTATAGAGGATTAATTGGAATGTCCCTTACTTTTGGCGGTTTGGGAACTGGAGTTGTAAAAACTTCTTTAGCTTTAACAGGAACTACAGACGAACAGTGGAATGCTTATAAAAGGTCGTCAGCTGCTCCATGGGATAAAAATGCTAACCTACTGGCTCTTACACCATTTAAAAACGGTGAAGCACGCGCAGTTAATTTTTCCTATTTTAATTTATATGATGTATTAGAAAAACCTATTCAAGCTGCTTTAAACTTAGCTGCTAAACAAAAAATAAATCCACAAGAAATAGATGCTTACATATTGTCTCAACTTTTTGGTCCAGAAGGACCTGTAATGACTTTATTAGATCCATTTGTTTCTGAATCAATTGGTCTTGAAAGAGTACAAGACGTACTAGGTTCTGGATATTTAGTAGGAGCTAGAGGAGGCGTTACTGGAGCAGGTAAAAGGATATATTCTGCAAGTGATTCGCTAGATGAACAAATTGAAAAATCATTTGCACATGTTTTGCGAGGTGCTGCACCAGGTGTTTTTACAACTGGAGAAAAAATAATATCAGGAGCAAGAGATGATTTAACTGCTTCTGGAAAACCAATTTCATTACAAGACGAATTAATTGCACTTTTTTCAGGTGTAAGAATTATTAACATTGACGTTAAAAAAGATTTAAAATACGGAGCTGCTGAAATGATGAGATTAAATAGAGCAGCCGATGAAACTGAAAGATTTTATACTTCTGCAAACTACATGGACAGACCACCTTCGGTTATGATACAAGAATTTCAACAAATTCAAGATGAAGCTTTTAGATCTCAAAAAGATTTTTATATTAAATTAAAAGATTTACAACTTTTAAATTTAAGTAGTGACAAAATTGAAGAAATTTTAAAAGATGCAAAAGTTCCAAAAAAATTAATAAATAACTTATTAGCTGGAGAGTTTACACCAATTAATTATTCTAAACCACGATTTGAAACTAAAGTTAAAAACGTTGAAGAACTACTTCAAAAATTAAATGCAAAAGATAAAGAAAACATAAAAGTTGTTAATAGAAATTTTTTATATCCAGAAGATGCATTTGATAGAATTATTGATCAATCCTTTGGTAAAAAATTCTTTCCTTACCCTAGCAAATACGTTCCTGGAGAACTATATCCAGAAAAAGGCACTATAAGAAAATTAATTGAAAAACTTCCGCTAATAGGACCAGGAAGTCCATTTAGTGGATTTAATAAACCAGAAGCTAAGATACAAACGC
>JAQCFO010000050.1 GCA_027619415.1 Bacteroidota bacterium
TATGTATTATCTTTGTTAATAAACAAAAATTGTGCCTACTTATATTTTAGGAATAGAATCTTCTTGTGATGATACTTCAGCATCAGTTTTATGTGACGGGAAAGTATTATCAAACCTTGTAGCTAATCAAGAAATTCACAAATCCTATGGAGGAGTTGTTCCTGAACTAGCATCAAGAGCTCATCAACAAAATATCATTCCTGTTGTAAACCAGGCAATTTCCAAAGCAAATATCGACAAAAATCAATTAAATGCCATAGCGTATACTAGAGGCCCTGGATTATTAGGTTCACTTCTAGTTGGATCATCCTTTTCAAAATCACTTTCAATAGGATTAGATATTCCTTTAATAGAAGTTAACCACATGCAAGCTCATTTACTAGCACACTTTATAGATGATTGTGGTCCTACTAAGCCTACATTTCCGTTTATTGGAGTAACTATTTCAGGAGGTCATACACAAATAGTAATTGTAAAAGATTATTTTGATATAGAACTAATTGGTGAAACTTTAGATGACGCTATAGGAGAAACATTTGACAAATGCGGGAACATGATGGGGTTATCTTATCCAGCAGGTGCAATAATTGACAAGAATTCTAAGCTTGGGGATCCACTAAAATATAAATTTACAAAACCAAAAGTTGGGGGATTAAATTATAGTTTCAGCGGTTTAAAAACTGGATTTTTAAGATTTATTGAAAAAGAAACTAAATTAAATCAAGATTTCGTTCAACTAGAAATTAACAATTTATGCGCGTCTCTTCAATATACTATTATAGAAATACTTTATGAAAAAGTTATCTTATCTCTTAAACAAACGAATATTTCAAATGTAGTTTTCGGTGGTGGTGTTTCATGTAATAGTGGAATTATCACAAAATTTAAAGAAAATGAATCCTTAGAGAAATACCTGTCTTATTTTCCAAAACTTGAATACACAACAGATAATGCAGCAATGATAGCTATGGTTGGCTATCTTAAGTTTAATAACAAAGATTTTTCATCTATAGAAAAAGGAGCTAAAGCAAGATACCAATATTAATATGCAACTATTTTTTTTGCCAAACTTGTCTAAAAATGATAAAGTCGCTGAATTCGATAAAGAAGAAAGTAAACATATATTTAAAGTCTTAAGAAAAGGCGTTGGAGATAGATTAAATATCACTAACGGATTGAATTACTTTTTTGAAGCTTCTATAAGTTCAATTTCAAAAAATCATTGTAAAGTTGATATTAAAACATCAACTAAAGGTGCAACTCTTTCATACGGTTTACATATTGCAATTTCTCCTCTAAAATCCATGGAAAGATTTGAGTGGTTTTTAGAAAAATCTAGCGAAATTGGAATTTCTGAAATAACACCTATAATTTGCGATAGAACAGAAAAAAAACATATAAACGAAAAAAGATTAAAAAAAGTTCTAGTTTCTGCCATGAAGCAATCTTTAAAATCTCACTTACCTTTACTAAATCCTGTTACTTCTTTAAAAGAATTCTTGAATATTAAGTTTAATGAGGATTTGTTTATTGCTCATTGTGAAAAATTTAAAAAAACGACGCTGTTAAATTCAATAAAATCAAAATCATCAAATTTAATTTTAATAGGACCTGAAGGAGACTTTAGCGAGACAGAAATTAACCTTGCGACTGCTAAAGGGTTTAAAAATGTCAGTCTTGGTGATACAAGGTTTAGAACAGAAACTGCTGGAATTATAGCATGTCATACAGTTTCAATTGTTAATATGTAATATATTTGTGTATGACAAAAAATATAATTACTAATGGAATATTAAAATCTATACTAATAATCTCTAGTGTTTTAATTGGATTATACCTTCTAAATGAGATTAAAATTCTTATTTCATATATCATTATTGCCGCAATAGTATCTTTAATTGGAAGACCTATTGTTAAGTTTTTAATGAACAAATTAAAATTTAAGAACTCCTCAGCATCTATATTAACAATGATCATGTTAATAGGTCTTATTGTTGGAGTTATATCACTGTTTATTCCTCTTATAATAGAACAAGGAAAAAATCTATCTCTTTTGGATGTAAACTCCTTTCAAGAAAACATAAAGTATTTATATGTTGAAATGTCTAATTACTTAAATCAATTCAATATTGATTTAGACAAAACTATTTTCAATTTAGATTGGCTTAACAATATTGATTTTACTTTTATAACAGAAATTTTAAACTCTGTAGGAAAAACTCTTGGAAATTTAACAATTGGCATACTTTCAGTTATGTTTATTTCCTTCTTTTTCCTTAAAGATTCAAAAATGCTTCAAAAGATTCTATTTATTTTACCTCCAAAAAAATCCAGTGAAAAAATTAAAAATTCTTATGATAAAATAAAATTGTTATTATCTAGATATTTCGCAGGACTAATATTACAAATATTTATATTGTTTATAATTTATACTATTATTTTATTAATAATTGGCACGCCAAATGCAGTGGTTATAGCTTTCTTATGCTCATTATTAAACTTAATTCCATTTATTGGACCATTTATTGGAGGAATATTAATGGTGTTACTTACAATGTCTAGTCATATAAGCGAAGACTTTAGTAGTGTAATACTACCTAAAGCAACCTATGTAGCCATCGGTTTTACTTTTGGTCAGGTAATAGACAATTTTTTAAGTCAACCTTTTATCTTTTCAAATAGTGTTAAGTCACATCCTTTAGAAATTTTCTTAGTAATTATTATTGCAGGATTATTGTTTGGACCTATTGGAATGATTGCTGCAGTTCCTACCTATACGGCACTTAAAGTTATTGGTAAAGAATTTCTTTCAGAAAACAGAATTATAAAGGAATTAACAAAGAATCTATAATTTTTATTTTAAACCTTGTTGAATTGAGTTGGAAAACTTAAATTTGCTCGCTCATTTAAATTAAATGAGTAATGGAGAGGTGCCAGAGTGGTAATGGAGCAGTTTGCTAAACTGTCGACGGGTAACTGTCGCCAGGGTTCGAGTCCCTGTCTCTCCGCATAGTAAAACCCTAACTACTTTATAAACAAGTGATTAGGGTTTTTATTTTTTAAACTTGTACGATTATTGTACGGCCAGCACTACTAAAAACCCAAAAGATCTCAATTTTTATTTTTATTTAATTATTTATTTTAACACTATTTAAAGAGCAGTCTAGATTTATAGTGTAGCGCTAAACACTTCATTTTCTGTTTTAAAACTTTTAAATTCTATCATATAACCATTTGGATCTGTAATAAAAAAGGAAAGATGCTCCCCTATTTTATTTTTCATGAAAGTAACCTCAGTTGTGACCTCTTGAGTAGATTTAAAGAGCTTTGTATACAACTCTCCCCAAACTTGCACAGGTATAATTACACCAAAATGAAAGGAAGGCAACACACTTTCTCCCAACTTGTAGTTTTTAAAATTAAAACTAAAATCACCTGCCTGGGTAAAGGTTAGTTGGTTGTCATATAAATTAATATCTGCCCATTTATCTGCATATCTTCCTAGAGATGCACCTAAAATAGAGGTGTAAAAATTCTTTGTAATTTCTATACTTTTACAGGGTAATGATAGGTGAAATTGTGCTTTCATACTGTTTTATTTTACTTGATTATTATAGTTCTGAATCTTTTACAAATGTTATTATGATAGCTTCTCTTTGCCAGAACAGAAACAATCTGTGTTTTTCTATAATTTGAAAACTAACATCCCATCCATTTTTACCATAATCATTCATCACTTGTTCCATTTTTTTTAATGGAAGTTTACTTGAACCAAAAAAAAGTGTACCCAACACTCCTTCTTTTATTATCTCTACTTTGTATTGTTTCATAACTCTAATATAATAATTATATAAACCTTATTAACCTACTTACGAGGATTAGAAGTAGCTGAATTAAAAGAAGAAGTTATACTTATGGTTTACATTATCGGCGCGAGTTTAATTTCAATTCTTTCGCCAACAGGAGATGTACATTTTTCATTCCCCAGTTTGTTAATTCGTTTGTTACCCATTTAGTAGCATTGTCTAAACCAGGAGATCCTGTAAGTCTTGGGCCATTATAATCAGTCATCCAATTGGCAATATTCATAACTTGGCTATTGTCCATACCATGTTTTTTAATAATATCTACAACATCTGTTGGTTTTATTTCCTGAGAGTATATTGATGTTAAAAAACTTATTAATAATAGTAATGATAAATATTGTTTCATGATTTTAAAATTATATAGTTATAATGAAGTTAGTTAATTTTAATTAACTGTATATCAAAACAAAAACTCAAAAAATAATAGTTTGATTTAATTTTTTTATAAATTATTATGTCTTTAAGATTTAAAGTAAAATGTTTAACAAAATTTTATTTTAGTGAACTTTCGATGTCAA
>JAQCFO010000020.1 GCA_027619415.1 Bacteroidota bacterium
TGTAAATGATGTTTTTAAATTTTCTTCAAATACAGGGATAGTTAAAATTATTAATGACGGTTATTTAAGTAATCCAGAAAAATTTTTGAACCGTTTATATAATATGGGATTAAACAATAAACTTAACCTTCCTATTTTAGGAGAGGCAAGACCTAAAATTCCTCACCCTAAAGACAAAGATTGGAGCGGATTGTCTTTACCGTGGATGGCATATGGATATGGTGTCTTGTTAACACCTCTTCAAATCTTAACTTTTTATAATGCAGTAGCAAATAATGGTGTGATGGTAAAACCTATTTTTTTAAGTGAAGTAAATTCATTTTCAAAGAATACGATTAAGACGAAAAAAGTAGTACTAAATCCTTCAATTTGCTCAGATCAAACTTTGAATGAAGTAAAAACCATGTTGGAGAGTGTGGTTAATGATGAAGGCGGGACAGCTTATAATATTAGATCTAAAGATTACAAAATATCAGGAAAAACAGGCACTAGTCAAGTAGATTATAATACAGAGAATGTACAATATATTTCAAGTTTTGTTGGGTATTTTCCATCGGATAAACCAAAGTACTCTTGTATCGTTGTGATTCATAAACCAAACAAGAGAAAAGGATATTATGGATCAGCTGTTGCTGCACCTGTATTTAAAAAAATAGCTGATAAACTACACTCTATAACACCCGAATTAATAAAAATAAACCCACTAGATGATCAAGAATTAAACGATTTATTAACACATGAATTGAAGATTCCTAATGGTTCAGAAAATTTAGAAATAAATGGAAAGAATTTTACCGATGTTTTACCTTATTTGGAAAACTTAGGTTTTTCTGTTGAATTTAAAGGGAATGGGTTGTTAGTTAAAAAGCATACAATATTTAAAAATTCATTAAACAAAAAAATTGTTTTAGAGTTGTCATGAGATTATTAAAAGACATACTGTATAAAGTAAATATTGTTTCAGTTTCTGGAACTACAGAAATTAATTTTAATAAGATAGAGTTTGATTCAAAAAAAATATCCAATAATGATTTGTTTATTTCAATTAAAGGAAATAGCGTAGACGGAAATTTATTTATACCCAATGCTATTAATAATGGTGCTAAAATTATACTTAGTGAAAACCCTCCTGCAACTATAAATAAAGGCATTACCTACGTAACCGTGAAGGATAGTAGAATTGCCTTAGCTATTATTTCATCAAATTACTATAATGACCCAACATCTAAATTAAAATTAATAGGAGTAACAGGGACAAATGGAAAGACAACCACAGCTACATTAATGAGTCAACTTTTTCGTCTTTTAGGAAACAAAGTGGGGTTAATTTCTACAAATAAAATTTTAATAAATAACAAAATAATAGAGTCAACTCAAACAACGCCAGATCCGTTGAGCCTAAATAAAATGTTTAGTATGATGGTTGAAGATGGAGTGGAATTTTGTTTCATGGAAGTGTCTTCACACGCTATTAATCAACATAGAATACACGGTCTAAAGTTTGATGTTGGAGTATTTACAAATCTTTCACATGATCATTTAGACTACCATAGTTCTTTTAAAGAATACAGAGATGTTAAAAAGTCATTCCTAAATTCATTGCCAAAAAATTCTATAGTATTAATTAATGTAGATGATAAAAATGGTTTGTATATGACACAAAACACTAAAGCAAAGGTTTTTAAATATGCGTTAAAGTCAAGCGCAGATTTTTCTTTAAAAATTTTAGAAAAGGACTTTAATGGAATGAAACTAATGATTAACGGTTCAGAAGTTTGGTCAAAATTAATTGGAGAATTTAATGCTTATAATATTTTAGCTACTTATAGCTTATCAAGAGTGCTAAATTATAAAGATGAATTAATCTTAGCTAAAATTAGCTCACTAGTTCCTGTAGATGGAAGGTTTGAAAAGATTACTTATAAGAATAATATTGGAGTAATTGATTATGCTCATAGTCCCGATTCTGTTCAAAAGATTTTAGAAACGCTAAATGACTTAAAAAAAAATAAAGAAGATTTGATAACAGTGATTGGATGCGGAGGAGATAGAGATAAAGCTAAAAGGCCATTAATGGGTAAAATTGCAGCAATATTAAGCGACAAGGTTATTTTTACATCTGATAACCCCAGGTTTGAAGACCCTAAATCTATTATTGATCAAATGGAGTTAGGCGTTAATGATAACGATTTAAATAAAGTTTTAAAAATTATTGATCGAAAGGAAGCTATAGAGTATGCTTGCCAAATTGCCAAAGAAAATGATATCATTTTAATTGCAGGTAAAGGTCATGAAAAATATCAAATCAAAGGAAGTATTAAAGAAAAATTTGATGATAAAAAAATTTTAATTAAATCTTTAAAAATTAAGTAACAATATGTTTTATTTTTTATTTGAATATTTAGAATTACAGTATCATATTCCTGGATCAGGACTATTTAAATATATATCATTTAGGTCTGCATTAGCATTTATTTTTTCATTAATGATTTCTATTAAATATGGAAAAAAAATAATTAATTTTTTAAAAAAGAAACAGATTGGGGAAACAGTAAGAGCTTTAGGTTTAGATGGTCAAAAAGAAAAAGATGGGACCCCAACAATGGGAGGTTTGATAATTATTATATCTACTATTATTCCTGTAATATTATTTTCAAAAGTCAGTAATATTTATATAATTATATTATTGTTCACAACAATGTGGCTTGGATTTATAGGTTTTCTGGACGATTACATAAAAGTATTCAAACAAAACAAAAATGGGTTGAAAGGAAAGTTTAAAATAATTGGACAAATTTCATTAGGCCTTATTGTTGGTTTAACTCTTTACTTTCATCCTGATGTAACTATTAAAGATCAATCTCTTTTAAATAATCAAACAAATAATATTGAATATAAATCTACCAAAACTACTGTCCCTTTTTTAAAAGATAATGAATTAGATTATTCATATTTTGTTTCATGGATTTCTGAAGAATCGGAAATGTTAAGTTTAATTGTGTTTTTATTTTTCGTCATTTTAATTATAACTTCAGTTTCTAATGGAGCAAATTTAACAGATGGAATAGATGGGTTAGCTGCAGGTTCTTCTGTGATAATTCTTCTTTCATTAGCGATTTTTGCGTGGATTTCAGGAAATATAATTTTTTCAGAATACCTTAACATCATGTATATACCAAGAGTTAGTGAGATAGTAATTTTCATTTCTGCTTTCATTGGTGGATTAATAGGTTTTCTATGGTATAATGCATTTCCAGCTCAAATTTTTATGGGTGATACGGGAAGCTTAGCTATTGGGGGTATTATATCAGTTATTGCAATTATTGTAAGAAAAGAGTTATTACTTCCACTGATATGTGGAATTTTTTTGATAGAAACATTATCCGTTATAATTCAAGTTAGTTTTTTCAAATACACAAAAAATAAATATGGAGTTGGTAAAAGAATTTTCTTAATGTCTCCACTTCATCATCATTTTCAAAAACAAGGATATCACGAAAGTAAAATAGTTGTTAGATTTTGGATTATAGGAATTCTATTATCTATTCTTTCATTAATAACTCTAAAAATTAGATAATTATGATAGATAATTTAGTTGTATTAGGAGGTGGTGAAAGTGGAGTTGGGGCAGCTTATTTAGCAAGTAAGAAAGGAATTAAAGTTTTTCTTTCTGATAATAACTTAATTAAAAAAAAATACAAAAAAATATTAATTGATAATAATATTGAGTTTGAGGAAGGTAGCCATAGCTTGATTAAATTATTAAGTGCTACAGAAGTTGTTAAAAGCCCTGGGATATCCAATTATTCTAATTTGATCAATGAAATAAGAATTAATAATATTCCTGTTATTTCTGAAATCGAATTTGCATCAAGATTTACAAACGCAAAAATTATTGGGATTACAGGTTCAAATGGAAAAACTACTACTACTAGTTTAATTTACCACATTCTTAAGTCTTCTGGATTTAATGTAGGTGTTGCGGGAAATATTGGTAATAGCTTTTCCTTTTTAGTTGCTAATAGAGATTATGAATTCATTGTTTTAGAGTTAAGTAGTTTTCAATTAGAAGGTGTTTTAACTTTTAAACCTCAAATAGCGATCATGACTAATCTTAGTCCTGATCATCTAGAAAGGTATCAGAATAATTTTGATAATTACATAAGCTCTAAGTTTAATATAGTTTTAAATCATGTGAATTCGGATTATTTAATTTATAATTCAGATGATTTAAAAATAATCAATGAATTAAATAGCAGAAAAATTCATTCTAATAAAATTTCATTTTCATTTTCAAAAAAAGATTGTAGTAATCAAACATATGTTGAAAAAAATATAATTAAATCGAATATTAATAAAAACAAATTTATGATACCAATAGAAAACTTATCACTTAAAGGAAAACACAATGTGCAAAACAGTATGGCAGCCGCAACTGTAGCTCAATTACTTAAGATTTCTAATGAAGAATTAAGGGAATCATTAGGTAATTTTCAATCCATTAGTCATAGGTTGGAACATGTTCTAACAATCCAGAAGGTTAAATACATTAATGATTCAAAAGCAACTAATGTTAACGCTGTTTTTTATGCTCTTGATTCAATGAATAGTTCTACTGTTTGGATTGCTGGAGGTATTGATAAAGGAAACAATTATGATGAATTATTACCCCTTGTAAGAGAGAAAGTAAAAGCTATAATTTGCCTTGGTTTGGAAAACAGTAAGTTATTTGAAACTTTTTCATCTGTTACTGAGTTGATTGTTGAAACTACAAGTATGGCTGAGGCAGTTAAAATGGCTTATAAAATCGCAGAACCAACAGATTCAGTTTTACTTTCACCAGCATGTTCAAGTTTCGACTTATTCAAAAACTATGAAGACAGAGGGAATCAATTTAAAGAAGCAGTTAGAAAACTATAATGATATCAATTTTAGATAAAATTCATGGTGACAAAATAATCTGGACAATAGTCTCCTTATTAGCTCTATTTTCATTCTTGCCAGTTTATAGTACTAGTTCAAATTTTGGAAATGATTTTATTTTATCTAATATAATTAAGCATATAGCGATAGTATTTATTGGAATGCTTATAATGTATGGTACTCATTTAATTCCATATAGATATTTTAAAGGGTTATCTATTATTTGTTTACCCATTATTGTTATACTATTATTTTTTACTGCCTTACAAGGAAATATGATTGAAGGAGCTAATGCTAGCAGGTGGATTAAACTACCCTTTGTTGGACTATCTTTTCAGCCATCTTCAATGGCCATTGTAATTATAATGGTTTATACATCTTTTTATCTATCTAAAATCTATAATAAACAAATAAACTTTGCTCAATCAATTTTACCTCTTTGGATGCCAATTTTAATAATTATCTTTTTAATTCTTCCTTCAAATTTTTCAACAGCGGCAATGATTTTTATTATGATATTAACTTTGATTTTTATAGGAAGATATCCTTTAAAATACTTGTTCACAATTATTTTTTCTGGAATTTTTCTATTATCAATATTTGTTTTTTTAGCTAAAAGCTATCCTGATTTGATGCCTAATAGAGTTGATACATGGACAAATAGAATTGATAATTTTATAGGTGAGGGAAACTCTGAATCAAATTATCAAATAATTAGAGCTAAATCTGCGATTGCAACTGGGTCTGTTTTTGGAGTTGGGGCTGGAAAAAGTGCAATGAAAAATTTATTACCTCAAAGCACTTCTGACTTTATTTATGCAATAATCACAGAAGAGTATGGTACTGTAGGAGCTATTTCAATTTTATTACTCTACACATTGTTACTTTTTAGGATAATCATAGTTTCATATAAATCTAATACCGTTTTTGGTCAGTTGCTTGCTTTAGGAGTTGGATTGCCTATTATTTTTCAAGCTTTTATAAATATGGGCGTAGCTGTTCAACTTTTCCCAGTAACAGGGCAACCGCTACCATTAATTAGTACTGGAGGCACTTCAATTTGGATGACTTTTTTAGCTCTTGGAATAGTTTTAAGTGTAAGCGTAAATAGAATTAATGATAATAATATTGATCAGAATAATCCCTTAAATGTTTTAAGTGAAACAGACTAAATTTTTATTATCAGGAGGAGGAACATGTGGGCATATTTTCCCAGCAATTTCTATTGCCGATGAGTTATGTAATAAATTTCCTTCTTCAGAAATACTATTTGTAGGATCTAGCTATAGAATGGAAATGCAAAAAATTCCTGAGAGTGGATATAAAATTAAAGGACTTTGGATTAGTGGAATTAAAAGAAAAATACATTTATCCAATTTATTGATACCATTTAAAATTGTCAGTAGTCTAATAAAATCATTTTTTATTATTAATAAATTCAAACCTGATTTTGTTATAGGGACTGGAGGTTTTGCAAGTGGCCCATTAGTTTTTGTAGCATCAAAACTAAAAATACCAACCTTAATTCAGGAACAAAACTCTTACCCGGGATTAACAAATAAAATATTGTCAAAAACAGTTGATTTTATATGTGTTGCGTATTCAAGTATGGATAAATATTTTCCAAAAAGTAAAATTGTTTTTACTGGAAATCCTATTAGAAAAGAAATTAGAAACCCCTCTAAATCTAAAAATGAATCTTTAGAACAATTTAAAATGAGTACATCAAAAAAAACTTTATTGGTTTTGGGTGGTAGTTTGGGAGCTCAAAAAATAAATAATTTTATTTCACATAATATAGATCTTTTTAAATCTATGCAAATCCAAATTATTTGGCAATGTGGAAAAATATATTACAATCAATATAAAAAACACAATTCTGTTGAAGTTAATGTTCAGTCATTTATTAAAGATATGAATTCAGCTTATTCTGCTGCGGATATTATTGTTTCAAGATCTGGGGCTTGTGTGATTTCTGAATTATGTATTATAGGAAAACCTGTTATATTTATTCCATCTCCAAATTTAGCTGAAGATCATCAAACTAAAAATGCATTATTTATTAAACAAAATAATGCAGCAGAAATGGTCGAAGAAAAACACTTAGAAAAAGATTTTTTCGATGTTTTGAAAAATTTAGTTTCAAACAATGAATATGCAAACGAATTATCAAGAAAAATTAAAGTATTAGAAAAACCTAACGCAACAAATGACATAGTAGAACTTATTGAAAAAGTATTAAGAGATGTATAAAGATTATAATAAAATATATTTTATTGGTATAGGTGGGATTGGTATGTCCTCAATTGCTTTATATTTTATTAATAATGGAAAACAAGTGGCCGGTTATGATCAAACTAAGACTCATTTAACTACAAAACTTTCAAATCTTGGAGCTAATATTCATTATGATTCTGGTTTGTCAGAAATACCTGAAGAATTTAAGAAAAACAATGAAGTGTTAATAATTTACACACCTGCTATATCATTAAATAATGTAGAATTAAGTTTCTTTTTTGATAATAACTTTATTGTTCTTAAAAGGTCTGAAATATTAGGTTACATTTCAAGGGATAAGTTCTGTATAGCTATTGCTGGAACACATGGGAAAACTACTACTGCAACAATTTTGTCACATATTTTATTTGAGAATAATATAAAATTTATATCATTTATTGGAGGAATTTCTGAGAATTACGATAGTAATTTTATTCAAAATGGTAACGATGTTATACTAGTTGAAGCTGATGAGTTCGATCGATCTTTTTTAACATTAAATCCAAATATTGCTTGTATTACTTCAGTTGATTTAGATCATCTTGATGTTTATAATTCAAATTCTGAATTACAAAAATCTTTTAATGAGTTTGCGAGTAAATTAGAAGTGAAAGGTATTTTATTTAAACATTATGATATTCCTATTAATGGTGTTAGTTACGGTTTTAATGAAAATGCCGAATACTCAATAATTAATTACAGAAATGATAAAAGTTCGACTTATTTCGACATTGTTTATGAAAAAGAAAATAGTATTAGTGTGAAGTTTAATATGCCAGGAAAACACAATGCTTGTAACGCATTAGTCGCTTTTGCCATTGCACGTTTATTAAAAATTAAAGATGAATGCATAGTGAATTCTTTAAACACTTTTAAAGGAGTTAAAAGAAGGTTTAGCTACATTTTGAAATCTCCAAAAATATTAATAGATGATTACGCTCATCATCCGAATGAAATTAAAGCTATTTATGAATCAGTAAAATCTCTTTATCCTAGAAAAAGTATAATGGCAATTTTTCAACCTCATTTATATTCAAGAACTCGAGATTTTATGAATCAATTCGCTCAAGTTTTATCAAAATTTGATGAAGTGACGTTATTAGATATATATCCAGCAAGAGAAGAACCATTAGAAGGAATAAATTCTAGAAAGCTTTTAAATCTAATTAATAATGTAAACAAAAATTTAGTAGACAAGCAAGAATTAAAACATGTTGTACAAGATTCAAATTCTGATGTTTTTGTTGTTATGGGAGCTGGGGATATTTCAGATGAAGTATATAAAATTAAAGATGTTATTCTAAATTAATATGAAAAATAATTTATTTAAAATACTGATTTTAATATTGTTAGTGGGTTTTTTAACTGCTTTTAGTTTTGTTAAAAATGAGAATAGAAAAATTCATTTTGAACACATTAATTTTATTAATACAGATCTTAAATTTATATCCCTTGATTCGGTTAATAAAATGTTAAAACAAAGTGAATTATTTTCTAAAGAATCTTTAAAAAGTGATTTAAATTTGACAGAAATTGAAAGTATAATTTTAGATAATGCTTTTATAAATTCTGCTGAGGCTTCTTTAGGTTTAGATGGTCAATTAGGAATCATATTAAAAGAAAAAAATCCTGTTTTCAGAGTTTTGAATGGTGATTTTTATATTGATTCTCAGGGGAATAAAATGCCTTTATCTAATGTTTTTTCACAACGTATTCCATTATTATTAAATAATGTAGATTCAGCCTCTTTTAAAAAATTAGGTTCGTTAGGAAATTATGTCAAATATAATATGTTTTTAAGTAAACATATTAGTGGTTTAGAGCTAGTTGAGAAAGATCTTGTTTTTTATGTTAATGGTTTTAATTATTTAGTCAAAATAAATGGTTTTGAAAATTATAAATCAAAATTTAAAAATTATGAACTTTTTTTTAAATCAGTATATAAAGAAGGGATATTAGACAGTATAAAATCAATTAATTTGAATTTTAAAAATCAAGTAATTGTGCAAAAAATATAAAATGGAAGTAAATAATTTATTTGTTGGATTAGATATAGGGACTACAAAAATTGTAGCATTAATTGGTTCTTTAAATGAATATAATAAATTAAAAATTATAGGAATTGGGAAGTCTAAAAGTTTAGGGGTTCACAGAGGAGTTGTTAACAATATCACACAAACTATCCAATCAATTCAATCAGCAGTTTCTGAAGCTGAATTAAATTCTTCTGAAAAGATTGAAAAAGTAATAGTTGGAATAGCGGGTCAACACATAAGAAGTTTACAACATAGTGATTACATAACAAGACTAAATTCTGATCAAGTTATTGATGAAGATGATTTAGAACAGTTAATTAATCAGGTTAAAAAACTAGTTATGCTTCCTGGAGAAGAAATTATTCATGTTCTTCCTCAAGATTATAAAGTTGATGGTCAAGGTGAAATTAAAGAGCCAATTGGGATGTTTGGTGGCAGGTTAGAAGCTAATTTTCATGTTGTGGTAGGCCAAGTTTCATCAATTAAAAATATAGCAAGGTGTATTAAAAGTGCCGGAATTGATTTTGAAGGAATTACCCTTGAACCAATTGCTTCAGCAGATGCTGTATTGAATAAAGAAGAAAAAGAAGCAGGTGTAGCTTTAATAGATATTGGAGGAGGAACAACAGATTTAGCAATTTTTAAAGATGGTATAATTAGACACACATCTGTAATTCCTTTTGGAGGAAATATTATTACTGACGATATTAAAGAAGGGTGTTCAATAATTGAAAAACAAGCTGAATTATTAAAAATTAGATTTGGATCAGCTTGGCCTGGTGAAAACAAAGACAATGAGATTGTTTCTATTCCTGGTTTAAGAGGAAGAGAACCAAAAGAAATAACTCTAAAAAACTTGTCAAAAATAATTCATGCTAGAGTAATTGAAATTATTGAACAAGTTTTTATAGAAATTAAAAATTATGGCCATGAAGATCAAAAAAAGAAACTTATAGCAGGTATTGTTTTAACGGGTGGAGGAAGTCAATTAAAACACCTTAAACAATTGGTAGAATACATAACGGGCATGGACACTAGACTAGGATATCCTAGTGAACATTTAGCAGGCAATAATTCTATAGAAATATCTAGTCCAATGTATGCGACAGCTGTTGGCTTAGTAATGAATTCAATTAAAGTAAGTCGCAAAAACAAAATTAAAGAAGAAGAGCTCCAAGAGAATATTGATTTAGAAAACAACCAAGATGATTCAGTAAAAACAGAGAGACTAAGTTTTTTTGAAAAATTTACAGATTCTATAAAAAACTTTTTAGATAACGCAGAATAAAAAAATAATTATGCAATTAAATCCAGAAATTAATAATTTACCTTTTGATTTACCTAAAAACAAAAGTAATGTGATAAAAGTAATTGGCGTTGGTGGAGGTGGAAGCAACGCCATCAATTACATGCATTCAAAAGGAATTAAGGGAGTAGATTTTGTAGTATGTAATACAGATTCTCAAGCTTTAGAAAGTAGCTCTGTAGAAAACAAAATTCAACTAGGAATTTCTTTAACAGAAGGATTAGGTGCTGGAGCTAACCCAGACGTTGGAGAGCAAGCTGCTAAAGAAAGTTTTGATGAACTAAGGAAAATGTTAGAAACTAATACTAAAATGGTTTTTATCACAGCTGGAATGGGAGGAGGAACGGGAACAGGTGCTGCTCCAGTAATTTCTAAGCTTGCTAAAGAAATGGATATACTTACTGTCGGCATAGTAACTATGCCTTTTAATTTTGAAGGCAAAGTTAGAGCAGATCAAGCTAAAAAAGGTATTGATAAGTTAAGAAAACAAGTTGATGCTCTTATTGTAATTAACAATAATAAGCTTAGAGATATTTATGGAAATTTAGGTTTTAAAGAAGGGTTTGCAAAAGCAGATGAAGTGCTTGCAACAGCTTCAAGGGGAATAGCAGAAGTGATAACTCATCATTACACACAAAATATTGATTTAAAAGATGCTAAAACAGTATTATCTAATAGTGGAAATGCAATAATGGGTTCTGCTGTTGCATCCGGATCAAAAAGATCAATTGAAGCTATTTCTTCAGCATTAGATTCACCATTATTAAATGACAATAGAATTACTGGAGCAAAGAATGTATTACTTTTAATTGTTTCAGGAAAAGAAGAAATTACTATAGATGAAATTGGTTTAATTAACGATTATATACAGGAAAGAGCGGGTCATGGCGCTAATATTATTATGGGTATTGGAGAAGATTCAAATCTTGAAAGCTCCATTTCTGTTACCGTAATAGCTACTGGATTTGATCCAAACCAACAAGAAGAAATAATTCACTCTGAGCCTAAAAAAATCATTCATAATTTAGATGGCAGCAAAGAAGTTGTTCAAAAACTTAAAATAAATGAAAAAACATCTCTTCAATTTGATTTTGCATCTGAAAATATAGATTTTAAAAATATTGATTCTAATGAAAGTGTTTCAAATTCAGAATTAATTGGTTTAGAAAAACAAAATCACGATAGTTTTGTTAAAATAAATGATATCGAGGTTTCATTTGATGAAATAAAATTTGATTTAAAAATTAATGAGGATGAAATTGAAATCGAGGATATATCAGATAATATTACTGACTTAGAAGGTAGTTCTCCAGAAACTATTGACCCAATTGATCAAGTTTCACTAGATTTTGACATGCCTTTAAAAAGTAATAAAAATGAATTTTCTGATAAAATAATTCATGAGTTAATTGAAGACGTTAATGAAATTGAAGTTAATGATCCAATTCATATTATTCCGGTAACTCAAGTTAATGGATCTGATACTAATAAGTCTGGATATGATGATTATGAAGAACCTGTTAAGATTATTGAAAAAGATTTAAATAATGGTATAGAAAAAGAAAACAAAGTAGCTTTTAACCCTATAAACTGCTCTATTGCAGAAGGTCTTTCAAAAAGAACAGAAGAAAGGAAAATTAAACTTAAAGAATATAATTATAATTTTTCAAAAGCTAATAATATTCATTCTTTGGAAAATGAACCTGCTTTTAAAAGAGCTGGTATAAGTTTAGATGACGTAGAATCTGTAAAGACTTCTAGAACAAGTGTTAGCGAAGATTCAAATGGAGAAATCAATTTAAGAACTAATAATTCATTTCTGCATGATAATGTAGATTAAGTTTAATGTAATAATACAATTCATGGGATTAATTAATGAAATTTCAGAGTCTATTAAGACTGCTATGAAAGCTAAAAATGTTCAAGCTTTAGAATCACTAAGAGCAATAAAATCAGCTCTTCTTTTAGCGCAAACTCAAAAAGGAGCTTCATCAGATATTGCTAAGGAAGATGAGATTAAAATTCTTCAAAAACTAGTTAAGCAAAGAAAAGAAAGTGCAGATATTTATATTTCTCAGAACCGAAAAGATTTAGCTGAAATTGAAATTAATCAAGCTAAAATAATTGAGGAGTTTTTACCTGAACAGCTTAGCTCTGATGAAATAGAAAAAATAATTTCTGATATCATCAAAGAGATTGATGCCGAAGGAATGAAAGATATGGGCAAGGTAATGGGAATAGCATCTTCAACATTATCTGGTAAAGCAGATGGAAAAACTATTTCTAATATAGTTAGAACTAAACTTAATTAATAAAATGGCCCAGTAGTTCAACTGGATAGAATATCAGATTTCGGCTCTGACGGTTGGAGGTTCGAATCCTCTCTGGGTCACTTTAGATATTAAAATTATTTCACAAGTATTATATGAAAAATATAATTTTAATTATCGTGTTATTAATATCTCCATTTATAATTGAGGCTCAAAATCAAATTGAAAATATTGACAGCAAGGAATCAAAATTATTTCTCACAAATGAATTCACTCTAAATCTAGAAGTTGCTGAAATTTTAAAACCGGGAAATTTATTTATAGCAGTTTGGAATAGCTCTGTAGCTTTTAATGATTTTAACAATAAGGATGTAAATGCAAAGGCTAATATCTTTATTGGTTTTAAAGAAAGAGTAGGTCTGGGTATATTTAAAAAAACATTTAAATTACCTAAGGGTGTGTATTTAATATCCGTTTATTTAGATAGCAATTTTAATAATAAATTAGATTATAATTTCCTTGGAATTCCAAAGGAACAATATGGATTTTCAAATAATGAGATTGGAAATTTAAGAAAACCTAAATTTAACGAAGGTTCCTTTGAGTTAATAAATGATAGTAGTTTAAAAATTAGACTAAGATCTATTTTATAGACTTATATTCTTTGTAATTACAAGATATTTCTTTGGTGCTGTTATAACATTCAAAACTTCAAATGACATTTCAATTGAACTTAAAATTTCTTTTGTTTTGATAGTTACCAATAATTCTCCTCTTGATGGTATTTCTAAAATTGAACTATTACTATGGAAAGTATAGTCACCAAGGTATCTTAATTTAAAAGGGACTACGCTTTCGTTTTGTATTTTTATAGTTACTATCTTTTTATAATATCCTAAGCTGGATATTTTTAAATTTTCAGAAACAACTGGAGAAATGTTTTCTTCTTTTCCGATTAACATGTCTCTATGCCAGACAAAAGTTTTTTGATTAAATAAAGCATCTCTTATACTTTTGATAGTTCTGTTTTTAGATAATATGAAAGTAACTGGTCTGTGTTGTTTCTTTTCTTTGTCAAAAGTCCAGTCTATTAATCCATGAATATCACTTGTCCCCATGATTGTTAAATTATTTTTTAAAGCTAAATCTAATGCCTCTTCTGAGTAAGTATGCTCATTGACCACTTCAATTCCATGGAATAATTTTTTTTCTAATAATCTTTCATGTATTTCATCTAAACGAGCTATTCCATCATCTCTATTCTCAACCCAATTAGGATGATTCCAAAACACAAACGCACCTTGTTTATTAGCTTCAATCATTGACTTTTCTCCATCTGGATTTAATAATGGATTCACATCTTTAACAAAAATTGCATTAAAATGTCCAGGTGGCATTGGTTTGGTTATTTCGGACCCATTTACAATCATTAAGGGTTCATCTTCTGTCAGTATTGCTTTAGAAATATTATAAGACCTGTTCCTGTCTGTTATAATCACATCTTTTTTATAACTTAAGTATTCTAAATGCTCAGTCATTGAAATTAAATCAAGGCTATCTCTTCTAGCTTCCTTGATTCTTATACTTGGCCATACCTCACCATCTGAGAATACGGTATGAATATGAAGATCAGATGATATAATATATGTGTCAGAAGGGCTTAAAAAAAACACCTTACGTGTTTGTGAATAATTTACTAATGCTATGAGTATAAAAAATAAAATAGTTAATTTTTTCATAAATTTCTTTTAAATAGATTTTAACACTCTTCTTTTAATTCTCATGTACTTATTTATAGATAAGGAATAGTTTGTGTAATTTATAAATAATTTTTGTATAAATCTTGAATGTTTAGAAGGGTTTATTGACTTTAAAATTTCAAGAATTTCATAATCCTCTATTCCAAGTCTGTGAGATTCAAATCTTATTGAAGATAATGGACCATTTTCACCAGGGTAGATAATATGAGTATCCCCAGCTGGTAAATAATTGTTGTTAGATGCAGCAGGTGAAGGATGTTTAACTACACTTTGTGTAAAAGGATTTGCTTTGTATTGATTTAAACCCCAGTGAAGATATCCAAATGTATTATATTTTGACCCAGCCCAACCAAAATATACTTGTCTAATTCTTTCCATATCTAGAGTTCGATTTAACCATTTTCCACCTGGCACTAGACATGTATAAATTAATACTTTTTCACCTTTTTTTTCTCTATTTCTAAAAAACTCTTCATTTTCTTGAAAGTCATTAATTAAAGGACACCAAAGATCAATAGAGCCTGATAAAGACTCTTTAGCGTTTGTTGCCTCCATAATCTTTATTTCAGGATAAATAGATTTTATTTGTTTAGCTGCATCTTGATAGCATTTAGCATTTATATCAGTAGGCTCATCTGAAATATGTTGAAGCCATTGATTTTTTAAATTATATTTTGAAGTAAATTTTTTTATTTTATGGATTATAGTATCAATTTCTTTTTTCCCTTCGTAAGAGTAATATCCCTTTTTTCTAAGAGAGGTTATTAATTCAGGGTTTCCCCAATTATCATTTTCACCTCTTCCTAATAAATGAGGAGACTCAAAATAAGTAAATCCATGTTTTTTAAAAATTTCAATAAATGAAATCATTTTTTTTTCATCTAAAATAATTTTATTGTTTTTTAGACTAATCAACTCTTTAGGTATAATAATACAATTTTGTCTCCCTTTTGCCATTATTTGAGCATATTTATCCAACATCTCATACCATTTCTTTGACCATCTTTTAATATTATGCTTTTCTTCCATTTTTTGCAGATTAAACCAGTTTGTGTAAAAGAAATTACTGTCGATTAATTCGGGAATTATCACAGAATGAACTTTTATTTTGAATTTGAGTTTTTTCAAATTCTTTAGCTTATCACTAATAGAAATGTTTATTATATAATCTTTATTAGATTTAAAATTTTCAGGATTAACAGTAAGTCTTATAAGAGAATATATATATTTAGTTTTAATACTTCTCTCTTCTAAAGGGTGTATTATTTCATAAACCTCGAATGGGGCACGTCTAATTACATGTGGATTGATTACTCCTAAAAACTGCTCTGTCCTACTATCTATGCCTGTATTTTGTTCAACTGGTACAGGTTTAACAACGCTCCAGTTAACATTATTAATTTTTTTAGATTGAGTGCTAAAAGATATTAAGTTTCCAATTTCAGATTTAATTAATATATGGACTTCAGCAGCTGTATTTTTGGCAATATTTGTTATGAAAGTATTTTTAAATTTTACATTATTTGAATCTGGATAAACTGCTTCTAAAGGGTTTAATAGTCCTGCTTCAAATTGAGCATTAGTTACTAAACTAGATATTGTAAAAATAACTATAAGTGTAATTGATTTAATGTTCATTTTTATGAAACTTAAAACTTGATTTATCTTAAAATAATAAAAATTTAATTAATTTGGATGAAATTATATTTTTAAAATGAAAAAAAATTATTACATATATCTTTTATTAGTGTTTTTATCTTTTAATTCCTGTGCATCTTTGTCTCTATTTTCACCTGAAACGCACAATCATTATACTAACGAAGGCACCAAAACAAAGATAACTGGAGAGAAATTAGACTATAAAGAATTGTTTAATGGAGTTGATTTAATTGGTTGGATAGTTTATGGTACAGAAAAATGGTATGTTGAAGATGGACTTTTAGTGTGTGAGAGTGGACCAGATGGTCAATATGGTTATTTAGGAACTGAAGGTGTTTATAAAAATTTCATATTAAATCTTGAATTTAAGCAAGAAGCTAACGGAAATAGCGGAGTGTTTTTTAGATCAACTGTAGAAGGCACCAAAGTAAGTGGTTGGCAAGTTGAAGTTGCTCCACCTGGATTGTACACGGGAGGAGTTTATGAGTCTTATGGAAGGGGTTGGCTTATTAAGCCAGGTGAAGGCAAAGATTCTTCATTAAAAATGGGAGAGTGGAATGAACTTACTGTTAAAGTTTATGACGATACTGTAACTACTTTTCTTAATGGACAACAAATGATATCCTATTCAGATGAAAAAATTGGAAAGGCAAATGGAAGAATAGCATTGCAAATTCATGATGGGGGAGGAATAAAGGTTAAATGGAAAAATATTAAAATCCATGAATTTAAAAAATCAGATATAGATTTTACTTTTTAAATATTTTACCCGAAGAGTGATCTTTTATTGCTCCAGTCACACTTTTTAAACAATTTATTTTTTCTTTACTTTTTAAAAGACCTAAATATGCAAATATCAGAGCTTCTTTATAATCTATAATTTGAGAATCAGGAATAATAATTTTTGATTTTACTTTAGTTTTAATGGTTTCGATTAGGGTATTATTATAAGTGCCTCCACCTGTTACTAAAATCCGTTCATTACAATAACTACCAATAGATTTATTAATTTGATCTGAAATATGTTCTATATAGGTTCTTAGAATATCTGAAGGATTTATAACATAAGAATCAATTAATGGTATGACCTTATATTTTACAAATTCAATTCCTAGAGATTTTGGACCTGATTTATTATAAAAATTCATTTGATTTAGTTGATTTAGAAGCCCTAAATGAATAGCCCCTTTTTTTGATAATACTCCGTTTTTATCGAAAGTATGTCCCATCTTATTAGAATAATGATTTAAAACTGTATTGACAGGACATATGTCAAAAGCTTTAATAATATTATTATCCTTAATTGATACGTTTGAAAAACCTCCTAGATTTAGACATATTTTATAATTAGAGAAGAGATCAAGATCTCCAATAGGGACTAATGGAGCTCCTTGTCCTTTATACTTTATATCTTGGGTTCTAAAATCACAAACTACATCAGTTTTTATAATTCCACTAATTATTTTTCCATTTCCTATTTGAAGAGTTTTTCCTTTATTTGGTTCGTGAAAAACAGTATGACCATGAGATGAAATTAGATCTACCTTGTCGATTGAAAACTCGCTAATAAACTCTTTTATATAGCTGCTAAGTAGAGTCCCGTATTCAATATCTATTTTTTTTAACTCTTGTTTGTTTAAAAAAATGCTTTTTTTTAATTTTTCAATCCACTTTTCATTATAGCTATATGTCTTAGATTTTACAATGTTATAACTTGAATAATTAGATTTTTTAAATGAAACAAAACAAATGTCTAAACCATCTAATGAAGTGCCACTCATTAATCCTATTACGTTAATTGAATCGATACACATAAAGTATTTATGTTTTTAAATTAATTAAAATAAATGAAATTCTAGTTAATTAAATTAGAAAGAGAACTAATAGTATTAGTTGGATTATCGGATTTGAAAACAAAACTTCCTGCAACAAGTACATCTGCTCCTTTTTCAACTAGTTTTTTAGCATTATCATATGTTACCCCTCCATCTATTTCAATTAAAGCACTTGAATTGTTCTTTTTAATAAGGGACTTAAGATCTTCAATTTTTTGATAAGTTGTTTCAATGAATGATTGACCTCCAAAACCTGGATTTACACTCATAATACAAACTATATCTATTTCTTTAATAATTGCTTCTAAAGAAGAAACGGGTGTGTGTGGATTGATTGCTACTCCAGCCTTCATGTTGAGACTTTTTATTTTTTGAATAGTTCTATGAAGGTGAGTGCAAGCTTCAAAATGAACTGTTAAAATACTACTTCCTAGTTCTGCGAATTTTTCAATATAACTATCTGGATTAACTATCATTAGATGTACATCTAATGGTTTATTCGCGTTTTTCTTTAAAACATTCATAATAGGAGTACCAAAAGAAATATTTGGAACAAAAACACCATCCATTACATCTATATGGAACCAGTCTGCTTTGCTGTCATTAACCATTGTAATTTCACTATTGAGATTACCAAAGTCACTAGCAAGCATTGATGGTGCTATTAATTTCATTTTAACCTAAGTATGTTTTTAAAATTTTACTTCTTGATGTATGTTTAAGTCTTCTAATAGCTTTTTCTTTAATTTGTCTAACCCTTTCTCTAGTTAAATCAAATGTCTCTCCAATTTCTTCCAATGTCATAGCGTGCTTTTCCCCTAAGCCAAAGTATAGTCTTATAACGTCTGCTTCTCTAGGAGTTAATGTCTCAAGCGCTCTTTCAATTTCAGTTCTTAAGGATTCGTGCATTAAATTTTTGTCAGGATTAGGAGATTCTCCACTTCTTAAAACATCATATAAATTTGAATCTTCTCCTTCAACTAGTGGAGCATCCATTGAAACGTGTCTTCCAGAATTCTTCATTGATTCTTTTACATCAGAAATAGTCATTTCTAATTCTTTTGCAATCTCTTCAGCTGAAGGAACTCTTTCGTTTGCTTGCTCTAAAAAAGCATACATTTTATTAATCTTGTTTATAGATCCGATTTTATTTAAAGGAAGTCTAACAATTCTAGATTGTTCAGCTAATGCCTGTAATATAGATTGACGAATCCACCATACTGCGTATGAAATAAATTTAAAACCTCTTGTTTCATCAAATCTCTTAGCAGCTTTAATAAGTCCTAAATTACCCTCATTTATTAAATCTGGTAATGTTAAGCCTTGGTTTTGATATTGCTTAGCTACTGAAACAACAAATCTTAGGTTAGCTTTCGTAAGTTTGTCTAATGCTCTTTCATCTCCAGCCCTGATTTTTTGTGCTAACTCAACCTCTTCTTCAGCGGTAATTAAATCAACCTTTCCAATTTCTTGAAGGTATTTGTCTAACGATGCGGTTTCTCTGTTGGTTACCTGTTTTGTAATTTTTAATTGTCTCATTGATTGGGCTTAAAATAATTATACGTTAAAAAGCATTAAATGGTTACAAAAAATTTAACTTTTATTAAATAACAGATAAATTGTTTTATCTGTTATTTCTATTTCTGTTATCCCTACTGTCATTTCTAGGCGGTCTAGGCGGTCTTTCAACATATCCCTCAGGCTTTTCTAATAATGCCTTTCTTGATACTTTTTCTTTTCTTGTTCTAGGATCTACTCCGAAATATTTTACTTCTAATTCGTCACCAAGTTTAAGGACATCACTTACGTTATCAGTTCGTTCCCAAGCTATCTCACTAACATGTAAAAGAACTTCATTTCCTGGAGCATCTAAATATTCAACCACTGCTCCAAAATCAAGCATCTTTATCACTTTAACTTTGTAAGTATTTCCTTTTTCTGGTTTAAACAATAGTGATTCAATTTTTGTAAGCACTGAATCAATTCCTTCTTGATTTGTCCCAAGAATTTCAACAATTCCTTCTTCAGTTTCAGGGTCTTCATTTATTACTATCGTACACCCAGTAACTTTTTGTAATTCTTGAATAACTTTTCCGCCTGGGCCAATAAATGGTCCAATAAATTCATTAGGAATTCTACAAGTTACCATTTTTGGAGAATGAGATTTTACATCTACATTAGGTTTTTTAATAGTTTCAGAAATTTTATTTAAAATATGGAGTCTACCATCTCTTGCTTGTTTTAATGCATTTACTAAAATTTCGTAAGAAAGACCTTTTATTTTAATATCCATTTGACATGCTGTAATTCCTTCAGATGTGCCTGTAACTTTAAAATCCATATCACCTAAATGATCTTCATCCCCTAAAATATCACTTAAAACAGCATACCTGTTACCATCAGAAATCAATCCCATGGCAATTCCTGAAACAGGTCTTATTAGTTGAACCCCAGCATCCATAAGAGCCATTGTTCCTGCACAAACTGTTGCCATTGAAGAAGAACCGTTAGATTCAAGAACTTCACTTACCACTCTTACAGTGTAAGGGCAGTCGTCAGGAATCATTCCTTTTAATCCTCTTTGAGCTAAATTACCATGCCCCACCTCTCTTCTAGAAGTACCTCTTAATGGACGTGCTTCACCAGTACAAAAAGGTGGAAAATTATAGTGTAAATAAAAACTTTCTTCACCTTCGAAAGAAGGCATGTCGATTTTATTAGCATCTCTAGATGTCCCTAAAGTGACAGTTGCTAGAGCTTGAGTTTCTCCTCTTGTAAATATAGCTGATCCGTGCGTTGAAGGTAAATAGTCAACTTCACTCCATATATCTCTAATTTCATCTGTTTTTCTACCATCAAGTCTAACTCCTTCACTTAATGTAAGCTCTCTAATAGCTTCTTTTTGAGATTTATTAAAATATACTCCAATTAATTTTCCGTACTCTTCAATTTCCTCTTCGCTAAAAGATGCATTAACTTCATCTTTTAAAGTTGAAAAAGCTAAACTACGTTCAGCTTTAGAAGTTCCTTTTTTAGCTATAATATAACACTTGTCATAAGTAGCATCGTGAATTTTTTTTGCTAACTCTTCGTTTTCGTCACTAGTTTCATATTCTCTAACTTCCTTTCTTCCTACTGCGTCAGCTAACCTTTCTTGAGCTTCAATTTGAATTTTTATAGATTCATGAGCGAATTTAATTGCCTCAGCCATTTCTTCTTCACTACACTCATCCATTTCCCCTTCAACCATCATAACTGAATCAGCTGAAGCACCAACCATTATTTCAATATCAGCATTAGCTAATTGGGCTCTACTAGGGTTAATAACGAATTTACCATCAATTCTTGCTACACGAGCTTCAGAGATTGCACATTCAAAAGGAAAGTCACTTAACTGAATAGCAGCAGAGGCAGCAAGACCTGCTAAAGCATCTGGCATTACATCTTCATCATGTGACATTAATTGGATCATTACTTGAACTTCAGAATGATAGTCTTTTGGAAATAATGGTCTAAGAACTCTGTCTACCAAACGCATTGTTAATACTTCTCCATCACTAGGTCTAGCTTCCCTCTTAAAGAATCCGCCAGGATATCTTCCAGCAGCAGCAAACTTCTCTCTATAATCTACTGTTAAAGGAAGAAAATTTACATTTGATGCTTCATAGTTAGAAACCACAGTGCATAAAAGCATTGCTTTTCCCATTTGAACAACAACAGATCCGTGGGCTTGCTTAGCAAGTTTACCAGTTTCTAAAGTTATTACTCTTCCATCACCAAGATCGATGGACTCATTATAAGTTTTGATTTTCATATTTTTCATTAAATTAATTAAGTTGTGTTGTGTCTTAAGTAGAATAATACCAATGAAAAACTATGATAAAAATATCTATTTACGTAGATTAAGTTTTTTTATAATCTCTCTGTAACGATTAATATCTTTATTCTTAAGATAGTTTAATAAACTTTTTCTTTTACCAACCATCATAACCAAAGATCTTTCTGTATTATAATCTTTGCGATTATTTTTAAGATGCTCAGTTAAATGATTAATTCTTTTTGTGAACAAAGCAATTTGTCCTTCAGATGAACCAGTGTCTGTGTCAGACTTTCCGTGTTCTTTGAAAATTTCTTTTTTGTTTTCTTTTGTTAAGTACATGCCAATATTGTTGTAAATGATTATTATGTAGCCAATATTTATTTATTGGAGCGGCAAATATAGGATTAAATTTTAGAAATTAACAACTAATTATTCATTTGCCTAACAGGTCTGTTTAGAACTAAATCAAAGTAAAGATTGATTTTTTCCTTTAGTAGGGTTCTGGAAGTTATAAAATCAAGAAATCCATGTTCAAGAAGAAATTCTGATCTTTGAAATCCTTCTGGTAGATTCTTTCCTGTTGTATCTTTAACAATCCTTGGGCCAGCAAAACCAATTAAGGCACCTGGTTCAGAAATGTTTATATCTCCTAGCATAGCAAAAGAAGCTGTAGTACCACCAGTTGTAGGATCAGTACATAAAGAGACATATGGTAACTTATGATTAGAAAGTTGAGCAAGTTTTGCGGATGTTTTAGCCATCTGCATCAAAGAGATAGCGCCTTCCATCATTCTAGCACCACCAGATTTAGAAATTATAATAAAAGGAATTTTTTTTGAAATAGCAAGATCTATACCTCGACTTATCTTTTCTCCAACTACAGACCCCATTGAGCCACCAATATATTGAAAGTCCATACATGCAATAACCACGTTTAATCCTTGAGATTTACCAATAGCTACCCTTATAGCATCCTTCAAGCCTGTTTTTTTTATTGCTTCATAGGTTCTGTCTTTATACGACTTTGTATCGATAAATTTTAAAGGATCCTTCGAGTAGATATTTGAATCAATTTCTTTAAACTTACTGTCAAATAAAATCTCAAAGTACTCTTTGCTTCCTATTCTTATATGAAAACCATCTTCAGGAGATACATAGAAATTTTTTTCTAACTCTTCTGTGTCAATTATTTTTCCGGTGGGAGTTTTATGCCAAAGACCTTCAGGAGTATCTTTTTTCTCTTCTGTAGTAGTTATAATTCCTTTAGATTTTCTTTTAAACCAAGCCATATTAAATAATATTAAATCAAATATAATAAACCTACACTACTAAAGCGTATTTACGTTGTTGAGATCATGAAATGCTTGAGTTAATCTTGAAATAAAGCTTTCTTCAGCTTTTCTTAGCCATACTCTTGGATCATAATATTTTTTATTTGGAATATCTGAACCATCAGGATTTCCAATTTGTGCTATCAAATAATCCTCATTTGATTTAAAGTAATCTCTAGCGCCAGACATAAACGCATATTGCATATCAGTATCAATGTTCATTTTAATTGCTCCGTAACCAATGGCTTCTCTTATTTGTTCAACAGATGAGCCAGATCCACCATGAAAAACAAAATCAATAGCATTATGCCCTACGTTATACTTCTTTGAAATATAATCTTGAGAATTTTTTAAAATCTTAGGAGTTAATTTAACATTACCTGGCTTGTAAACTCCATGTACATTTCCAAATGCTGCAGCTATAGTAAATTTGTCACTAATTTTTGACAACTCTTCATATGCGTAGGCAACCTCTTCAGGTTGAGTATATAGTTTGGAGTCGTCAACATCTGTATTATCAACTCCATCTTCCTCACCACCTGTTATTCCAAGTTCTATTTCTAAAGTCATTCCAATTTTACTCATTCTTTTTAAGTAATCTTTACACGTAGCTATGTTTTCTTCTAAAGATTCTTCAGATAAATCTATCATATGTGAACTAAATAGGGATTTACCTGTTAGTTCGTAATTTTTTTCACTAGCATCTATTAAACCATCAATCCATGGCAATAATTTTTTTGCGGCATGATCAGTATGAAGAATTACAGGAACATTATAAGCTTGTGAAAGTTCATGAACGTGTTTTGCTCCAGCTATAGCACCTTTTATTGCAGCATTTTGATTAATATTAGACAAGCCTTTTCCGGCATTAAAAACTGCTCCACCATTTGAAAATTGAATTATTACAGGCGCATTTAATTTTGAAGCGGTTTCTAATACCCCGTTAATTGTGTTTGATCCGATTACATTAACTGCCGGAAGAGCGAATTTTTTTTCTTTAGCTAATTTGAAAATTTTTTGAACTTCATCGCCAGTTGCTACACCACCTTTTATTTTAGTAATCATAGTATTTTTATTATTGGTTAGCTAAATTAAAAATAATTATTGAGCCTAAAAAGGATAATTTAAACCAATGCTAAATACGGCTTTTTTTAAATTAAAATCTGTTAACCACCTGTCTTTTGTTTTTAATACTGGATTATAAGTTTTTAATCCCATATCTAACCTTAAAACAAAATAACCTAAATTATACCTCATCCCAAAGCCACTTCCAATAGCTATTTCATTCAAATCTTTAATACTATCAAATGTTCTTTTAGGGTCATTAGTGTTGTCAAAGACATTCCAAATATTCCCAAAGTCAGTAAATAAAGCTCCATCTAACTTTCCAATTAAATTAAACCTGTATTCAATACTCATTGCAATTTTCATATTCGCTTCATTGAATTCACTTATTGCTCCGCTAATTCCAGGGCCTAGTCTGTAGACCTCCCAAGCTCTATTGTCATTTGACCCTCCAGCAAAAAAAGATTTTGAAAAAGGAATATTATTTGAATTACCAAATGGAACGGCTATTCCAAAATAGCTTCTAAAAGCGATTAATGAATTTGAATTTATTGCCCAATAATCAACATAACTAAATTCAGTTTTTATATATTGTGAGTATACTAGTCCTAAAATTTTATTATTACCAAATTCATCTATTTTGACATTAAATTGATTAGCTAAAAAATCCGTTAAACTTCCTGCCAATTCTGCTTTAAATTTAATTTGGGAGAAGTATTTGTCATATATATTTTTTCTATTATTATTTATTATAGAAAAATTTGAT
>JAQCFO010000051.1 GCA_027619415.1 Bacteroidota bacterium
TTTATAAGCTTTACAATTATTAGTATATTAATTAATCTTTAGCATGGTTATTGAATTGTAATAAATAATGTTTTAATTTAAGATTATGAAGAAAAAACTAGTTATTGTATTTGTTGGAATTTCATTATTTCTTATCAGTTGGAATTTAGGTGATGCAAAGTTTGATGATCCAGATAAAGATAAATTATTAATCGAGATTGTAAAATATGTTTTAGATAAAGGTCACTATCAATCTAAGGATGTAAATGATGAATTATCTGAAAAAATATTTAATTCATATTTAAATTTAATTGATTCGCAGAAAAAATATTTTTTGAATTCTGATCTAAATGAATTCAAAAAATATAAGTTACAACTAGATGACCAATGGTTAAATTATGATTTAACTTTCTTTAACCTTACGTTTGAAAGACTTATTCAAAGAATGAATGAGGTGGAAAATTTTATTCCATCTTTGTTTGCAGAACCATTTAATTTTGAATTAAATGAAGATATAAATATTGATTTTAATAATATATCCTATCCAAAAAATGAGAGAGAAAGAGTTGATAGATGGAGAAAACAACTTAAGTATACAGCTTTAGATTTATACGATATAAAAATTTTAGAACAAGAATTAGCTTTTAAAAATAACAAAAAATTAAAACTTAAATCTGATTCAGAGCTTTTGTATGAAGCTACCGAATTAGTTAAAAAGAACATTAATCAGTTATTTGATTTAACAAATGATTTAGAAAAAAAAGATTGGTTTTCAACTTATATAAATTCTTTTGTCACTCAGTTTGATCCTCACACATATTATTTTCAGCCTGAATCTAAGGATCTATTTGATATGAATATTTCTGGTAAATTTGATGGAATTGGTGCCCGATTATCAAAAAAAGATGGTGGAATTGAGATTGTTGATATTATTTTAGGAGGCCCAGTTTGGAGAGATAAAAAAATTCAAATTGGTGATGAAATAATTAAGGTAGGGCAAGTAGATGAACCTCCGGTAGATGTAATTGGAATGAGGTTAGAAGATGCGATTAAGTTGATTAAAGGACCAAAAGGAACTGAAGTAAGATTAACTCTAAGGAAAAAATTAGATGGTGAAATTAAAATTGTTTCTATAATAAGAGATGAAGTTCTACTTGAAGAAACATATGCAAAATCTACTGTAATCAAGAAAGACAATAAAACTTTTGGATTAATAAGTTTACCTAAATTTTATGTTGATTTTAATAATTATAAAGAAAAAAATTGTGCAATTGATGTTAAAAATGAAATTTTAAAACTTAAAAAAGAAGGCATAGAAGGTTTAGTTCTTGATTTAAGAAATAATGGAGGAGGAGCTTTACAAGCAGTTGTAGAAATGACGGGTTTCTTTATTGAGAAAGGACCTATAGTTCAGGTTAAGTCAACGGGAAATAAAAAACAAATACTTTTTGACAAAGATCCTTCTGTCATTTGGGACGGACCTTTAGTTGTTTTAGTTAATCAAATGTCTGCTTCAGCATCTGAAATTTTAGCAGCTGCCCTTCAAGACTATGGTAGGGCTATAATTATTGGAAGTACTCAGAGTTTTGGAAAGGGAACAGTTCAAAATATAGTTGATTTAAATAGATTTTTATCAAATAGTCAATTTGATCTTGGAGCATTAAAAATTACAACTGATAAATTTTATAGAATTAACGGAGGTTCTGTTCAGATTGAAGGGGTAAAAAGTGATATTGTAATTCCTGACAGATATTCATTTTTAGGGATTGGAGAAAGTGATGAAAAAAACCCTTTAAAATGGGATCAAATAGATCCTGTATCTTATGATTTATGGAATGATTATTTTAATTTTAAAGAAGTTATAATAGATGGTAATATTAGAATAAATGAAAGTGAATTAGTTTCTCTAATTAATGAAAACGCAAAGTGGATAGCTTCTAAAAGAGATTTAAAATCTTTTTCATTAAACTACGATTCATTCAAAAAAATGCAAACAATGGATAAAAATTATATTTCTAAGTTTGACAAAATAAAAGATTTCAAAAATGATTTAATATTCGATTTATTAATTGATGAAAAAATTCCAATAGATAAATCAAATGAATTATTAGAAAGACGAAAAAAATGGCATTCTAATTTACAATCAGATTTTTATTTAAATGAAAGTATAAATGTACTTTCAAATTTAAAATCAAAAAATATAGAAGTCAAAAAAATATTAGCTAAAATTGACTAATGTTAACCAAGAAATTTAGTCTTATTTATAAGTACCCTGGGCTATTTCTTTCTTCTTTTTTTATATTTTTTTGTTTTATAATTTCTATATTTTCATATTTTTTTATTCCTGATAATTCTGAATATTCAAATCAAATGCACTTGCCTATTCATTCTAAATCTCCAGGGTTTAGTGTGAATATTATCTCAATTCCAAATAATTCTGTTGATGATAAATTCCATTTGAGTCTTTTTTTTGGGAATAAATATCCAGATCAAGAAGTTTTAATTAAAGACTATAAACTCACTGATTATGGAATTGAATATGAGACTTATGAAAATAATTTTGAAAAACAATTTATTTCTTTCAATTTATTTCCTAGCAAATTAAGTGCAATTGAAATTGAAGATAAATATATTAATAAGAGAAGTTTTTTATTTGGAACTGACAGTTTTGGAAGAGATGTATTTGGAAGGGTAATGTTAGGCACTAGAGTTTCTTTGTTTATTGGTCTTATCGCTGTTTTCATTTCACTTCTAATAGGATTATCAGTGGGATTATTAAGTGGATATTATGGTGGTTTAATTGACAAGATATCCATGATGTTTATTAATATTTTTTGGTCAATACCTACATTGCTATTAGTGATAGCAATTTCACTTGCTTTAGGGAAAGGGTTTTGGCAAGTTTATGTGGCAGTAGGCTTGACTATGTGGGTAGAGGTTGCTAGAGTAGTTAGGGGACAGGTAATTTCTGAAAAGAACAAGGATTACATCATAGCTGCTAAAGTTTTAGGATTTTCAGATTTTAGAATTTTTTTTAATCATTTAATCCCAAACATTATAGGTCCAATTCTAATAATTTCTGCTGCTAATTTTGCTTCTGCTATTTTAATTGAAAGTGGATTAAGTTTTTTAGGAATTGGCACTCAACCTCCAATGCCTAGTTGGGGATCAATGATAAAAGATAATTATCAATATATAATTTTAGGTAAAGCCTACTTAGCAATTATTCCTGGAATTGCAATTATGTTACTTGTTACTAGTTTTATGTTTTTGGGAAATAATTTAGGCGATTTATTTGGCAGAAAAAATTAGCTTACCATTTGCTGGTTCTTTGAGAATCTAGTTTTATGTAAATAGAAAACAAAAGAATAAATCCAAGTAAGTTAGAACCACCGTAGCTTATAAAAGGTAAAGGAATTCCTATAGTTGGCACCAATCCAAGTACCATCCCTATATTAATGAAAAAATGACTGAATAGTATAGTAACAGTTGAATATGCATATATTTTATTAAATAAATTTCTTTGTAGCTCTGCTCTTTTAGAGATTCTAATCATCAAATAAGAAAATAGTAATAGTACAATACTAGCCCCTAAAAAACCCCATTCTTCTCCAACAGTTGAGAATATATAATCTGTATGTTGTTCTGGAACAAAATCTCCTCTAGTTTGAGAACCTTTTAAGAATCCTTCGCCAGAAATTCCTCCTGAAGCGAATGCAATTATAGATTGATTAGTATTATAACCAATCCCTCTATCATCTTGCTTTAATCCCATTACTATATTGAATCTATCTCTGTGATGCTGTTCAAATATATTATTAAAAATTAAGTCAACTGAAAAAGTAAAAACAGAAAAAATAAAACTATATATCAGAATTTTTTTAATTAACCTATTATATGATCTCATAAATAAAATCAATATAATAGAAAGAAATAAAATTGCTAATATTATTGTTTGTTTACTGAAAAGTATAGTCAGAAAAAACAATGTAATAAATCCAACAAATAGATTAAGGTATATTGAAGGAAGCCCTATTTTGTAAAAAACTATAAATAAACTTAAAAATATTAAAGTTGTACCATGATATAGACACATCTAATAACTCATGGCCTAAAAAACAAGA
>JAQCFO010000021.1 GCA_027619415.1 Bacteroidota bacterium
TCATATCTATATACTTATCTAAGCCCTTCTCATTTTGTAGCTCCTTCTTAGCTATATAATATTGAATTTAGCACTTCACTGTCATAGAAGCACGAAACCCCCGCTTTTGCAAAACGGCTGTTAGCGGTTCGGCATTCATTTCTGTCTTTAATTTTCATTAGTTTAAAGTTTAGCGTAAATATCCAAACTTATAAATTTCCCGTTCTTAATTTCACAGTCTCTCATTGTACCTTCGGATTGAAAGTCAAGTTTAGCCATTGCGTTTTTACAATTAATATTTTCGGCTTCTACAAAGCCTTCAATTCTGTGAAGTCCGAGTTTGTTAAAACCAAAGTCACAGATTTGTGGCATTGCTTCTTTCATTATTCCTTGTCCCCAATAGTCGGGCAACAACCAAAAACCAATTTCAGCTTTTTTATGTTCCTTGCTTATACCGTTAAGTCCGCCTGCACCGTAAAAAGTTTTGTTGTCTAACGAACAAACAGCAAACCACATTCCTGTTCCGTCTTTTTTAAGGTCAGCAAACCAAGACATTTGTTCTTTTGTTGCTTCTATACTGTCAAAACTAATTCCGTAATGTTTGATTATTTTAGGGTGTGAAAGTCCTTTAAAAACATTTTCAATGTCGTTGTCCACAAATTGCCTTAGCAAAAGTCTGTTGGTTTTTATTGTAACTTCTGTTGTCATCATTTTCACTTATTTTTCTTGTCTAGCTGTGTCGTCCTAAGCTGACTGCTAACGTTTTCGCAGTAGGCAATGTGGCGCTTTCTCTCGAGTATGTATATGCGCCATTTTGCTTACTGTGTGTTAGTGGTTCGTTTTTTCTTTATATGGACTTAAGAGATTTAATTTTTAGATTCCACTAACCTTTTTCCAATAATTTCATGGCCCCCTTGAAGTAAAGTCACACTTTGGACTTCTCCAGCTTTATTTACGTTAAATGTAAGTACCGCCTCTACCATCTCTAAATAAAATTCGTTTTGGGATTTAGGAAATATAGGATTTTCTCCTTGACCTGTTGCTTGTGCTTTCAATTGACTACCCTTTTTACTGATGGTTAATACAAAACCAGGAGCTAATTCATATAGGCCTACATACTTTTGCAAAATGGCTTCGTCAACTATCACTTTTTTTATCAAGGTATCTGTATCTATTCCTATTTCTTTTAGCATTCTTATACTTTCATAGTTTCCTGGATTAAGTTCAATTGATTTTTTGAGATTGATTATTGCTTTTTCATTTTCATTGTTTTTTATCAGGGCTTCTGCATAACTATTATAAACATTTGAAGATTTTGGATATGCCTCTGTATTTAATTCGAAAATTGAGATTGCTTTTTTTATGTCCTCTATTTTCAAATAGTAGTATCCCAATATGTTTAATTTTTCCTCACTAAAATCGAATTCTTTCTCTTGATTCTTTTTCAAGTCCCAATACGTTTTAATTGCTTTTTCAGCGCCCTCTTGCTCTAAATTTTGCTTTATTTTAATTGCAATAGAAGGTTTTGGATTCTGCAAAATGGCTATTGGGTTCAATAAATGAAAACCAATATCATCAACTCCCTCAGTAGAATTTGTTAGAACTACGACTCCTATATTGCCATCTTTTGAAAATCCTGTAAATGATCGGTAACCTCCTGTCCCTCCATTGTGCCAAACATATTCCTTTCCATCTAGTTTTTTGATGTGCCAACCTAATCCAACACTCATATTGGAGTCCAATTCAAATGTATTTTTGTGCGATAGTTGCATTGCAGGATAAAGGTTGCTTTTTTCTAATCCCATGTTTGCAGTTAGGTACTTTATCATGTCGACAGTTGTAGATCGGATAGCACCAGCTCCAGCAAGAGTAGGTATATCCCAATTTTCGACTTCGATACCTTCACTATGCCCTAATGCTAGTGCATTTTTCATATTAGATGTTAAAGTAATCCGAGTATTTTCAATACCTAAAGGTTTCGTAATAACTTCTAACAATAATTCTTCATAGCTTATGTTTTTTTTACTAGCCAATATATATCCCAACAAGCCTTGAGCATAATTGGAATATTCATATTGTGATCCAATATCTCTATTAAGTTTATACCCATTTAAGAAATCATACAATTGTTTTTCTGTGTAATCCGCATAAGGATTTCCATCGTTACTCGGCCTAAAATTATCAGGTAATCTAGGTAGTGATGAAGTGTGATTAGAGAGATTGATTAATTTGATTGAATCACTTTTATAAGTAGGGCATGCAACTCCAAGGGGTAGAAGAGTTTGAACAGATGTGTTTAATTTAAGATCATTTTTTATTACCATATCGGCCAATAGAATTCCAGTGAATGTTTTAGAAATAGACCCGATTTCAAAAACAGAATTATGATCTACAGGTTCATTCGTTTTTAATGATTTTACACCAGAGCTAAAATATATAACTCCATCAGGTGTAATAACTCCAACAACTATTCCTGTGTTTATACCATTTTCAGTCCTTGCCTTGATGTTTTTTTTAATTTCTTCGGATATTGTTACCTGAGAATTACAAATAGTACTAACTAATGTGAATATTGTAATAAATGTGAAGATGTAAATTTTCATTGCTTTTGAGTATTATTGTTTTTAATTTTAAATGACCACTAACGGTCTCGGCTAAGAAACGTAGGGCTTTCGAAGCGATTACTTGTCCACTAAAACCGAAGTTTGCTAAATGAACGAACCTTTCGGAAAGCCTTATCTGCCCTATGTTTTCTTAGCCATTGTTGGCATTAGTTATTTATTCATTTCAGCTCGGATTATGCCTTCAGCATCATTTTCAAGATACTGGTTTATTATTTCCATGTATGCATCTGTTCCGTTATCACTATTGGTGAAAATTAAAAGTCCTTTTTCTGAATGTGGTAGTATAAAAGCAATACAATGCACACCAATATCATCTCCTGCAAGGACGATAGCAAAGTCATCGTTATCATTTATTTTTTCATCAACCCACCAACCTAGTCCAAAGTGTTTGAATGAACTAACTCTAACTTGGGCGGCACTCATTTCTTTTTGAAGACTTTCAGAAACACCTGCTCCTTGGAGGATGTAAAGCATGAACTTTGAATAATCTTCTACTGTTGTTAATAGATTATCTGCAGCATTGGCTATAAAGTATTTATCAGTTTCATAAAGCTCATATTCTGAATTGTGCCATTTTGCAAACGGTTTAATTTCCATGGATTCACTCCAAACAAGTTGTGTGTTATTCATCTCGAGTGGATTAAAAACTAATTCTTGAGCGAGTTTTTCGAAGCTTTTGTGAAATTTAGCTTCCAACGCTTTTCTTAAATACTCATATCCCTCTCCTGAATATTGATACTTTGTTCCTGGTTCAAATTCAAATTTGAGTTTTCCATCCGAACTATTTCCTTTCCAATTGGTAAAGCCTGACTGATGACTTAGAATCATTCTTGTAGTTAAAAGTTTTGAATTGGTGTCATTCGCCACATCAGGGTCGATATAATACTTGTAAATAGGTTCGTCAAGACTCCACAGTCCTTGGTCAACTAGTGTCAATGTTATTACTGCAGTAATTGGTTTAGTCATTGAAGCTACATTCCAAATTGTATTTAGTGGAGCTGGTTGACCTTGTTCCAATTCACCAAAAACGCTTGTTTGTACGATTTGTCCTTTGTCAATAAAGCCAATACCTACAGACGGAATTTTTTTTTGTTTCAACCAATTTTCAGTTGCTTCATTGTCAATGAAAAGGCTGTTTTTACTTTCTTTTTTTTCTACGTCTTTGTGATCGAAACTTAATACAGAACGCAATTTCCACTCACCATTTTCAATGACCCACACATGAGTGAACTTTGCTGTACTAGTCAAATATTTTTGGTTATTTCCTTCTAGCGCATAAAAACTATGGTCCCCATTTTGGATTGCACCATAAATGGTATCGTTGCTATTTAGTGGATAAATGGATATTGAACTTTGGTTTAAGGTTCTAATAGCTTTGTAGGGTAGTTTGCAAAGTCCATTTTGAACACTTTCTATGAAAGCGTCTTTCGTTTTAGTTATTCCTGACTGGTCGTGAAAAAATGTGAATTCCTGACTTATTAAATTCTGAAGTATTTCAATATTACAAGTGTTGAATCCGACATCAAAAAGCAGGCTGTCGTTTTTTTTGATAGTATTAAACAAATCATCCGATTTGTCAACTTGACAATATGCCGAGAAAGTTAGAAATAGTACTGCTATGGAAATTGTTACTTGTCTCAATGATATGTTTTTTTAATTAATGCCAACGGTTTGGCGCTTGGCGCAGTGGCGGATTTCGGAGCACAAAACTGTCAATATGCCACAAAAGTTGATGCGAGGTAGAATGTTCAATTAACCACCTCACCCGCCATTGAGCCAAACGCCTGTTATCGGTTCGGCATTCTATTTTGTCGTCCGTTGTCATTCAGTTTTAAGTTTTGCGTAAATGTCCAAACTTATAAACTTTCCATTCTTTACTTCACAGTCTTTCATTGTTCCTTCGTGATTAAAGTCGAGTTTTTTCATTGCCTTTTTGCAGTTTAAGTTGTTTGTTTCTACAAGTCCTTCAATTCTATGCAGCCCTAAGTTGTCAAAACCGTATTTACAAATTATTAGCATTACTTCTGTCATTATTCCTTGTCCCCAAAATTCTGTCAAAAGCCAAAATCCGATTTCTGCTTTCTTATGTTCTTTGCTTAAACTGTTTAATCCGCCTGCTCCGTAAAATATTCTATTGTCTAAAGAGCAGACTGCCCACCAAATACCTGTCTTTTCTTTTTCTAAGTCCGCGAAAAATTTCATTTGTTCTTTAGTGTCTTCAAGTGTATTGTAACTTACCCCATAATACTTTATGATTTCTGGGTCTGAAAGTCCTTTATAAACGTTCTCTAAGTCACTTTCAACAAAATGTCTTAGCAAAAGTCTTTCTGTCTTTATTGTTGGGAAGTCAACTAATGTCATTTTTTTTCTTGTTGTGTCGTCTTTTATGCTGACCGCTAACTAGTATATAGGTCTGACAAAGTCAGACTTATCAACCCTAAATCAGGGCGCTTTGTCTGACAAACGTTAGACTTTATTTATTTTCAAATATAATATTTTATACACATCCTAAAACAAAAGTATAATTTTTGTAAGGATTCTTTAGTTATTAATTCAAAGTTATTAATTTTAAAAACACTCTCTTAATTTTTGTCTAAATCAGTACACTTTTTGCTGACGATTTATGTTTATAGTTTGGTTTTTTAACTCTAAAATGGATTGTAGATTTTACAATTGGATTTTTCAAAGGTGTTAAAGAAGTTAACTAAAGTCACTGGTAACCTAAGAGATTTACACAATATGACTTACTTTAAAAATTAACATCTTAAGCATGCACATTTGTTTGCAAATTGCAAACAAATGTGATAAAAAGAACAAATATTGGACAATATTGACAAAAATCTAATGATGCATAATCATGGGGTTGTCTTAAGTATGAAGAAGAAATTTATCTTTTATCATAGAGAAAAAGAAAATAAAAAACACATAAAGTATTGTTTGTTAGTTATTTACATTCAATCTAATTCAAAAAAAAACCACCCTGAAATAGAGTGGTTTCTGTGGTCCCACCTGGGCTCGAACCAGGGGCCACCTGATTATTAATAAGTTCACTTTTTTTAAAAAGCTGGTTTGGAAAAATTATATTTACGCTATTCAATTGTTTAATGCTTTTTTATACGTGACTAAACATCTTTCTCTGGCTTCTTTATGATCAACAATAGGTTTAACATATTGATCTTTATCGAATTCTGGGACCCATTTTTTTGTATAACTTAAGAGTTTGTCAAATTTCTTAATCTGTTCATGAGGATTAAAAATTCTAAAATATGGCGAAGCATCAACTCCGCAACCTGCAACCCATTGCCAATTACCTACATTGCTAGCTGTTTCATAATCATATAGTTTTTCAGCAAAATATGCTTCACCCCACCTCCAATCAATTAATAGGTGTTTGCATAAAAAACTTCCAACTAACATTCTTACCCTGTTGTGCATGAAGCCTGTTTCGTTTAATTCTCTCATTCCTGCGTCAACTAAAGGGTAACCTGTTTCACCAATACACCATTTTTTAAATTGTTCTTCATTATTAACCCATTCAATTCTGTCATACTTAGGTTTAAAGCTTTTGTTAACTGTCGTCGGAAAATGATATAGTATTTGTTGAAAAAACTCTCTCCAAATTAATTCTTTTAAAAACGTTATGTTTTGAGATGATTTAGCTTTTTTAATCATTTTTCTAATACTGATTGTACCGAATCTTAGATGTAATCCGATTTTTGATGTACCGTTAATTGATGGAAAATTTCTAGTTTCTTCATACTCTTCGATGATTCGAGTTGATAAATTTAATTCTAATGGTTTTAAACTATTTTTTTTAAAACCAATTTTTTCAATTGTAATATTATCTTTTTCTCCAACCCATAAATTTTTTATATTTTCTTCTGAATTGAAATACTCAATGTTTATTTCTGACATTTTTAACAACCATTTCCTAGAATATGGGGTGTACACTTTATAGGGTGTGTTGTCATTTTTTACTATTTCTGACTTTTCAAATAAAACATGGTCTTTATAGCTTTTGAATTCAATATTTTTTGATTCAAGTAATTCTTGAATTTTAATATCCCTATGGATTGAATAAGGAGTGTAATCACTGTTAGTGTATACTTTAGAAATATTATACTTTTTAATTAATGTTAAAAAAACATCTAATGGATTTCCGTAATAGGTTGATAAAGATTTATTTTTTTTATTTAATATTAGATTAATATCATTTATTGAAGATTGAATAAAATCTAGTCTATGATCAGAACTGTTAAGTTTACTTAAAGTGTTTTTATCGTAAATGAAAATTGGTAATACCTTGGAGTTCTCTTTTAAAGAATGATATAATCCGGTATTATCATTTAATCGAAGGTCTCTTCTGAACCAAAAAATTACCGTTTTATCGTTCAATTAGATGTGTTTAGTGTAGACATTCCACCATCAACGCCTAGTATTTGCCCAGTAACCCATGAACTTTCATCACTTAACAGAAAAGCAGTAGAATTTGCTATGTCTTTTGCATGACCATGTCTTTTTAATGGGTGCCTGTTACTCACTTTTTCTTTTTTAAGGTCATTATTTAGAAACCTACTAGCCATTGGAGTATCAGTTAGAGAAGGAGCTATTACATTAACTCTAATGTCGGGAGCTAATTCCGAAGCTAAAGATTTAGAAAAGCCCTCAATTGCTCCTTTTGAAGCACTTACACTGCTATGGAATGGCATACCGACCTTAACTGCTACTGTGCTGTAAAGAACTACACTTGAACTGGTGGATTTTTTCAAATTATTTAAAACTTTTTGTAGTATTTTAACCATTGATAAAAAATTGATATTTAAATCTTCTTCAAAAGTACTAAGCTTTAACCCTTTAAAAGGCCTTAAGTTTATACTTCCAGGGAAGTATGCAAACCCATCTAATGTTTCAGGAATTTCCTCTATATCTAACTCATCATTCAAAGCATCGAATTTTAAATATTTCACATTTAAATCACTAAAATTTTCTTCTGTTCTACATGCTACAATCAAATTATGTTTTTCGTGCAATAACTTAATTGTCTCCAGCCCAATTCCAGTAGATCCTCCAATAAATAAAATATTTTTTTTCATAATTAAATTTTTCCAAAAATTTTGTTTAATTTATTTTCTCTGTATTTAAAAATTTGTTTCAACTTATTTTTAACATATAATATATGTGCTATTTGTCCAAATATCCCAAAAGGAACTTTATAATCAATTATATCTTCCATTTCTATTCCTCCATCGATCTCTTTAACAAAATGTTTGTGGTGCCATAAAGAATAAGGGCCAAATCTTTGTTCGTCAACAAAATATTCTTTGTCCTTTACATGAGTTATTTCTGTCACCCATTTTGTAGTAATCCCTAACATTGGAGTAACCTTATATTGAATAATTTGTCCTGCATATATGGACCTATCAGCTCCGCTTAATATTCTGAAATTCATTTTATCTGGTGTAATTTCTTTTAGGTTTTTGGGGTCACTAAGGAAACTCCAAGCTTTATCTAAAGAAATAGGTAGTTTTTGTTTTGTTTTAAGTTGGTATATTTTCAATATTTTTATTTTAAAATCAAAATTAACTGATTTAATTATTATTGTCATCTTATTTAAATAGATTTAATAGATTTGTGTATATCTAAAACTTATTATGAAAAAATATTTTATTACTTCATCAATTTTTTTGTTAATTTTTTTCGTTTCTTTTTCTCAAATTCAAACTCCTCAACCTAGTCCTTTTTCGACTACTGTACAAAAAGTCGGTTTGGTTGACGTAACTATTGAATACTCTAGGCCATCTATGAAAGGAAGAGAAATATTTGGTAGTCTTATTTCTTATAATGAGTTGTGGAGGACGGGGGCTAATCAAAATTCCAAAATAACTTTTAGCGATGATGTAAGAGTCGGAGGCTCAAAAGTTTCTAAAGGTACTTACTCAATTTATACTAGACCTTCAATTGATTCTTGGGAATTAATATTATATAAAAAATCAGATAACTGGGGACTTCCAAAAAAATGGAATAAAAGTCTAGTAGCGTTGAATATCGTAGCTAATTCCTATGATCTTCCCTTTCAAATTGAAACTTTCACTATTGCACTTAATAATTTGAGTAATAATGGAGCAACATTAGATGTTTTTTGGGAAAACACTATCGTTTCTTTTGTAATAAATTCTATGACTAATGACAAGGTAATTTCAAGCATAAAAAAAACTTTGAATAATAATCCTAAATCTCAAGATTATTATAATTCAGCTGTTTTTTATTTAGAAGAAAGTTTTGATATAAATATGGCTAAAACTTGGATTGATAAGTGTTTTGAGCTTAGAGATGAGGTTCCATACTGGATGTTAAATCAAAAAGCTTTAATTTATTTTGCTTATGGAGACAAGATAGGAGCAGAAGAAGCTGCTAAACTTGGTTTAAGTTTAGCTAAAGAAACTAAAATTACCGATTCAATTAAAACCCTTAAACAAACCTTATATTTTATTCAATCTAACTAATCTTTTCGCATCATTTTTTGAATTATAATGGCCGATATTATTGTAAAAAAAGCACCTATAAAATTTAACCATAAATACCCTACTGTTGTTAAAGCATATATTAAAAATATAAAAGTTTGAGAAATACAAGCTGAATAAAAAACAGCATTTCCTTTAACTTTTTTAATAAAGAACGCTACTAAAAATATTCCTAAAATTGTTCCATAAAATATTGAGCCAATAAGATTTACTAATTGAATTAAATTTTCGAATAATGTTCCGAAACTTGCGAAAATTATAGCTATAATTCCCCACATGATAGTGAACCATTTAGAAGCCTTTAAGTAATGTGTTTCACTTTTATTTTTATTGTGATTTCTTTTATATAGGTCTATAACTGTTGTAGTAGATAGCGCGTTTAGTTCGGAAGCAGTAGATGACATGGCAGCACTTAATATAACAGCTAGAAGCAAGCCTATAATACCTTTTGGTAAATAGTTTAAAATAAAATAAATAAAGACATAATCTTTATCATTAGTTTCTAAATCTGAATTTTTTTGAGTTATGATTTCTTTAATATTTTCTCTACTATTTTTTTCTAATATCTGCAACTCAATAATTTTATTTTTAATTTCAAGTGTGTTATTTCCAGTATTTTTTGATTTAACATAACTATATTGTAATTCCTTTTTGTCATTTTTAATTTTTACATAGTTTTCTTTTTGAGTTAAGTAATAAGGATCTTTGCTTTGCTCTAAATATTCAACAACTTGAGGATTAAAATTAATTGGAGCTTGATTAAATTCAAAAAAAACAAAAACCATTACACCAACTAATAGAATAAAAAACTGCATTGGTATTTTTAAAACTGCATTAAACATTAAGCCTAGTTGACTTTCTCTAATAGATTTTCCAGACAGGTATCTTTGGACCTGACTCTGATCAGTCCCAAAATATGAAAGAGCTAAAAATAAACCTCCAGTAATCCCACTCCAAAATGTATATCTTTCATTTATATCAAATGAAAAATCTAAAACTTTCATTTTACCACCAATTCCAGCTATATCAATAGCATTTGAGAAATTAATATCTTCTGGTAATGAGTTCAATATGATAAAAAATGCAATGAACATTCCGCTCATAATCACAAACATTTGTTGTTTTTGTGTGATACTCACAGCTTTAGTTCCTCCACTTACTGTATAAATAATCACCAAAACCCCAATGGTAACATTTAATAATTTTAAATCCCAACCTAATATTGTAGAAAGAATAATTGCGGGTGCAAATATTGTTATTCCAGCAGCTAATCCTCTTTGAATTAAAAATAGTAATGCCGCAAGAGTTCTTGTTTTTAGATCAAAACGTTGCTCTAAAAACTCATAAGCTGTGTAAACTTTTAGTTTATGATATATGGGTATGAAAACCATACAAATTACAATCATTGCTAATGGTAACCCAAAGTAAAACTGAACAAATCCCATTCCATCGTGAAATGCTTGTCCAGGCGTAGATAAAAATGTAATAGCACTTGCTTGCGTAGCCATAACAGACAATCCGATTGTCCACCAGTTAGAAGAATTTCCTCCTTTTAAATGATCTTTTAATGAGTTGAATTTCCTTGTTTTTATAACTCCGTACGCTACTATAAAAATCAAAGTTCCAGAAAGAACTAACCAATCAATTCCTGCCATTTTTATGAGAATTTAAGTGTTAGTAACCAAAAACAAAAGACATATATAACATTAGCTACAATAATAATAGTATATGATTTATCCCATTTGAACATTACCTATAATTTCATCTTATTAATTGTTTTACAAAACAAGCTAGTTGGAAAACCTAAAACATTATTATAACATCCATCTATTCTTGAAATCCCTAGATATCCAATGTAATCTTGTATTCCATAACTTCCAGCTCTATCTAGCACGTCATAATTAGACGCGTAATATGTTGTATCATTATCGCTTAATTTTTCAAAATAAACCTTAGTTGATTCATTAATTATTGTTTGAGTTTTATTAGTTGAAATGCAGACTGATGAAATGACTTCATGTGAATTATTACTTAAATATTTTATCATATTAACAGCTTCATTTCGATTTTTTGGTTTTCCTAAAGCGGAGTTGTTAAACCAGACGATTGTATCTGCAGTAATTAACAATTCATTCTTTTTTAATAATTTTTTTAATTGAATAGATTTTTTTTTTGCTAAATAATCTGTGATTTCATGTTTTTTTAATTTTTCAGGATAAGACTCATCAACTTCTTGAGCAATGAATTCAAACTTGACTTTAAGACCATTTAACAATTCGTGTCTTCTTTTAGACCTCGACGCTAGTAAAACTTTGTATTTTTCTAATTTTTTAAAAAACATTAATATTATATATTTTGATTAGATTTATTTAAAATCCATTTACCTTGAACTTTTAAAACTTGCTCGATTATATCTCGAACACATCCCTTTCCTCCTTTGTTCGGAGATACATAGTCACAAATATTTCTAATATCAGGAACGGCATCGTTTGGACAGGTTTTTAATTCCACAAGATTCATAGGCTCTAAATCAGGTAAATCATCACCCATGTAGACTGTTTCCTTTAATGAAATGTTATTAATTTTAGCAAAATTAATTAGATCTTTAGACTTGTCTTTAGATCCAAGAAATATATTTTCAACTCCTAATCTATTTAATCTTGCGCGTACACCTTCGTTATTTGCTCCTGATATAATTGCAACATTGTATCCGTTTTCAGTTGCGAGTTTTACTGCAATCCCATCTTTAGTGTTAAAGCACCTAGATTCTTTTCCGTTTGAATCAACTATAATCAAACCGTCTGTAAATACTCCGTCAAGGTCAAATATGAAATTTTTTATTTTATACAATTTTTTTTTATAGTTCATGATTTGATTTTATTATTTCTTCGGTTATCTTTTTGTACATCTCAAAGTGCTTAGTTTCTTTTAATAAAATTAAGTGTTTTTCAATTGTTATTTGATCATTTCTTTTAGCAGGTCCTGTTTGTGCTTCTTTAAACTTTAAATACTGAGTTTTTTTAGATGTTTCTAAAATTAAAGGCTTTAAAATATTTGGATCAACATTATTGGCTTCTAAAATTTCTTCGGCGATTACATTCATGTGATTAGAGAAGTTGTTGGCAAAAACTGCAGATATATGTATGGACAACCTTTGTGTACTATTACATTCTATTACCTTTTTTGATAAAATAGAGCTAAGCTCTTTGATTCTGATTAATTCGTCATTTGCACTGGCTTCAACTATAATTGGTATGTTGTTAAAATCAACTTTACTTTTAAGGCTAAATGTTTGAAGAGGATATAATACTCCGTATTTTTTATGCTTTGACAAACAGTTCATTTCTGTAGAACCAGATGAATGAATAACTATGCTTTCTTCATTAACATTCAATTGACTATTAACAGAGTCAATAGCATCATCTGAAACACAAATCAGGTATATATCAGCAGATTGAATCCTACTTATATCATTAGAGTAAGAAATGGATTTGTCAAAACACTCAGGAATACTATTTCTTCTTCCACATATTTCTATTAATCGAAGATTATTTTTTTTTAAAATCACTTCACTAAAATGATATGAAATATTGCCAGTTCCTATAATTATGATATCTATCATTTTGTAAAAATACAAATAATGTATTATGATGATGAACTAGATTTTTTTATTAGTTTTGCAAAAAAAATCTACAATGAGAAATAGAACTTTTACAATGATAAAACCTGATGCTGTTGAAAATGGACACACAGGCGCAATTCTTGAAAAAATTAATTCAGCAGGGTTTAAAATTATTGCAATGAAATTAACTGTGCTTAGTTTAGAAAAAGCTCAAAATTTCTATAAGGAACACAGTGAACGTCCTTTTTTTAATGAACTAGTTACTTTTATGAGTAGAGGGGCAATTGTTGCTGCTATTTTAGAAAAAGATAATGCAGTTGAAGATTTTAGAGAACTTATTGGGTCTACAAATCCATCTGAAGCTAAAGAGGGTACTATAAGAAACTTATTTGCTACATCAATGGGTGAAAATGCAGTTCATGGTTCTGACAGTGATGAAAATGCTATGATTGAAGGTGCTTTCCATTTTTCAAATGAAGAAATTTTATCTTAAAACTATTTTAGTTATGATTACGTTACCTATTTCTTTATTTATTAGATCTACTATTTTTTCTTTACCATAGCTAAGTTCTTGTCTTAGAGCTGAGGATGATATATTAACATATAGCGTTTTGTTTTTTAGAATAACTTCGTTGGTGTAAGAATTGACATTAGTTCCCATTGTTTCTTCCCACAGTTTTTGAATTTTCACATTATTTAGTCCAGAATTTAAGGTGTTTGATCCTGAAATCATATTATCTAAAATTGTCTTAATACTTTTAGACTTAAAATTTCTTTTCATAGTTTAAATATTTTATATGAAGAATCAATTTCTTTTATTATATCTTCAGTTCTTTCATAATCTGTATCAGAAATAAATATCTGTCCAAATTCATCATTATTTACTAACTGTATAAGCTGCTTTACTCTATTATTATCCAGTTTATCAAAAATATCATCTAAAAGAAGTATTGGAGGTGAGTTTAATTCAGTTTTTAAATAGTCAAATTGGGCTAACTTTAATGCTATTAAAAAAGATTTTTGTTGACCTTGACTTCCGAATTTTTTGACAGGAAAATTATCTATTTCAAAAATTAAATCATCTTTATGTATTCCGCAATTTGTGTATTGAAGAATTCTGTCTTTTTCTAGGCTATTATTTAATAAAAAAATTAATGATTCATGATTAAGCTGACTGTCATAAGTTATATTAACCGTCTCCTTGTTTTGACTAATTGAATTATATCTTTTTATAAAAACAGGAACAAAATTTTCGAAAAACTCTAATCTAGTTTTGTGTATTGGAATACTAAGTTCAGAAAGTTGATTGTCATAGACTTTAAGAATGTCTATGTCGAAAGTTTGTTTTTTTCTAAAAAACTTCAATAATGCATTTCTTTGAAACAGTATTTTTTGATAAGTAATTATAAGATCTAGGTAAGTTTTATTGTTTTGGGAAATAACATTGTCAATAAATTTTCTTCTATTTGAACTGCCTTCTTGAATTAAATCTCTATCATAAGGAGAAATCATTACGATAGGGATTAAACCAATATGATCTGAAAATCTTTTGTAAATTTTATTGTTTCTTTTTAATGTTTTCTTTTGACCTTTTTTTAAGCTACATATAATATTTTCAATTTTATTTCCTTTATTAAAATCACCTTCAATTAGCATAAATTCAGCATTATGATTTACTGTCTGAGAACTTACTGAGTGAAAATAGCTTTTACTCATCGCTAAATGATAAATGGAATCTAGAATATTAGTTTTTCCAACTCCATTATTTCCAACAAAACAGTTTATTTTACTATCAAGAATAAAATCATTTGACAAAATATTTTTGTAATTTATCAATGATAATTTATTAAGAATTAAAGATTTCATTATTAATTTTAAGTCAAATTATAGAACCATATGCAAATTATATAAAAATAATTAGTTTTTTCTCTTAAATCATTGGAATAAAATTTTATTTTTACCCAACTATTAATAATAGATCATGGCAACTTATAATAAAAAAGGATTTAAATCTAAATCAAATAAATTAGATTCAAAGAAAAATGAAAGTACAACAGCTGAAGTTTTCGAAACATTAGACCAAAGTGCATCTAGAACAGAGCAAGTTGTTTCTAAATATCAAAACTATATTATTGGTTTTGTTGGTATCACTGTTACTGTTGTCCTAGTTTTATTGGGTTACTCAAAACTGATTGTTGAGCCAATGTCTAATGAAGCAAATAACGAACTTTTTACAGCGCAAAATTATTTTAGTCAAGCTTTAATTAATTCAGAAAAAAGCGACTCTTTATTTTTATTATCTCTTAATGGAGCTGATGGAAAGTATGGTTTTTTAGATATTATAAGTAATTACTCTGGGACTGATGCTGCAGATATTTCTATTTATAGTGCAGGTATGGCGTATTATCATTTAAATGATTTTAAAAATTCAATAGAGTACTTAAAGGATTTTGATAGTGATGATGAAATTTTAAAAGCTTTAGCAATAGGATCTATAGGAGATTCATTTGCTGAGCTTGATCAATTAGACGATGCTTTAGATGCTTATAGATCTGCAGCAAACTCAAGTTCAAATGACTTTACCACTCCGAAATTTTTATTAAAAGCAGGTAATATCGCAACTTTATTAGGAAATAAAAAAAATGCTTTAAAGTATTATGAATCAATAAAAGTGGATTATCCCAAATCTGCTGAATCATTTTTAATAGATATTCAAATAGAAAAAAATTCTTTATAAATTAAAAATGTCATCAGCTTTCAATAATCTAAATAACATTGATTTAAGTAAAATACCTGATGCTACTAATTTAAAATTTGGAATTGCTGTTTCAAACTGGAATAAAGAAATTACAGACAATCTACTTTCAGGTTGTATTGACCTTTTGAAATCTAAAGGGGTTTTAGAAGATAATATTATTATATCACATGTGCCTGGAAGTTTTGAGCTTATTTATGCTAGTAAAAAATTACAATTACAAGATGTTAATTCTGTGATTGCAATTGGAAGTGTAATAAGAGGAGAAACTATGCATTTTGATTTCATATGTAATGCAACTTCTATTGGTATTAAAGACTTGAATATTTCTGGTAAATGTCCAGTCATTTTTTGCGTTTTAACAGATGATAACATGCAACAATCTATTGATAGGAGTGGGGGTAAATACGGAAACAAAGGTTCTGAAGCTGCAATAGCAGCTATTAAAATGGCTCTTATTTAAAATATTTTCTTGGAACAACGAGCATTCCAAAACATTCACCTTTCTCTTTTCCTAAATGTTTGTGATGAATCTTATGTGCTCTTCTAAGTCCTTTAGCATATTTATTATCAATATTTCTTAATACTTTAATTCTTTGATGAATAAAAATATCATGAACAGTGAAGTATGCAACACCATAAAGAAAAATACCTATACCAATTGGAAGGCCATACCAAAAATCTAACTCTCCCCATAACATAATAAATAATATACTGATCGCAGCATATTTTACTCCGAAAAGATCATTTCTTTCAAACTTAGAATTATGATCTTTTTTATGGTGATCTTTATGAAGATACCAAAGAAAACCATGCATTATATATTTATGTGAAAACCATGCCATGAATTCCATTAGGCAAAATGTAAATATTAAAGTCGAAATCCATAAAAAAGTATTCATTTTATAAAATATTTAATTGATATCTAACATAAGACCTAGCTAGAACATTAATTTTCTGATAATTAGGTAACCTTATTCTATCGTTTTTAATTTCTAAAGGATCAGTCTTTCTTAATTTATTAAGAAGTTTTAAATAATATTTATATGCTATATATACTCCGAATTTTGCCGATGGGGGTAACAATAATATTCCTTTTAAGGCATTTGTAAAGTCTTTATCAATATCGTTTAAAATAAACTGTTTTGATTTTTCATCAAACTTGTCAATGTTTAAATTAGGAAAATAAGATCTATTAAGACTTTCATGGTCTGCTTTAAGATCTCTTAAGAAATTAACTTTTTGAAATGCCGACCCAAGAGACATAGCGAACGGTTTTAATTGATTAAATTTCTTTTTCTCTCCATTAACAAAAACTTTAAGACACATTAAACCTATTACGTCTGCAGATCCGTAAATATAATCATCAAATTCTTGCTTGTTAAGATATACTTTTTTATCTAAATCCCATTTCATGCTTTTTAAAAAACTATTTACCAACTCAATATCTATATCATATTTTAATAATGTTTTTTGAAAAGAATTTAAAATTGGGTTTAAACTTATTTTGTTAGTTATTGAATATCTTAATTCTTTTTCAAAATTATTAAGTAATTCTTCTTTATTGTATTCGTGAAAACTATCAACTATTTCATCTGCAAATCTAACAAAGCCATAAATATTATATATATCTTGTCTAATTGCTGTAGATAGCATTTTAGTTGCAAGAGAAAAGGAAGTACTATAGGATTCTGTTACTGCCTTAGAGCATATTTCAGAAACATTATCAAATATTTTTTTCATTTTTTATTATTAATTCAGCTACTAATTTTCCAGAAACAATAGCTGGAGGAACTCCTGGTCCCGGTACAGTTAATTGTCCGCTAAAGTACAAATTTTTAACTTTTTTACTCATTAGTTTAGGCCTTAAAAAGGCAGTTTGCATTAATGTGTTAGCTAAACCATAAGCATTTCCTCCATAGGAATTATATTCTTTTTTAAAATCATTAACACAAAAACTTTTTTTAAATAGAATATGTTTTTTTAATTTTTGACCTATTAGCTTTTCTAGTCTTTCTATTATAATATCGAAATATTTATTCCTTATGTCTTCATTATCTTCTAAGTTCGTTGCAATTGGAATCAAAAAGAATCCATTTTCACAGCCATTTGGTGCGGTGTTAGGATTTGTAATTGAAGTAAAGTTTGCATAAAAAAGAGGATCTTTTGTCCACTTAGGATGATCATAAATATCTTGTGCGTGTTTTTCAAAGTTTGTATCGAAAAATAGATTATGATGTGCAACTTTTGTAACTTTTTTATCAAATCCAACATAAAATAAAAGGGAAGAAGGAGCCCAAGTTTTTTTAGACCAGTATTTGTCAGTGTATTGTCTGTGTTTTTGATCTAATAGACTTTCAGTGTGAGCATAATCGGCTCCAGATATAATTAAACTACAATCATGTTTTATTCCGTTAATTACAACTGTATCAACTTCTTTATTTGTAACCTCAATTGAATCTACATTAGAATTTGTTAAAAATTTAACACCTAATGATTCTCCTAGTTTTATCATTGCACTAACTACATCAAAAAAACCATTTTTTGGTTGCCATGTTCCTAATCCAAAATCTGCATAATTCATAAAGCTATAAAATGCAGGAGTGTTTGAAGCTTTTGCTCCTAAGAATAAAACAGGGAATTCAAGTATTGCTTTTAGCCTATGGCTTTTGAAACTTTTCCCAACTTCTCTTCTTATATTACTTATAAATGATTTTAATTTAAAAATGGTTTTCTTAGTAAGAAGTTCTAAAGGAGAAATTCCTGGCATTTTATATAACATATCTTTAACTGCTATATCATAATTATTTTTGGCTTCGTCCATGAACCTTTCTAATTGAACAGAGCTACCTTTTTCTTCTTTTTCAAATATTTCTTTAATTTTGTCTAAAGAATCTGCAATAGAAATAGAGTCATTTTCCCCAAAGAATACTTTATAAGCTGGATTTAATTTTTCTAAGTCATAGAAATCAGATCTGCTTTTATCGAAATCCGCAAAAAATCTATCAAATACATCTGGCATCCAATACCAACTTGGACCCATGTCAAATGTAAATCCATCTTTTTTGAATTGTCTTGCTCTTCCTCCAAGTGAACTGTTTTTTTCTATAACTGTAACGTTATAGCCGGCTTTAGCCAAGTAACAAGAAGCTGATAATGACGAAAATCCAGATCCAATGATGAAAATATTTTTATTCATTATATATTTAAGACAAAAACAGTGTGCGCACGAGAGGATTTGAACCTCCACGGGATGTTATTCCCACTAGGCCCTCAACCTAGCGCGTATACCAGTTCCGCCACGTGCGCAAAACTATAAACTAGTGACCTGGCTGGGGCTCGAACCCAGGACCCTCTCCTTAAAAGGGAGATGCTCTACCAACTGAGCTACCAGGTCTTAGTGATTTGGCTGGGGTTCGAACCCAGGACCCTCTCCTTAAAAGGGAGATGCTCTACCAGCTGAGCTACCAAATCTTAATTAGATTTCAAATGGCTGCAAATATAGGTTCAATAAATTTATTAATCAAAGAGAATTTCTTATAAATTTGTTGAATTATATATATTTATTTTGGAAAAACATTCTCTTGCTGTTAACTCTCATATAATCCTTATAGGGTACATGGGTTGTGGAAAGTCATCTGTGGCGAAATACATCGCTAATTTTGCAGGCTTAAAGCATATCGATCTAGATGATTACATAGTAAAAAGAGAGGGTAGAAGTATTTCAGATATTTTTAATTTAAATGGTGAATTAGAATTTAGAAAAATCGAACATATTTGTTTGATAGAATTATTAGATTCTAAAGAAAAATTAATTTTATCATTGGGAGGCGGAACCCCTTGTTATTATGATAATAGTAATTTAATATTAAATTACACTAAAAATATATGTTTCATAAATACTCCTAATAACATACTAGCTGTTAGATTGTTTAAAGAAAAATCAAAAAGACCTCTTTTAAGTTTAATTGATTCAGAAAATAAAATGCTAGAATATGTTTCTAAGCACCTTTTTGAAAGGCTACCATTTTATAATAAAGCAACTTTTAAAATAAACTCTAAAGAAAAAAATGTGTCAGAAATATCAATAGAAATAATAAAAATGATTAATCTATAAATGCATAGGAGTTATTCTTTTCGAAAACTACAGTTACATTTTCTTTAATTGTTGTTGAAAGAGAAAGGCCTTTAAAATCAATTTTAATTGGAAATATTTTATGATTTCTGTCAATTAAAACTGCAGTATTGAAGTTGGATAAAGGAACGTCTAATAAATACTTAACACAATACATCAAAGTCTTGCCCGAGTTTAAGACATCGTCAATTAAAACTATTGATTTATTTTTAAGTTCAGTTAAATCACAATTTAGTTCAATTGAATTTAATGGTTTTTTTTTGTTAATTTTTATAGAAAAACATTGAATTTCAGATTTTGATATTTTTTTTAATTCTTTTTCTATTAAGTTAGATAAGGTGAATCCGTTTTTCAAAACTCCAATTAAAACAATTTTTGAGTTATTTATATTTTTTTCATGTATTTGAAATGAAATTCTTTTGATGATTTTATCAATACGATCTTGTTCTAGTATTTTATATTTTGAATTCAAAATTAATTATTATTCATAAAGATAATTATTCATTTAGATAATCCTGTATATCTCTTCTCTCTTTTTTACTTGGTTTTCCTTTAAATTTAAAACTAGTCTTATTATTCGATAATGTTTCTTTTTTTTCTAATTCTATTTTTGAAGTAATATTTAATAAGTATATGTCAACTATTTTAGCGCCTACTCTTGAAGTTGGTAGATCTATTATTTTAAATTGATTTAAAATTTGATTTTTTTTAACATATATAATAGTGTTTGGAAAAACTTCATAAGATGGTTTTATGGAATTTAAATCTATTTTTATATGTCCCTTTTTACATGCATTACTAGCAATCGTTCTGGATTTGTATATCCTAGAATACCATAAAAATTTATCGATTCTCATTTGATAATAATATGTATATAAATTATATCAAAAATATAAGAAAATTGTATCTTGCGGCATATTTTATATCATTTATGAGAAATTTTTTCAAATACATTTTTTATAATTTCTTTTTAATTTTACTTATTTACTCTTGTTCTAAGGATGATTCTTCATTAGAAGATGTTCCTTTAAAAGATATTGCGACTCAATATGCTTTAGAGAATGATTCAATTGTAGAGTTTCTTCAGACCCACTTTTATAATTATGAAAATTTTCAAAATTTATCTAGTGATAATACCATAGAATTATTGATTGATACAATTTCTGGCGATAATAGTGATAAAATTCCTCTATTTAATCAAGTGTCAACTATTAGTATAGATATTGAAGGAGATGACGGAGAAATTATTAAACACAACATGTATTATATCATTAATCGAGAAGGTTCTGGGGATAATCCTACTGTTGCAGATTCTGTTTTTGTAGCATATAAAGGTCTGACCCTTGGTAACACTACTTTTGATTTTAGAAAGACTCCTGTTTGGCTTGATAATACTTCCGTAGTCAGAGGTTTTAAAGAATTTACAACTTTACTTAAAAGAGGGGATATCTCTACTAACAATGACGGGACTTATTTGTTAAGTAATTACGGCATAGGTACAGTCATTATGCCTTCTGCTTTAGGTTACTATAATAGTGGTACAGGATCAATCTCTGCATACTCACCTTTGATTTTTCAAATCAACTTATCTACTTACAATACTACTGATCATGATTATGATGGAGTTAAAACTATTAATGAGGATGTAAATAATAATCATATTTTTACTGACGACGACACAGATGGAGATGGCTTACCTAATTATAGAGATCCTGATGATGATGGTGATGGAATTTTAACTATTGATGAATATGATGCAAATAATGATGGGATTATAGATGACACTGATGGAGACGGAATTCCTGATTATTTAGATAATGATGAAGGAAAATAGCTTGTTAAAGATAAAATGATAGTGTAAGTAAATATAATTTACCTTCAGAAGTTATAAACTGATTTTTGGATCCTATAGCATCTTTCAAGTAATTTATTTCATTTTTTTCAAACCCTCTTTCAACTCTCAGATCTAATTCAAATCTATAGAATTTTAATCCTACTCCATATTGAAGACCTATTTGAAAATCAGTATTTAGATCACTAATAATCAAATTATTAAGATCTTTTACTTTTTTATTATATTCAAATCTCGGACCTGCAAAAATATTTAAATATTTAAATAGATTATAACCTACTATTACTGGAATATCAATTTTTGTTTCATCAAAATCAGTAATAACATCTTTTTTAGCTACTAAAAATAAATCATAACTATTTTTGATTCTTGTATAATTAATCTCAGGTCTCAAGTAAAAGTTATTAAAATTAATTTTAAAAAATAAACCAAAATGTTCACCATCTCTTGATTCATAATTGTTTGTTGGAAACCCTAAATCTAAAGATTTAATCTCTAAAGCGACATTTAGATTGCCATTAAAACTTATTCCACCCTTAAATCCATACTCAAATTGAGAAAATGTACTAATTGTAATAAGTAGAAATAAAAATTTGATTTTTTTCATTTGTTTTTTCTTTGAATTACCTTGATACTACAATCAACAATAGACTTAAAGTTGATCCCGTATTTTTCCATTAACTGTTTAGGAGTGCCAGATTCTCCGAATGTATCGTTAGTTGCTACAAATTCTTGTGGAGCAGGATTATTTTTCACCAAGACTCTAGCAACGCTTTCCCCTAAGCCACCTAAATAGTTGTGTTCTTCTGCTGTGACGACACATCCAGTCTTAGACACTGATTTTATTATAGCTTCATCATCTAGCGGTTTAATCGTATGAATGTTTAAAACTTCTGCAGAAATACCTTTTTCAGAAAGAATTTTACAAGCTTCTAAAGCTTCCCATACCAAGTGACCTGTAGCTATAATGGTAACATCTGTTCCTTCTTGAAGTTTAATAGCTTTTCCTATTACAAAAGTTTGATTTTCTGGTGTAAAAACAGGAACAGAAGGTCTTCCGAATCTTAAATAAACAGGACCTACATAATCAGCAATAGCCATAGTAGCTGCCTTTGTTTGGTTATAGTCACAAGGGTTTATTACAACCATTCCTGGAAGCATTTTCATTAGCCCAATATCTTCTAAAATTTGATGAGTAGCTCCGTCTTCACCAAGAGTCACTCCAGCGTGTGAAGCGCATATTTTGACATTTTTATTTGAATATGCGATTGATTGACGAATTTGGTCATAGACTCTTCCAGTTGAAAAATTAGCAAAAGTTCCGGTAAAGGGAATTTTACCACCAATAGTTAATCCAGCAGCGATACCCATCATATTGGCTTCTGCTATTCCAATTTGAAAAAAACGTTCAGGATTTTCATCAATAAATTGATTCATTTTTAGAGAACCAATAAGATCTGCGCACAATGCTACTACATTTGGGTTTTTTCTTCCAAGTTCAGCTAAACCAGCTCCAAAACCACTTCTTGTATCTTTTTTTTCTGTGTAAGTATATGTTTTCATTATAAGTGATTTAATAGTCTCCTAAAGTTTCTTTATTCTGAGCCAAACCAGATGCGAGTTGTTCATCATTTGGTGCTTTACCGTGCCATGCATGAGTATGCATCATAAAATCAACTCCGTTCCCCATTATCGTTTTAAGCAAAACACAAACTGGCTTACCTTTACCACAAAGAGATTTTGCTTTTTTCATTCCTTCTAAAATTTCATCTAAATCATTTCCTTTTTCAATTTCTACTACTAGCCAGTCAAAAGCTTCAAATTTTCTTTTTATACTACCCATTGGTAAAACATCGTCAGTTGCTCCATCAATTTGTTTACCGTTTAAATCTACTGTAGCTATTAAGTTATCTATTTTTTTAGCTGAAGCATACATTATAGCTTCCCAATTTTGGCCTTCTTGTAATTCTCCATCACCATGAAGTGAATAAATTAAATTAGAATCATTATTAAGTTTTTTTGCTTCGGCCGCTCCAATCGCTACCGACAACCCTTGACCTAAAGATCCAGAAGCAATTCTAATTCCAGGAAGACCTTCGTGTGTTGTAGGGTGTCCTTGTAATCTAGAATTTAATAATCTAAAAGTGTTTAATTCATCAACTTTAAAGTAGCCGACACGTGCTAAAACACTATAATAAACAGGTGATATATGGCCATTAGATAAGAAAAAAAGATCCTCTCCAATTCCATTCATATCAAAACCTTCTTTACGACTCATAATAGAACTATACATAGCTACTAAAAATTCTGCACAACCTAAAGATCCTCCTGGATGCCCCGAATTAACTTTATGAACCATTCTTAAAATATCTCGTCTTACTTGACTTGTGAATTCAATCAATGTATAATTCATTTTTTATTTTTAATATTATTAAAATTAATTATCTCCCTAATAATTACAAACTAATTTTAGGAATTAAATACAGTATTAATTAAC
>JAQCFO010000022.1 GCA_027619415.1 Bacteroidota bacterium
ATTGGGGCTTATAAAAAAAATACTATTATAGGTGGAGTATCATTAATAAAAAATAAATCAACAAAAATGAAATTAGAAAATTGTTATCAATTAAGAGGAATGTGCGTGTTAGATTATTATCAAAATATTGGAATTGGTCAAAAATTGTTAGAAAATTCTGAAAAAATTTGTAAAAAATTAAATGTAAATTACATTTGGATGAATGCTAGAGAAAAAGCTGTTGATTTTTATATAAAATTTAATTATCTCGATTTAGGAGAATCTTATATAATTGAAGGTGTTGGAAAACATTCTTTTCTATATAAAAAATTAAAATGAATTTAAGAATGTGTCGAACATGCTTGATCTTTTTTTTTGTTTGTAGTATTAGTTTTTCTCAAAAAAATATGAATTTAAATATAATTAGAGGGATTAAAAAACCTGATTTAGTTGGTGACAGTATTTTACTTGAAAGAAATACTTTTCATGCTTTTAACAAAATGAAAGATGCAGCAAAAAAAGATGGATTTAATCTTAAAATTGTTTCAGCATATAGAGGGTATGAACGTCAAAAGTATATTTGGAATAATAAATACAATAAATTCACTAACACTCATTCTTTAGAACCTTTAAAAGCAATTAAAGAAATTATTAGATACTCTACAATTCCTGGAACTTCAAGGCATCACTGGGGTACAGATATTGATATAATTGATGAAAAATATTCTGATGAAGAAGACGTTCTAAAGACTAGTAAATTTGAAAAGGGAGGTGTGTTTTATGACATTAAGAATTGGTTAGATTTAAATTCTGAAAAATTCGGATTTTTCATAACCTACAATAACGATCCTAAAAGAAAGGGGTTTGAACATGAGCCTTGGCATTATAGTTACGCTCCAATTTCTAAAAAAATTCTTAATACGTTGATAAAATCGGGTTTAAAAAAAATTATTAAAAAAGAAAATATTAACGGGGCAGAATATTTTAATGATGTGTTTATATCTAAGTATATAAGTGAAAATATTTTAGATATTAATCCAGATTTGAAATAACTAATCTTATGATTATAATTATATTTGAAAATTAAATGTTAAGTGAATAAAATTTCAAAAAAAGTAATTTTAATGATTCTCGATGGCTGGGGGATTTCAAAAGATCCAAGTGTCTCTGCTATTGACAAGGCAAAAACACCATATATTGATTCCTTATATTCAAAGTATCCATCGGCAGAGCTTTCTACTTTTGGTAGAAGCGTTGGTCTTCCAGATGGGCAAATGGGAAACAGTGAAGTAGGACATATGAATTTGGGTGCAGGCAGAATAGTTTATCAAGATTTAGCAAGAATTAATTTAGACATTAAAAAAAATAAATTTAAAAATAAAGTCGTTTTAAAAAACACATTGGAATCTGTAAAGAATAATAATGCTAATCTTCATTTAATAGGATTAGTTTCAGATGGTGGTGTTCATTCTCATATAAATCATTTAGAGGAAATTTTAACTATAAGTAAAGAAATGAATCTTAAAAAGGTATTCGTTCATGCATTTACTGATGGTAGAGATGTTGATCCTAAATCCGGAATTAAACTAATTGAAAGACTCAATAAAAAAATCTCTGAATGCGGAGCTTCTCTTTCTAGTTTGATAGGTAGGTATTATGCAATGGATAGAGATAAAAGATGGGAAAGGACTAAAAAATCTTATGATTTACTGGTAAATGGTAAAGGGGAAACATCTTTAAATATTATTGATTCTTTAAAAGAATCCTATGAAAAAGGTATTACAGATGAGTTTATCGAACCAATAGTTTTAGTAAATGACAATAAACAACCAAAAGGTCTTATAAAAGAAAATGATTACGTAATTTTTTTCAACTTCAGAACTGATAGAGGCAGACAATTAACACAAGTTTTAACTCAAGAAAATATTGAAGAGTTTGAAATGAAAAAAATGAATTTGAACTTTGTTACTCTAACTAATTACAATGAATCGTTTAATGGTATAAAAACCATATATGAAAAAGATAATTTAGCTGATACTTTAGCTGAAATTTTAGAAAAAAATAACAAAAAACAAATAAGAATTGCAGAAACTGAAAAATACCCTCATGTAACATTTTTCTTTAATGGCGGAAGAGAAAAACCTTTCAAAAACGAAATAAGAATTTTATGTCCTTCTCCAAAAGTAGCTACATATGATTTAAAACCTGAAATGAGTGCAAATGAAATAACCGAATCTATAATGAAAGAAATTGACAAGGAATCAGCTGAATTTATTTGTTTGAATTTTGCTAACCCTGACATGGTTGGACATACTGGTGATATTAATGCTGCTATAAAAGCCTGCGAAACGGTAGACTATTGTGCAAGCAAAATAGTTGAGTTGGCTCTAAAAAAAGGATATTCTACTTTGTTAATTTCTGATCACGGAAATTGTGATATCATGATAAATTCTGATGGAAGTCCAAATACCGCACACACAACAAATATGGTACCCATTATATTAGTTGATAATAAAATTAAAAATATATCTAATGGTATTTTAGGCGATATTGCTCCTACAATTCTTGATTTAATGAATATTAAAAAACCTGATTTAATGACTTGTGTATCTTTAATAAAATAATCATGAAAAAAATTCTTCTTTTATTTACGTTAAGTTTGTTATTCTCCTGCAATAATTCTAAAAAATCTACTCAAAATAATAACAAGGAAGTTAATGAAAATGAATATGTTAATTTATTGGGAGTATTTAATAAAAAAGAACTTAATAAAGAGCCTCATGATTTTTGGTTTAAAGAAAATTACACAAACTATGAGCTTGACTACGACATTGCTGATAAGATTAAACCATTAATTAAAGAAATAGAAATCACTGTATTTATGGGAACTTGGTGTAGTGATAGCCGTATGCACTCTCCAGCTTTTTTCAAACTGACAGATTACTTAAAAATAAAAGACAAAAATATGAATCTAATAGCTATGACACTTGACAAAACTACACCTGATAGTTTGGAAAAAAATCAAGATATCATAAATATTCCAACTATTATTTTTAAAAAAAATGGTAAAGAAATTAACAGAATAGTTGAATTCCCTATTGAAACTATTGAAAAAGATATTTATAATATATTAAGTGGAAAAGATTATAAAAATGCTTATGCAGATTTTTAATTATGAGTTTAATTAAATCTAGTGAAGAAATAGAGTTAATAAGAGAAAGTGCTCTGTTAGTTTCCAAAACCTTAGGAATGCTTGCTTCAGAAATTAAACCAGGCATAACCTCATTATATCTAGATTCATTAGCAGAAAATTTCATTAGAGATCACCAAGCTATCCCTGGTTTTTTAGGCTTATATGACTTCCCTAATACTCTATGTATTAGTCCAAATTCTCAAGTAGTGCATGGAATTCCCAATAATACTATTCTAAAAGATGGAGATATTATTTCAATTGATTGTGGAGTTTTGAAAAACGGATATTATGGAGATCACGCATACACATTTGAAGTTGGGGAAGTAGATGAAAAAATCAAACTCCTTCTAAAATCAACAAAAGAATCGCTTTACAAAGGAATTTTACAATTCAAAACAGGAAACAGAGTTGGTGATGTTGGTTTTGCTATACAGAATCATAATGAATTAAATGGATTTGGAGTCGTCAGAGAGCTTGTTGGACATGGACTGGGCAGGCAAATGCACGAGAAGCCAGAAATGCCGAATTATGGCAAAAGAGGAACTGGAAAAAAATTCCAAAATGGAATGGTAGTAGCAATTGAACCCATGATTAACATGGGAGTATCAAAAATAGATCAACTAGAAGATGGTTGGACAATTTTAACATCTGATAATTTACCTAGTGCACACTTCGAGCATAATATTGCCCTAATCGATGGGGAACCTAATTTACTTTCAACATTTGATTTTATTTATGAATCTTTAGGAATAAAAAGTGATGAAGAAAAAAACTTTAAATAATTGAATTATTTAATAAAATTTTTAATAAATATAATTCCAAGACCATATTTAATTTTTTGGAGTAAAATTTTACAACCTATTCTAGATTTATTTTATAGAGGAAATAAATTTTTGGATCCAATTAACGGGAAACTATATAGAACATTTCTTCCCTACGGATACGTAAAACAAAGAGAAAATGCTTTACGTCCAGGAACTTTCTCACTCGAAAGACATAGATTGCTATGGCTTTATTTAAATAATGAAACTGAATTTTTTACAAAAAAAATAAAGGTATTACATATAGCCCCAGAACAATGTTTTTATAAACTTTTTAAAAATTTAAAAAATATTAATTACACCACATTTGACTTAAACTCACCACTAGCTGACATTAAAGGAGATATTTGTAAAATGCCTTTTGAAAAAAATTCATTTGATTATATTCTTTGTAATCATGTTTTAGAACATATAAATGATGATAAAAAAGCTATGATGGAAATTTTTAGAGTTTTGAATGTTAATGGTACAGCTATCCTTCAAGTTCCTGTTAATTTAAATAACAAAACTACTTTAGAGGATAATAGCATAACTAACAAACAAGAAAGAATAGAAAAATTTGGTCAATATGACCATGTGAGACTTTATGGGTTAGATTATTTTAAAAGATTACAAAATATTGGATTTGAAGTTGATCAAGTTAAGTATGCTTCAAAGTTTAATGATAATGAAGTATTAAAATACAGTATAAACAGAAACGAAGTTATTCCTGTATGTAAAAAGTTAATCTAAAATTAGATTCTCAAAATTCTTTGTAAAATAAGTTTTTACATTCTTTTCTTCATCCAAATAAACTATCATAGCTTCAATGTTCAACAAAGAATTTATTAAAGTAATAGACTCTTCTAGAGGCATAGCCATTAAAGCAGTGGCGTATCCATCTGCCGTCATACAACTATCAGCCAAAACAGAAGTTCCTAAAACATTTGTACTATAAGCGTTTCCGTTTTTAGGATTAACTGTATGAACAATCTTTCTTCCAGTTATAGAATCAATAAAAAATTTTCTGTAATTACCAGAACTTGCAAGAGCCTTGTTTTTTAAAGATAATCGTAGATTATAACTATTAGGATCTGAATTTAATGGATCTGCAATACCTACCCTCCATTTAGTATTTGTAGTCCTATTTAATCCGCTAGCATACATTTCCCCTCCAATTTCAATTAAATGATTAGTGATTTGATTATCAATTAACATTTTTGAAATAACATCAACACAGTACCCTTTAGCTATAGCATTAAAGTCAAGAAAAATTCCAGCTTTTTTCTTTACAATTCTGTCATTAAGTAATGTGACATTTTCAAAACCAGTAAGGTTCATTAAGCTATCTATATCAAATACTCTATCTGTATCTATATTAGGACCTAATCCATATGCGTTAACTAATGACCCAACGGTTGGATCAAAAAACCCATTAGATGATTTCCAAATCACTTTAGATTGATTAAAAACATTTTTAAAATGATTATCAACTTTAATAGAATCAATCCCCTTATTAATTTTTGATATATCAGATGAAATAAGGTAAGTTGAAAGCGAACTATTTATTTCAAAAAAAATCGAATCTGTCAATTTCTCAATATTATCTAATGAGTATTTAGAGGAATAAACAATTTTAAAGGAAGTTCCAAGAGCATATCCTGAATAAACGTGTGTTTTAGATGAATTAGTACAACTAAAACATAAAAAAGCAAAAAGAAGTATACTAATTAATTTTTTCAAGTCCATTAAAATTAATAATATAACCTGAATTTTTAAATAAAGGAAGTTCATAATTTTCAGAATTTGCTAAGCCTACACCAGCATAATACAATGTTGCGTTAAAACTAGTTGCGTGGGTTTTAATTTTATCAAGATTTGAAACAACAATGTCTCTCGGGTCATTTGGATAACAAATTGCCTTAACGATTATGAAAGATAGTTTTTTTTCTTTTGTACAAACAAATTGAGGATCTTTTTTTAACTGGCTATTAACAGATAAAAATTCATAATTTTCAACTTCTAGTTCTTTGCCAACAATATTCATTGCAAGCTGGTGTTTCTCTAAATCACTTAAAGGGATAGGTAAAATATTATCCTCCAAAATCGTCAAATCTGACATTTTCAGGTGGAACACCAAAATCATCTGCCATTTTTTCAATAGCTTGGTTCATTAAAGGAGGTCCGCAAAAGTATACTTCAATGTCTTCAGGACTTTCATGATAATTTAAGTAATTATCAATAACTGTTTGATGAACAAAACCTACAAAGCCATCACCTTCTGCATCTAAATTGTCTTTAACCTTCCAATTATCAACGTCTAATGGTTCTGAAAGAGCAATATAAAATTTGAAATTTGGAAAATGTTTTTCTAAAGCTTTAAAATGATCTACATAGAAAAGTTCTCTTTTAGATCTGCCACCATACCAAAAGCTAACTTTTCTTTCAGTTTTTAAAGTTCTAAGTAAATGATATAAATGAGATCTCATTGGAGCCATTCCAGCTCCTCCTCCAACGTAAAGCATTTCAGCTTCAGAATGATTGATAAAAAATTCTCCATAAGGACCAGAAATAGTAACCTTATCTCCTGCCTTTCTAGAAAATATATATGATGAAGCTATTCCAGGATTAACATCCATCCAACCATTTTTATTTCTGTCAAAAGGAGGTGTAGCAATTCTAACATTCAACATAATTTCTTTTCCTTCTGCAGGATATGAAGCCATTGAATAAGCTCGCTCTACAAGTTCTGGATTTTTCATTTTCAGATCCCAAAGTTTAAAATTATCCCATTCTAACTTAAACTTATCTGGCTCACCAGGATGTTCTTCTGGATGAGATTTTATATCTATATCTTTAAAATTAATATCACATTCAGGAATTTCAATTTGAATATACCCTCCTGCCTTATAACCCATGTCTTCTGGGATTTGAATGACAAATTCTTTTATCAACGAAGCTACGTTCCAATTTCGTAATACGGTTGCTTCCCATTTTTTAATACCAAATACTTCTTCAGGAACTTCAATAACCATATTTTCCTTTACTTTAACCTGACAACCAAGCCTCCAACCTTCTGCAATTTCTTTTCTACTGAAATGAGGTTTTTCTGTTGGTAAAATTTCTCCACCACCATCAGAAACTATACATCTACACTGTATACACGTTCCACCACCACCACAAGCAGAAGGTAAAAAAATTTTATTATTTCCAAGTGTAGCTAAAAGAGTGCTTCCGGATGAAACTTCTACTTCAGTTTTACCATTTACAAAAAGTGTCACAGGCCCAGATGGAAGTAGCTTAGCTTTTACACCTAGAAGCATCCCAACTAAAACCATAATAATGGCTAAAAAAACGATAATACTAAAAAATATATATGTACTAATTGTCATAAAAAACTATAGTTTAATTCCCATAAAACTCATGAAACCAATTGCCATAAGTCCAGTTATTATAAAAGTAATCCCTAACCCTTTTAAAGGAGCAGGAACATTTGAGTAAGCTATTTTTTCTCTTATTGCAGCAATTGCTACAATTGCTAGAAGCCATCCAATTCCAGAACCAAATCCATAAATAGCAGACTCCGTAATTCCAGAAAAATCTTTTATTTGCATAAATAATGATCCACCTAAAATCGCACAATTAACTGCAATTAAAGGAAGAAAAATTCCTAAAGCACCATATAGAGCTGGTGCAAATTTTTCAACTATCATTTCAACTAATTGAACCATTGAAGCAATAACAGCAATAAACATGATAAAGCTTAAAAAGCTTAAGTCAAGTTCAGCATATTCAGGCCCAACCCAACCAAGAGCGCCAGGTCTTAATAAGTATTGATCTATCAAAAAGTTTAGTGGAACTGTAATTGTTAAAACAAAAATTACAGCAAAACCTAAACCAACAGCAGTTTTAACAGTTTTAGAAACAGCTAAATATGAACACATACCTAAAAAGTAGGCGAAAATCATATTTTCAATGAAAATACTTTTTATAAATAAATTAGCGTAATCAATCATAATTATTTATTAATTTAAATTATCCCTGCTCAATTAATTTTCTATTTCTTGATCGCTGTATCCAGATAATAACACCAACAGTAATAAGTGCCATCGGAGATAATAACATAAGGCCATTATCCACATACCCTATTTCATACATAAAATCAGGTACAACCTTAACCCCTCCTAATTTTCCAGACCCTAAAAGTTCTCTAAAAAAAGCTACTAAAATTAATATCCACCCATACCCCGCAGCATTTCCAATTCCATCAAGAAAGGATCTCCATACCCCATTTCCTAAAGCAAAAGCTTCTAATCGTCCCATAACTATACAATTAGTTATAATCAAACCTATAAATATTGATAACTCCTTACTGACATCATACGCATATGCTCTAAGTACTTGGTCAACTAGAATAACCATCGCCGCTACGACTACTAATTGAACAATAATTCTAATTCTGTTAGGAATTAAATCTCTTAACAATGAAATAATCACATTACTAGCTGCCATAACTGCCATAACTGAAATGCTCATAACTATTGCAGCTTTTAATTGAACTGTAATAGCTAAAGCTGAACAAATACCCAACACCTGAACGGTTATTGGATTATTGTCATCCATTGGATCTGAAAGTAAAGCTCTATTTTTATTTGACATATTATCTAGTTTAAAGCTATTTTATTTGATCTTAGAGTATTGAAATAAGGTATATAGTGTTCTAGTCTTTCTATAATCATATCTGTAACTCCATCTCCAGTAATTGTTGCTCCAGAAATTGCATCAACTTCATGATCATTTTTATCAGAGTTATTTGGGTCATTATTAGTCTTAGAAACTTTTATGCCGATTAAATTATTATTAATATCAAATAATTTTTCATCAACAAAGCTTTCAATAAACCAATCTTGTGTTATTTCAGCTCCAAGGCCTGCAGTTTCTCCAATATGGTCAAAAACGACTCCCTTAATTGTATTTAAATCTTCCTTTATAGATATATAACCATATATAGCATTCCATAAACCATTTCCTCTTATAGGAATTATATAATATTTTTTGGATTCTATTTTAGCAACATATAAAGGGAAGTTCTGTTCTTTTGGAAGTTTCTTTAATTCAAGAGAAAGTTTCACATTATTAAAAACATCTACCGAGGCATCAATTGATCCATCATTTTGAATAGCCAATTGGCTTTCAATGTATTTATTAAACAGTTCTTCGGCCCCGTCTCTATCAGTGACAATTCCTACAGTTGATAGTATATTTTGCATTTTTTCTTTTCTAACATTTTCTTTCTGTAAATCTTTCAAAGATTGAGAAGTAAAGGCTAAAACCGTAGCTACAACAAGTACCATGATAGTTGCAAATAAAAAAGTATATAAATTTGAATCTCTATTCATTTTAAGGAATTTTTACAGTTTTTAAACTTCTTTTTATTCTTCTATTAATATTAGCTTCAACTACATAATGATCAATAGTTGGTGCAAAAACATTCATTAATAAAATTGCTAGCATTACTCCTTCAGGATAAGCGGGATTAAATACTCTAATTAAAATACAAAACAATCCTACCAGTAAACCATATATCCATTTTCCTTTAACAGTTTGAGCAGCAGAAACAGGGTCAGTAGCCATAAAGACTACTCCAAAAGCAAAACCGCCAACCATCAAATGATTAATCCAATTAAAACTCATCAATTCGTTTGCTCCCCATAAATTAAATAACAGTCCTGTTATTGCAGCTCCAATTACACTTCCTACCATAATTCTCCAACTACCTACACCTGTATATACTAAAATTAAGGCCCCAATTAGTACCATAAGAGTTGAAGTTTCAGCAATCGATCCAGGAATGGAACCCATAAACATTTGCATCGGTTCATATGGTAATGAGCTGCTACCTGAAGCTAACATTCCTAAAATAGTTTCGCCAGAAACACCATCAATATTTGAAGCTTCAGAAACCCAAACTTGATTACCTGACATATAAGTAGGGTAAGCAAAAAAGGCAAAAGCTCTAGCGGTTAATGCTGGATTTAAAATATTCATCCCTGTTCCTCCAAAAGCTTCTTTTCCAATAAATACAGCAAAAGCAACAGAAAGACCAACCATCCAAAGTGGAATATCTACCGGCATAATCATTGGAATTAATAAGCCAGTAACAAGATAACCCTCATTAATTTCATGACCTCTAAAAATAGCAAAAGCGAACTCAATAGTAAGGCCGACTATATATGAAACAGCAATCATTGGAAGAATTTTCAATGAACCATGTAAAATTAAATCAATAGAATCAAATTCAGTACCTAACTGAGAATAATATTGAAATCCAGTATTGTAAATCCCATAAAAAAGAGCTGGTAAAAGGGCAATTATTACAGTAATCATCGTTCTTTTAAGGTCTACAGCATCTCGGACATGAGCACCATGTTTTGTTGTATGATTTGGCACAAATAGAAATGTATCAAATGCATTAAAAGCGGGAGCAAATTTTTCCCACTTTTCTCCTTTGTTAAAAGGTTTTTTTAAATTATCAAGTATATTTCTAATATTCATATTATGCTATTAACCTACTTCTAAAATCATTAAATCAAGTCCTTTTCTAATTATCTGTTGAGCCTCTATTTTAGAAGAAGAAGAATAATCAATTAACGAAAAATCTTCTGGTGCTACTTCGTAAATACCTAAATTTTCCATTTTTTCAATATCTCCAATCATACACTCTTTAAGTAATTGCATTGGCAGAATATCCATAGGAAAAACTTTCTCCATTTCTCCAGTTACAACAAAGGCCCTTTCCTCTCCGTTCATGTTTGTATCCAAATCATACTTTTTATTTGGAAATAACCAAGAAAAAGAGGTTTTATATATACTTGGAACTTTGTTATTAATAAAAGGAATCCACCCAAACATGTTATAATGATTACCTTCTCTTAATACTGAAAAAGTATTATTGTAAAAACCTAAATAATTATCTTTGTCAACAGTTTTTCCTGATAAAACATCTCCATTAATGAATCTTAGTAAATCATCATTAACTCCTGCATCATTTATTAATTCTGATAGTTTAGAACCAGCTATTGTTTTATAATATTGGGGGTATTTAACAGGTGGGCCAGAAATAGCAATTGTTCTTAAAGGAGTATAATTACCTGTTAAAAAAAATCTTCCTATAATTGCTACATCCTCTGGATTAATAGTCCAAACTTTTTCACCACTATTTATAGGATCAATATGGTGGATTTGAACACCAACATTTCCAGCTGGATGAGGACCACTCACATTATGGATAACAACATCTTTAATTTCATTAATAAATGTTTGGTTACCTTTTTCAACACAGATATTTAAACTGCCATTTGTTAATTTTTTTAAAACTTTAATTCCAGTTATAAATTCATTTTTCTGATCATCCAAAACAATTTGAATGTCAGCAGAAATTGGAGCCGTGTTAAAAGTTGAAATAAAAATAGACTTTGGAGTATCAGATGGATTTGCTATAATATCATAAGGTCTTTGATTTATAAACGGCCAGCAGCCAGATTCCAATAAAGACAAAATTATATCTTCCCTTTTAAAATCCTCAAATTTAGAAGTTTTAAATTTCTTTGATTTTTGCAACAAGTCTGTATCTATAATAATTTCAGTAATCTTTCTTTTTTGACCCCTAACAATGTCTTTAACATTTCCTGAAACAGGAGAACAAAATTTCATGTCTTGATTATCTTTAGAATAAAAAACCACATCACCTGCCTTTAAATTATCACCAATTTTTACAACCATTTTAGGGGTGATTAAATGGAAATCATTTGGGTTTAAAGAAATTGATTTTGGGAAGACGGCTTTTTTAACAATGTTTTCAGCAGCACCTTTTATTTTAATGGATAAACCATTTTTAATCCTGATGTCTTTTGACATAATTAATCTACTATAAATAGGGTGCAAATTTATTAATTAAATGTATTAAGTAAAAGTTGATTTACGATTAAATTATTTATTTATATTCATTCTAAATAATTAAATATTTTCTTCTAAAAATAAAGTAAAAATTAATATATTTAAAGACTGTTATGTCTATTAAAAAATTTCAATTAACAATAACGTTGCTTTTATTTGTTTTGCTTAATGGCAAATCACAACAAAGTTACGTTTCAAAAAACATAAAAAGTATTAAATTATTAAGTCATAATATAAACTCAAGTTATCCCATAATTGGTTTTAACGATCTACTGGAGTTAAGTTTTGACGACTTAGATGCAGATGAAAAAAATTATTATTTTGAAATAAATCATTTTGACTATAAATGGAAACCATCTCGTCTTTTAAAATCAGAATATTTAAATGGATTTGATGATGTAAGGATTGACAATTATAAAAATTCTTTTAACACTCTTCAAGCTTATACCCACTACAAACTTAGACTTCAAAAAAATGATTTGAGTTTTAAAATATCTGGAAACTATTCTATAAGCATTCACTTATCAAGTGGTGAAAAAGTTTTTGAAAAAAGATTTTCAGTTCTTGAAAATTTAACCAAATTGAGTATGTCTATTTCTAAATCTAACAAAATTAACGATATTAAATCCTTGCAAAATATCGATGTGACCTTAAATTGCAATAATTGCTCAAACACCTTTAATAATTCTTCAATTTTAAAATTAGTAGTAATTAAAAACTACAATTGGAACACATCAATAATCATCTCTAAACCAAGTTATGTGTTAAATAATAAAATAATTTATAAAGACATTGTTTTTAAGGGTGGAAATGAATATTTGAGTTTTGATACTTCAAACATTATTTCAACAAATTACAGGGTACATAAAACAGAATTAAAAAACCTGTATAACAACTATATAGTTAGTGATTTTGAAAGAACCAATAATAAATATGAATTTAATCCAGATAAAAATGGGTCTTATATATTGAATAGTATGTTTAGTGATATCGAAAACGATTATTCAAATGTACATTTTACCTTGTATCCAAATTTTGTTGAATTAGATTCAAAAGTTTATGTTATTGGAGAATTCAACGATTTTAATCCTAACGAAAATCATAAATTAACTCTTAGAGAAAATAAATTTGAAGGCAATTTTAAATTTAAACAAGGTTATTACAATTACATCTATTGTTATCAAAATTTAACTAATCCAGAAACAATAAATTATTTTAGAGGAGATTTTTGGCAAACAGAAAATCTATATTCAGCTTTATTATATGAAAAAAAACTAAATGATAACTATTTTAAATTAATTGGTCACTCATCCATTTCTTCATCAATAATAAAAAATTAACAAATCCCATTAGTTTTATTTTTCTATAATCTTTATATTAGCGTTCAAGATGGTAAATCAGGTTACAAAAGGAATTGAAATATCTGTTAAAAACTTTTATGATGGGTCTTGTTTTAAGAATTACAGACTCTATTTTTCATTTAATTATTTTGTAAAAATAACTAACCAAAGCAATAACGCTATTCAATTACAATCTAGACATTGGAGAATATTTGATTCATTAAGTTCAAATATTATCATTGATGGTCAAGGTGTGATAGGTCAAAAACCTTTGATCAAGCCTGGAGAAAATTTTAAATACTCTTCAAACTGTCTGATAACTTCTCCAGTTGGAGCAATGAGAGGTTTTTATAACATGATAAATATAAATACTGGTAAAAAATTTAGAGCCTATATTCCTCTTTTCAAACTTACTGCTCCTATAGCATTAAATTAAAATTTATTTAAATTACAAATGAAACATTCAACTTTTAAAGTACCTGAACTTAAAAACGAAGAAATAAAGGATTATTTAAAAAATTCTAATGAAAGAAAAGATGTTGTTGAGACATATAACTCAATGTATAATCAAAATATAAAAGTTCCACTTTATATAGGAGATGAAGAAATTTACACTGAAGAAAGAAAAAACATTAATCCTCCTCATGATCACCAAAAAATTGTTGGATCTTATTCAGTATGCAACTCAAATCACGTTAAAAATGCCATTAAATGTGCTTTAGAAATAAAAGACCAATGGACTAATACTCCATGGGAAGAAAGAGCGGCCATATTTTTAAAAGCAGCTGAACTAATTGCAGGTCCTTATAGATCTAAGATTAATGCAGCTACAATGATTGGTCAATCTAAAACAATATTTCAAGCAGAAATTGATGCTGCTTGCGAATTAGTAGACTTTCTTAAACTAAACGTTGTTTACATGAGTGAAATCTATAAAGAACAACCAATTACAGTTGGAAAGGAGGTTTCAAATAAATTAGAATACAGACCGCTAGAGGGTTTTGTATATGCAATAACTCCTTTTAATTTTACAGCAATTGGAGGGAATCTTTGTGCTAGTGCAGCTCTAATGGGAAATGTTATTTTATGGAAACCTAGTGATCACCAAACATACAGTGCTAAGGTTATAATGGATGTTTTTAATGAAGCTGGACTCCCTAAAGGAGTTATAAACATGGTAACTGGAGATCCTGTTTTAGTAACTGACATTGCATTAAATAACACAAATCTTTCTGGAATTCATTTTACTGGATCAACTGATGTTTTTAAACAATTATGGAGTAAAGTAGGGTCAAACATTCATTTATATAAAGATTATCCCAGAATTGTCGGAGAAACTGGTGGGAAGGATTTTATTGTTTCACACCCGACTGCTGATTCTAGAGTGGTTTCAACTGCTATAGTAAGAGGAGCGTTTGAATACCAAGGTCAAAAATGTTCAGCAGCATCTAGAGTCTACATTCCTAAATCAAAATCTATTGAAATATTTGAAAATTTAAAAGAACAAATCAGTTCCATAACTCTTGGATCCCCAATAGATTTTGAACATTTCATGACTGCTGTAATACACAAGGGCTCGTTCGATAAAATTGTAACTTACATAGAGCTTGCTAAAAACGATAAAGAATCAGAAATTTTAATCGGAGGAGACTATGATGATTCAAAGGGTTATTTCATTTCTCCTACAGTGATTTTAACCACAAATCCTAAGTTTACTACAATGCAAGAAGAAATTTTTGGACCTGTAGTTACTATATATGTTTATGCCGATGAAAAGTGGAAAGAAACTCTAACTATGGTGGACCAAACTTCAATATATGCATTAACTGGTGCTTTTATTTCACAGGACAAAGAAAGTGTTAAATACGCATTAAGACATTTAAGATATAGCGCTGGTAATTTTTACATTAATGACAAGCCTTCTGGTGCTGTAGTTGGTCAACAACCATTTGGAGGATCAAGAGCATCAGGAACAAATGACAAAGCTGGATCGAAGTTAAATCTATTAAGATGGGTTTCTCCAAGATTAATAAAAGAGAATTTTAATCCTCCTACTGAGTATCCTTATCCTTATATGGAATAGGTAAATACACAACTTTTTTTGTTTCAAAAAAACTTTGATTGAAATAATTGCTAATATTAAAAATTTTTGCTGCCTTAAAATTTTTTAATTCTGTACTCAAATCACCCCCTTTTAAATACAATATTCCGTTTTTAAGGGAATTATTGTTAATTGGTGAAATTTTATCATCAACTATTTTAATAAAATCAGTCATATTGGTAACGGCTCGACTTACTATAAAATCATATTTTTGATTAACATCTTCAGATCTTATTTTTTCAACTTTTACATTTCTAAGACCTAGTTCGTCAACAATAGCTTGAACTACTTTTATTTTTTTTCCTATAGAATCCGTTAAATGAAATAAAACTTCTGGAAACATTATTGCTAAAGGAATTCCTGGAAACCCTCCACCTGTGCCAACGTCAAGAATTTTAGAATTAGATTTAAAATCGATGACTTTAGCAATGCTTAAAGAATGCAATATGTGTCTAGTATTTAATTCTGATATGTCTTTTCTTGAAATAACATTTATTTTATTATTCCAATTATCATATAGTTTAGTTAAACTTTCAAACTGTAACAGTTGAGTATTTTTCAGATTTGGAAAACTAGATTTTATGATGTTCAAAATTTTTTTTTATTTCTTCAAAATTACATCAATATTTTTATCAAAATAAATACCTTTATTATAAATATAAAAATTCATGATTGATAAATTAAATACTGTTAAGTTTTCAAGAATTGATTCTAAAAAGTTTTTAAAAACTTTAAACAAAAGAGTTAATAATTATTTTAAAGAAAAAAATATTACAAAAAATGGTAACTGGAAGCTTTGGGTAAAAACAATCGTGATGTTTGGTTTACTTTTAACACCATATATTTTGATATCTACTCTAGCGATTCCTGGTTGGGTTCAAATATTATTATCAGTTATTATGGGAATTGGTTTAGCTGGTATTGGAATGAATGTAATGCATGATGGAAATCACGGTTCTTTTTCTAATAAAAAATGGATAAATAGATTAATGGGAGGTAGCATTTATTTATTAGCTGGAAATAGATATAACTGGCAAGTTCAACATAATGTTTTACATCATACATATACAAATATTCATGGTCATGATGAAGATTTAGAAGCAGGAAGAATTATAAGGTTCTCAAAGCATTCTGAGTGGAGATGGTTTCATAAATTTCAACATTATTACTCCGTTTTGCTTTATGGGCTATTAACAATAAATTGGGCAATTACTACAGATTTCCTGCAAATGAAAAGATTTATGAAAAAAAAATTATCTCACGGTAAGTTCCCAAATCCATTTGTAAACTGGACAAAATTATTAATTTCAAAAATACTTTATTTTTTATTCTGGATTTTTATTCCAATTTTATTATTTAATATAATTTGGTGGAAGGTATTGCTTTCATTTTTAGTCATGCATTATACAGCCGGACTAATATTGAGCTTAGTATTCCAGTTGGCTCACATTATGGATGAAGCAGATATGCCCTTGCCTGATTCTGAGGGAAATATAAAAAATAGTTGGGCAATCCATCAGTTAAAAACAACGGTTAATTTTGCTTCAAATAATAAATTAGTTAATTGGTTTACGGGTGGCTTAAATTACCAAGTAGAGCATCATATTTTTCCAAACATATCCCATGTACATTATGATAAGGTTGCGGAAATTGTTAAAAAAACTACTAATGAATTCAACCTTCCATACAATGAATTTAATACATTTCTTGATGCAATACGTGCTCACTTCCGATTTCTTAAAACAATGGGGATGAAACCTCAAAATGCATAATTAACAAATATTTTAAATGAAAAATAAGCTTTCAGACAGAATCAATAATTTACCTGTTTCTGCAACTCTAGCAATGGCAGCTAAAACAAGAGAATTAAAAGATAATGGAATAGATATTATCGGATTAAGCCTTGGTGAACCTGATTTTAATACACCTGATTTTATTAAAAATGCAGCAATTCAAGCAGTTAATGATAATTATAACTCTTATACACCAGTAGATGGTTATAGCGAATTAAAACAGTCTATTTGTAATAAATTTAAAAGAGATAATGGGTTAGATTACAAACCTAATCAAATTGTAGTTTCTACTGGCGCAAAACAATCTATAGCTAATGCAGTTCAAGTTTTGGTTAACCCAGGAGATGATGTGCTTCTTGTTGCTCCGTACTGGGTAAGTTATTCCGCTATTGTAACTCTTGCAGAAGGAAATCCAATAGAAATTAGATCGGATATTTCTAGTGATTTTAAAATAAATCCTTTACAATTAGAAAATGCCATAACTAAAAGAACAAAGCTTATTGTAATTAATTCTCCTAATAATCCAAGTGGATCGGTTTATACAGAAAAAGAATATTTAGAACTTGCAAAAGTCTTAGAAAAATATCCTGAAATCTATATACTTTCAGACGAGATTTACGAGCATATAAATTATGGTATTCCTCACTTTAGTTTTGCAAAAATCCCATCTATGTACAATCGAACCATCACTGTAAACGGTGTAGCAAAAGCATTTGCTATGACTGGTTGGAGAATAGGGTATTTAGGAGCTCCAGATTGGATAGCTAAAGCCTGTACCAAAATGCAAGGACAAATTACAAGCGGCGCAAACTGTATTGCTCAGCGTGCAACGATAGCTGCTTTAGATGCTCCAGTTTCTAAAATTCAATATATGATAGATGAGTTTAAGGAAAGAAGAAATTTAATAATTGACTTATTGAGTGAAATAAAAGGAATTAAATTAAATCAACCTAAAGGGGCTTTTTATATTTTTCCTGATATCTCATCATTTTTTGGAAAAATTTTAAAAGGAAAAAAAATCAATAATGCATCTGAATTCGCAATTTTTTTACTAGAAGAAGCTCACGTAGCTACAGTAACTGGTGAGGCGTTTGGTTGTCCAAATAATATCAGAATATCTTATGCCGCTTCAAAGAAAGAAATAAAAAAAGCAATAGATAGAATTAGCAAAGCACTTAATGACTACTGATCTCTCCAAAAATATGGAGTAAATAATATCAAAACAGTAAACAACTCTAACCTGCCTATTAGCATTAAAAAAGCACACCAATATTTTCCAAAGACAGGGAGACTATCAAAATTACTTATAGGGCCAAGAGTGCCTAAAGCTGGACCAACATTTCCTATTGATGAAGCAGCACCTCCAATAGCTGATTCAAAATCAAGGCCTAATAAACTAAGTACTCCTGCTCCTATTATAAATAATATGAGATATAAAATAAAAAATGCTAAAACGTGAATGATAATTGGTTTCTCAACAACAGAGTTATTATGACGAAGTGGAAAAATCGCATTGGGGTGTAACGATTTTTTAAATTCTAACATTCCATTTTTAATAAGAATTAAATGCCTTAAGACTTTGACTCCACCAGAAGTTGAACCTGAAGAGCCGCCCATAAACATGATTCCAAAAAATAACATTGTCAAAAAAGGAGTCCAAGAAATAAAATCACCAGTAACAAAACCTGTAGTTGTAACAATGGCTACAACTTGAAATAATGCATGTCTAAAACTACTTTCAAATTTTCCATAGACTTGAGGGTGAAAAACATCTGTTTCATTCAAATCAACTGATAAGAATAAAACAGCAGTAACAATTATTACAAAAACTGAGATAAAAGACAAATACCATTTAAATTCTGTGTCTTGAATTATTTTTTTTATTCTTCCAGTAAGTCCAAAATATATTAGTATAAAATTAGTTCCTGCTAAAAACATAAATAAAATAATAATATATTGGATAAGTGGAACATCATTCCAATAACCTATACTTGCATTTTTTGATGAAAAACCTCCAGAAGCTATATTACTCATGGAACTATTAATAGCATCAAAAAAACTCATCCCTGCAAGTTTTAATAATACAGTCTCAACAACAGTTAATCCAACATAAATTCCCCAAAGTCTTTTAGCAGTATCACTAATCCTCGGATGAATTTTATCTCCATTTATTCCTGTACCAGGTGCTTCAGCAGAATACAACTGCATCCCGCCTATCCCTAATAGAGGTAGAATAGCTATAGCCAGCACTATAATCCCCATACCTCCAAGCCAATGCGTCATACTTCTCCAAAAAATAATACTTTTAGGAAGGACTTCAATATCATTTAAAATAGTTGATCCTGTGGTTGTATAACCGGACATGGTTTCAAAAAAAAGATTAGAAAAAGAAGTAATAGAATCCGTAAAGTAATATGGAAGCATTCCTGAAAAAACCATTGTAAGCCAACCGATTGTAACAATTAAATAACCATCTCGTTTATTAAGTTTTTTTTTATTGTTTTTAGTTAAGCTTATTATTACAAAACCTAAAAAAATTACAATAAAAGCTGACAAAGTGATTTCCTTAACAAAACCATCGTTAACTATTAAACTAACTAGAGAAGAGATCAACATGGCTCCTCCATTAAATAATAGAAGAATACCAATAATATAAAAAATTAATTTTCTGTTAAGTTTCGACATAAAGATTTATAAAAATAAACTTTCTACTTTCTTTAAACCATCTGGAGTTGAACAAACTAAAACCCTATCTCCAATTTTAATTTCAAAATCACCTAATACAATTAATCCTTTTCCTGATCTTATTACGCCCCCAATTATAGCACTTAAAGGGAAGTTTAAATCAACAATTTTCTTGTTTAATACTTTAGAATTTTCCTTGACAATAAATTCAACAATTTCAGCATCCATGTCATTTAGTTTAGCTAATGCAACAATTTCCCCTTTTCTAACAAATTTAAAAATATCATTAGCTGCTAAGAGTTTTTTATTAATCAAAGTATCAATTCCAATAGACTGAGAAAGATTAAAGTAATCCATGTTTTCCACAAGAGCTATAGTTTTTTTTATATTCTTTGATTTAGCCATTAAACAAGACATGATATTTGTTTCAGAATTTCCTGTTGAAGCAATAAAGGCATCCATATTGTCTAAATTCTCTTCCACTAATAGATCAACATTTCTTCCGTCAACATTTAATATCATAACATTTTTAAGGTCTTCGGCTAAATTATTGGCCTTAATCTTATTTTTTTCAATTAACTTAATATTCAATCCTTTTTCACTAAGATCTTTTGCTAACATTGAACCCACTCTACCTGCTCCTAAAATCATGACATTGTTAATATCTTGCTTAACAGTGCCTATTAAATTATACAGCTCATTTAAGCCCTTTTTATTCGTAATAAAATACACCTGATCAGATTCACAAAAAATAGTGTTTCCTCTTGGAATAATAGTTGTTTCACTATCTTCTCTTTTAAGAGCTATTGGCATGAAGTTAACTCCAACAAAAACTGAAGCAGCTTCCATTACAGTTTTACCAATGAAAGGGGCATTTTTTTCTAATTTAATTCCCATCATTTTTAATATTCCATGCTCAAAGTCATGACTAGTCGAAAACGCTGATTCATTAATTAAATGCTGAATTTCTTCATTAGCTAAGTTTTCTGGAGAGATTAATTCATCTATTCCAATTGAATCAAAATCAATTGAATTTGAACTTTCAAGAAATTCAACATTAGAGATTCTTGCAATAGTACGCTTTGCTCCTAGTTGCTTTGCCAAAAAACAAGTAGTGAAATTTGTAGATTCTGAACTAGTAAGAGAAACAACCAAATCAGAATTTTGAACATTAGCTTCTTTTAAAACAGATATTGAAGTAGAATCCCCTTCAATAGTTTTGATGTCAAGTTTATTTTCGGCAATATTAATACTAGACTCATTATTATCAATTAAGGTAATATCTTGAGACTCAAACGAGAGTAGCTTTGCCAAATGATATCCAACTTCACCAGCTCCTGCTATTATGATTTTCATATATACATCAATTGAATAAAATGCAAATATACTTGATTTTAAAAAATGAATATTATTATTAATAAATAATTATAAATAAGTTTTTCTTTTAATTTCTCCTAACACTACTCCAACTGAGACAGAAAGATTTAAACTTTCAGGGAAATCACTGTTTAGTGATCTTGGAATTGTTAAATTATGATTTAACATACTAAACAATCTATCTGAAATACCATTAGCTTCATTGCCAAAAATCAAAATTCCTTTTTCAAAAGATAATTTTTTCTCATATAAAGATTGTCCATTTAGTGTCATTCCTATTGATTTTAATTCAGTACTTTTTAAATATGAGTTAAGGTCTACATAAGTTATGTTTATTCTAGAAAGTGAACCCATTGCAGATTGAACCACTTTGGGATTAAAACAATCAACAGAGTCATTTGAACAAATAATATCATTTACTCCAAACCACTCACAAGTTCTAATAATAGTGCCTAGATTTCCGGGATCTCTTATAGACTCTAAAGCAACTATTAAAATACTCTCGTTAATTGGCTTCTGCTTTGGTATTTCAAAAATTGCTAAATGATCATCTGGATTTTTAAAAAAACTTATTTTTTTTAATTCATCACTATTAACTTGAATTTGGTTACTTATATCAGTATAAAAAGAACAGTCAATTGAAAACAGTTTAATTAAATTAAATTTTGAATCTAAAAATTCAGAAATAGATTTTTTACCCTCAACTACAAAGGATTTGTTTATATCTCTAAATTTCCTTTGCTTTAAGCTACTAATCAATTTAATATCCTTTTTGCTAACCATATTTAAAGATGTATTTTTGATAATAATATTATTCTGTGGAACATAACTTAACAAAAATACTATTATTTACAATCTTAATACCATTATTTATTGGGTGTAGTATTTCAAAAAATATTCCTAACGGAAAACTTATTTTAAAATCTAATGAATTAATAGTTAATGGAAATAAAATTCCTAAAGATTCTTTAAATCTACTAATAACACAGAAAAAAAATAATTATTTTTTAGGTTTTCCGTTTTCAGCATATTTAAATGAATCATCAAAAAAAAATACTGACTCTATTTTTGATTCATGGATTGAAAAATCTAACTCTAGGAAATCTAAATTAATTAGCATTTTTTCAAAAAAACAACTTCAACAATTAAAAAAATATATAAAAGATTATAATGACTGGAAAGTTAGAAATGGTGAAGAATTAAAAATAATAGACTCTGTCAAAACAGAAATATCAGTTGAAAATTTAAAATCTTTTTATAAAAATAATGGTTTTTTTAAATCAAAAATTAAAACCAAAATAATAATTGATCAAAAAAACAAGAGCTATGGTAAGGTCAATTACGAAATACAATTAGGAAACCAATATTATCTTGATTCAATCAAATCAAATATTGAGTCTAAAGTTTTAGATTCAATTTATAATGCAAACAATTCATTCTCGTTTTTAAAAAAGAACAAACCATTTAATACTCTAGACTTTGAATCTGAAAGAAATAGGTTAAACAAATTGTTTAAAAATTCGGGTATTTATAATTTTCAAATTAATTCAATAAGCTTTGAATTAAAGTTGGATACAACAACTATTGACTTAAGTATACCTGTAACGATCAATATAGTTGACAATAAATCAAAAAATAATTTATCAAATAACGAAGATACTTATAGGCTACATTTTATTAGAAATATAAACCTGTATACTAATGAAATTAATAAACTAAACAATGATGATTTAGAAAACTATATAACAAAAAGTGGAATAAACATTTACTCTAAGGGAAACTTGAAATATAATCCTGAAATTTTAACAAAATTAATTTCTATAAAAAAACATAGTTTATACAGTGATTTAATTAGATCTAAGACCATTACTCAACTTAATAATTTTGAAAATTTTCAATACCCGTCTATCAGTTATAATTATTTAAAGAATTCTAAAAATGAATTGGAAGCGAATATTCTATTGATCCCAAAAAAGAAGTTCTCTCTAGGCTTTGGAGTTGATTTAAAACATTCCAATATTGAAGATATTGGAATAGCTTTTCAAAGTTCTTTAACGACTAGAAATGTCTTTAAGGGGGGGGGGAGGTTAGAGTTTACTAGTAGAGGAACTATTGGAAAATCTTTTAATACAACGATTTCAGAATTTGGTATAGACATTAGGTTGAAATTTCCTAAATTTTTTAATCCTTTTAATTTTAAAAAATTAGAGAATCTTATGAACAACCCCGTCACTTATATAGGAATTGGGACTTCAAAACAAACTAATATTGGTTTAGACAGACAGAGTTTTAAATTTGATGTGAATTATGATTGGACCAATAAAAAAAATAAAAAAATCAATGTAGGGCTACTAAACATTGAATTAGTAAATAATAAAAATAGTATCAATTATTTTAATATTTATTCAAACTCTTTTAACACTATTAATTCAATTGCCATAAACAACAAAGCAAATAGTTCATATTTTAATTCATCAAATGAATTAATAATTCCATGGGGAATTGATTCATTTATAGATGCTGTTACTTCTAAAACTATTTCAATTAACAACGAAGATTACAATAGGGTGTCTTACATTAATGACAGAAGAAATAGGCTCATTTCTAATAATTTAATTATTGGATCAAATTTTTCTATAATAAATAATAA
>JAQCFO010000052.1 GCA_027619415.1 Bacteroidota bacterium
TTTCGTCAAATAATGAAATATTAGGACATACTAGTGCTGTCGGGATAATTCCAGCTTTTTCATATTTTATAATTTTATTTTTGTTGATTAAAAAATGTTTCATAAACATTAAATTTACCGGTAATAATATCATGAAAAAAATAGTTATATCTATGTTAATATCATACGTAATTGTTGGATTCACAGAAAATATATATATTGCAAATATTATGTGGATTTATTTATTTTTATTTACACTAGGATATTCTTCAATTTCTAAAAAATAAACATGGTAAACAGACAAATTGCTCTCCTTAGAAAACAAGGAATCTACAATTTCATCCTTAGTAAATTTCGAAAAATAATTTTTACATACAACATTTTAAAGCACTATCCAAAACAAAAAAATAAGTGGGAAGCGATCAAAAATAAGTATAAAGGGGAAAGAGTGTTCCTTATAGGAAATGGTCCTAGTTTAAATGAAACTCCACTTTATCTATTGAAAAACGAGAAGATTATGTGCTTCAATAGATTTCATTTAATGCTCGAAAAGGTGAGCTGGACTCCAGACTTCTATACAATAGTAGATAATTTAGTGTTAGATGATTTATTAAATGAGTTTGAAAACGTACTTGATAATGCCAAAGAAATATTTATCCCGGCGGTCCATATACAGGGAGATGTATACGTAAACAGAATCGATAAAAATAATCCCAAGGTAAATTGGTTTAGACACAAACTATTTGGTTCAGGTTTTTCAACTAAGCTTCCTTATGTTTTCGGTGGAGGTACAGTTATTTTTGAGGGTTTTCAGATTTTGAAATATTTAGGATTTTCTGAAATAGTCATGATTGGAGTTGATATGAACTATAAGATTCATAAAACGGTAAGAGTAACGAAAAAAAATTCAAATAATATTCAATCTTTATTAGATGACGATCCGAATCATTTTGATCCGAGATATTTTGGAAAAGGAAAAAAATATCATCAACCAGAAACTTACATTGTTAAAAACATATTGAGTAACCTTGAAAAGCTATCAAAAATAACTGATAAATTAGGAATTAAAATTATAAATGCAGGGTATAATTCTAACGTAGAATATTTTCCAAAAGTTAATTTTATGGATTTCTTAAATTTAGGTAAAAATGAATGCTTACTACTTTTTGATGATACTATAAATAGCAGAACCATTTATAAGAACCTTGAGGGATTAAAATCTGATTCTGTATTTGTGACCGAAGATAGTTTGATGAACTTGCAGTTATCAGTTAATTATTTTGCGGATTTTACCTTTGGGAAAAAACACATTAAGAAAAATATATTTACTCATGTTTGTTTTGGCCCTTTTGAAGATAAATTATTTTTTGTCAGTCGTGACAATTTATTTAAGACTCAAAAAGAAATTTATTAAAAATATATTAAAAAAATAATCCTGTTATTCCGTCATGTTGTAAATGAGATTAGTTAAACTTCAATGATAAAAAAATCTTTAAGAACATATAGAGACGAAGGGATATCTTCTGTAATGAAAAAGGCGTACTACAGAATCTCTTACTTTTTAATTCGCCAGTTTGATTATAGAGTTAATGATGATGCTCGTTGGGATGAGATTAAAGATAAGTATAAAGGTAAAAGGGTGTTCCTCTTAGGGAATGGTCCTAGCCTAAACGAGACGCCTCTTTACATGTTGAAGGATGAGTATGTGATCTGTTTCAACAGATTTTATATTATGAGAGAACGTCTAAATTGGGTGCCAAATTTCTATATGTGTGTAGATGACTTAGTTTTGCATGATCTCGCTCCAGAAATAGAAGAGATTGTGAAAGATTTGGAATTTGCTTTCTTTCCAGATCGTCATTTCCGCAATAAGAACTTTAAAAAAATATTACCTAACCTTAAAAATATGTTTTGGATGAAGCCTATTTTCGGTCAAAGTTTTTCCACCGATTTGCCTAGAGTCAATCAAGGAGGTTCTGTGATTTATGAAGGAATGCAAGCGATGAATCACCTTGGTTTTGATGAAATAGTCTTATTGGGAGTAGATATGAACTTTCAGATTCATGAAACAGCTAAAGTTATAGGTAACGAAAGAGGAACAAATATTACCTCACAAGATGATGATGATCCGAATCACTTCGATCCAAGGTACTTCGGTAAAAATAGAAGTTATCATCAGCCTAAGGTTCATGTTATTAATAACATTATTAAAAATTTAAACTTTTTAGGCGAGAATATGGAAACTTACGATATAAACATTACAAATGCAGGTTTTAGCAGTAAGATTGAGTCATTTCCAAGAAAAGACTTTTTCAGTTTGTTTGATAAAACATCAGAAGAAATAAGAAAAATGTTTGATGACCTTATGATGGTCAAGGGAGGGAAAGATACGACTCAATTTGAGACAGCGTTCCCGTTTATAGCAAATGAAGGAGCCTTAATAAAAATAGAAGGAACAACATCATTTTATACTACTAAAGATTACGGTATTATATTGGCTCGAAAAAAGATTTATGATTATCTGACACTCGGCCCCTTTGAAGATAAGTATTACTTCATACTCAGAAAAAACAAAATTTAAAACAATGAATAAAATTATTTTTATGTCTCACCCGCTTACTGAGGATACACCGACTTATGGAGATCGAGATCAAATAAGTATTTCACCCAAAAGTCAAATAATAGATGGAATAGGAGCCAATACAACAACCATAAACTTTTCCAACAATCATATGGGAACACACATGGATACACCATTTCATTTCTGTATGGATGGGAAAAAGACATTAGATTATGGCGCAGATGATTTTTATTATACAAAAGTAGCTGTTGTGAACTGTCCTTGTAAAGAAGCAAAATTGATCAAAAGAGAGGATCTTAATTTAGATAACGTTCCTAAGGATGTAGATTTTTTGTTGATCAATATGGATTATGAACAATATCGAAGTGAGGATAAATATCACAATGATAATCCAGGACTTCACGCCTCTTTAGCCTACGAGTTAAGAGAAGAGTTCAAGGATTTGAAAATCATAGGATTTGACGCCATTTCTTTAACTTCTTGGAAATATAGAAAAGAAGGTAGAGAAGGACATAGGGCGTTTCTATGTGGAAAACATCCTTTTTTAATTATTGAAGACGTTTCGTTTAAAGACCTAGCAAATAACGAAATTGATTGGGCAGTAGTAGCACCTCTAAGAACTATTGATGGTAATGGTGGACCTGTGACTATAATTTCAAAAATTAAATAATATGCAAGACACAAAAATTAAACAAAAAATTAAAAATGGGGCTATAACTATTGGTACATGGGTAACAATCGGTCATAGCTCTATTGTTGAGATTTTATGTGATGCTGGATTTGATTGGTTAACAATTGATCTTGAGCACAATACTATAAATCAAGAAACCTTAAAGAATTTAATTATTGCTGGCCAATCAAAAAATGTACCAATGTTTGTTAGGGTTCCAAAAAATGATGAAGTTTATATAAAAATGGCTCTTGATGCTGGAGCAGATGGATTAATAATTCCAATGATAAATTCAGGTCAAGATGCTTTAGATGCAAAAAATTATTCTTATTATCCTCCTATCGGTAAAAGAGGCGTGGGCTTGTCTAGAGCTCAGGGTTATGGAGATAATTTTGATAATTATATTAAATGGAGTTCTAAAAATTTAACTATAATAGCGCAAATAGAACACATAGATGCAATTAATAATCTTGAAGAAATAGTTCAAGTCAAAGAAATTGATGCATTGATGATAGGTCCTTATGATCTATCAGCTTCACTAGGTAGTCCAGGGAAATTTGATAATCAGGCAGTAAAAGATGCCTTAGACACATTTATCTCTAAATCTAAAAAGAGTACTGCATCAATTGGTCAACATATAGTCCCCTTGGATGACTGGAGATTTAAGGATGCAGTTGAAAACGGATATAGTTTCATTGCTTTTGGAACAGATTTTCAATTCCTAAAATCCTCAATAAAATCATTAAAAGAATTAAAAAATTATTATTAAGTAGAGTTTTTATAATT
>JAQCFO010000053.1 GCA_027619415.1 Bacteroidota bacterium
AAAGGTAAAATCCCGTTTGTGCTTATTACCATTACTTGTAATACTGTTGGTGGACAACCTGTATCTTTAGATAATATACGTTCTGTTAGAGCATTATGCAATCAATATCAAGTAAGTTTGTTTATTGATGGAGCTCGTTTTGCTGAAAACGCTTATTTTATTAAAGTTCGAGAAAAAGAATTTAACAATTACTCCATAACGGAAATTGTAAAAGAAATATTTTCTTTTACAGATGGCATGACTATGAGTGCAAAAAAAGATGGTATTGTGAATATGGGAGGCTTTATAGCTTTAAATGATTCTGGCACTCATGAAATTTGTTCAAATTTTGCAATTATGTATGAAGGTTTTGTTACATATGGCGGTATGTCAGGAAGAGATATGGGAGCTTTATCTCAAGGACTTATTGAAGGAACATCATTTGAATATTTACAAAGTAGAATCCAACAGGTTTCTTATTTAGGTCAACGTCTTGTCGAGTTTAACGTTCCAGTACTAAAGCCTTTTGGAGGGCATGCAGTCTATATTGATGCTACAAAATTTGTTCCTGATATTCCAAAAGAAGAATATAGAGCACAAGCTTTAGCCGTAGAATTATATATTGTTGCTGGAATAAGAAGTGCAGAAATTGGAACCTTGTTAGCTGACCGTGACCCTATAACTCGAAAAAATCGTTTTCCTAAACTAGAAATGGTTCGACTCGCCATTCCAAGAAGGACCTATTCTCTATCACAAATGGAATATGTAGCTATAGCTTTGAAGAATATCTATGAAACAAGAAAAGATGCTAAAAGTGGTTATAAAATAGAATGGGAAGCTCCAATAATGAGACATTTTTCAGTAAAATTGATTAAAAAATAAGCTATTAATATTTGATTACTTATAACTATGGAAAATAAAACATTAGAAGAGTTTATCATAGAAAATCAAAATGCCTTTAAATATTCTTCAGGAGAATTGTCCAGAATTTTAAATTCCATAAGGCTAGCGGCTAAAGTCGTTAATCATAAAGTTAATAAAGCAGGTCTAGTTGATATTCTTGGGAGTGCTGGAAATAAAAATATTCAAGACGAGGATCAAAAAAAATTAGATGTTTTAGCTAATGATATTTTTATAAAGACATTGATTAATAGAGAAATTGTATGTGGCATTGCTTCAGAAGAGAATGATGATTTCATTAATAAGGTGAAAAAAACTAAAAATTGAAAAACTTAATTGTGATAGGGCATCCAAACGAAGAATCATTTTGTTTTAATGGTATTTTCAAAACAATAAAGGATGAATTAGAAAAAAATGATGAATCCGTAAAAGTGATAGATTTATACCGAGATTCATTTGCGAGACCAAGAACCGAACTTGTAAAAAGATACAAGGATTTGGTAACTTGGTGTGATAGAATTTATATTATATCTCCAGTTTGGTGGTTCAGACTAACTCCAAGATTGGAAACATTTTTTGATGAAGTATTTACTCCTGGTTTTGCTTATAAATTCATCCCAATAACAAAAATTTATGGTTACCCAAAGCCACTTCTTTCACATAAAAAAGTTAGAACTTACATTACACATGGTGCACCTTCATTACCAGTAGTTACTCTTTACTTAAATTCGGTAAAATTGAGATTAGTGATGGGTGTATATTCATTTGTATTTGGTTGGTTTAAAACTAAAACAAGACAGTTTTGGAGTGTTCCATTTGTATCAGATGATAAACGAATAAAGTATTTATCAATAGTTAAGAAAGATATCAAAACTGATTTAGGATTATAGTATTAGATTTTTTAATATGGAATATCTTTACCTCTAACAAAAACCAAACATCAAAAAAGAATTCACACTCAATTTTGATGGACAAGCAAATGAACTTTGGTGTAATGGTGGAGAAGTGCTTTTCATAAAAAGATTAATTAAAGAAAGTGTCTCGTTTAAAGAACAAATAAAAGTATTTTCTTCGCTTGTCTCTAAAGCAGATAGCTTAGATAAAATAGTGAAACAACTTAATAAAGTAAAAGCAAATTTTCATATAACCCCTATGGTTTTAGGAAATAAAAAAGGACGTTATATTTTTTGGTGGTTTTAGAAAAAGAGTCTTTAATAACAGAATGTTTTATTGAATTTAGTATGATATAAATCTACAAGATATATACTCGCACTTTTTTCTTTTTTAATCTTGTATTGTTTAGCTTATCTATCAATTGTTCTGCAATTGTTTTAGGCACTGCCACAAATGCACAATCTTGCTTTAATTCAATAGAACCTAATTGATCTTTTGAAATTTTTCCTTGTTTAAAAAAAAGCCCCGCTATGTCTCCTTTAGAAATTTTATCTTTCCTGCCACCTGAAATAAATAATGTTTCCCAAAATTGAGGTTTTCGAACTGATTTTTTTGAAATATTAATAACCTTAGCGTTATTAATGAATTCAGGTAATTCTTTGTTTTCAAATTTCATTACATATGCAGTTCCCTTAGCATCTACCCTACCAACTCTACCGTTTCTATGAGTAAACTCTTCTAAGGTTCTAGACATTTCGTAATGAATAATAAACTTTAGTTCTGGAATATCGATTCCTCTTGAAGCTAAGTCAGTAGCAATTAAAATTTGGTTGGTCCCGTTTCTAAACTTAATTAATGAACGCTCTCTATCTTTCTGTTCCATTCCTCCAGAAAAACAGCTATGATTTATATTGTTTTTATCTAGAAAGTGACTTACTTGATCAACGCTTTCTCTTACATTACAAAACACAATTCCCGGTTGATTACCTAAGTACTCTATTAGATCTAATAATGATTGTAATTTGTTGTTTTTAGATAAGCGAACTGTTTTAATCTCCAAACTTGAATCTATCTTTTCTTTCAAATAGTTTACAGTTGTTGGATTGTTTAAGCGTACAAATCCTGGGATTTCAATATTATGGGTTGCTGATGTTAAAACACGTTTATTTACATGAGGCAATTGATTGATTATTTCCATCATTTCTAATTCAAAACCAACTTCTAGAGATTTATCAAACTCATCTAATATTAGGGTTTTTATATTTTTTTTAGAAAAACGATCACTACTAAAGTGATCTGCAATTCTCCCTGGAGTTCCAATTAAAATAGAAGGCACATGTTTAATTTCAATTTTGTCTTTTGACATGGGCCGACCACCATAAACAGCATTTACTTTAAAACCTGAACCCATATTACGAGCAACCTGCTCTATTTGTATGGCCAACTCTCTTGATGGAACTAAAATTAACGCTTGAATATCAACGCATTCAGGGTCTAAAATTTTAATAATCGGTAATAAAAAAGCTAATGTTTTTCCAGTTCCTGTAGGTGAAAGAAGAATTGTATTGGTTTTTTCAGTAATAACAGAAATAGCTTCCTCTTGCATAAGATTTAATTCGTTGATATTTAATTTTTTTAAAATATCCTTTTGTTCTTTAATGTTATTTGCCATTATTAATAATTCTTTTTTTAATAATTTATTATTCGCTAAAAAGAAATCTTTAGAAGTTGTCTTTTTCAAAATCTTTCAAACTCCAAACTAATTCAGGATTATCAATAAAATCAGGACTTATATCCACTGCTTTAGCGTGAATGTCCAAATCTGTTCCATCAAGCCTCACAATCCAATAATCAATTTTATTAATTCTAGAAATTCCTTCTACTAATTCTGCATCAATTTTATGCTTTTTCTTTAAGTAATAAGCAAAAAAATAGCAGCTTTTCCAACTCTGATCTTTTTTAGGCTTGAAATCTAAAAGAAATCCGTCTATTAAATCTTTTTTCTCCATTATTTTAAAAAATAAAAAATATTATTTGCAAATAAAGTCAAAAAATAAATGGGAATTAATTAAAACAGGATCTACTGTAGGAAACAAGCGCTTAATTA
>JAQCFO010000023.1 GCA_027619415.1 Bacteroidota bacterium
TTCTTCCAAATGATCTTAATAATGAATTCAGAACTAATGAAAAATCATTCTATAATAATTATATTAATTATCTAAATGAATTTGATAATAGGCTTCTTAATACTGAAGATTTATTAAGTAAAAAGATTTTAATTTGGGAGTGTCAAAGAAATTTAGAAAGATTAAACTTCAATGAGTATTTCACTCCAATTAATCAGATGTGGACATTACAACTCGATATGGGTCAATATGCAGGTGGGCTTAGTGCTCAGCCGTTTAAAACAGTTGACGATTACAATAATTGGTTAAAAAGAATAGATGATTATATAGTTTGGTTAAATAGTGCTGAAGAAAGAATGAGAGAGGGGATTGCAAATGATCAAGTTCTTCCAAAATCTTTAATAAAAAAAGTAATTCCTCAGTTGAAAACTATTTTAAATACCGACTTAGATGTTAATCTATTTTATAGTCCAATAAGACAGTTTCCTGCTAACTTTTCAGATGATGCAAAATCTATTTTAATTAAGAATTATTCAGATATGGTTTTGAATAAAATCATCCCTGTATATCAAAATTTGTATGACTTTATGAAAAATGAATACTTGAATAATGGTAGAGATTCTAGCGGAATAGATGCTCTTGAAAATGGTTCAAGTTATTACGATTATTCTATTAAATTATATACTACTACTAATATGTCTGCAGATGAAATTCATAATATAGGATTAAATGAAGTAGCTAGGATTTCATTAGAAATGGAGTTAATAAAAAATAAAGTTGGCTTTAAAGGTAGCTTGAAATCTTTTTTTAATCATGTTAGAGGATTAGACGAATTAATTCCTTTTAACAGTCCCGATCAAGTAATTAATAATTTTAATGAAATTCATAAAAAAATGATGCCTCAAGTAAACTCTTTGTTTGGGCTACAACCTAAAACTCCATTTGAAGTAAGAAGAACGGAATCTTTTAGAGAAAATTCCGCAAGTGCTGAATACAATCCAGGTTCGTTAGATGGAACAAGACCAGGTATTTTTTATGTTCCTATCCCTAATATAGATGAATATAATTTTTTCTCTGATGAAGATCTTTTTTTACATGAAGCTATTCCAGGTCATCATTTTCAAATTTCTTTACAACAAGAAAATGAATCATTACCGTCTTTTCGAAAGAGCCTATGGTATAGCGCTTATGGCGAAGGGTGGGCTTTGTATTCTGAATCGTTAGGTAAAGAATTAGGTTTATATAAAGATTCTTATCAATATTTCGGAATGCTAAGTGCTGAGATGCATAGATCTATTAGACTTGTTGTCGATACTGGAATTCATACCAAAGGGTGGTCAAGAGAAAAAGCTATACAGTATTCATTAGATAATGAAGCTGAATCGGAAGCAGGTATAATCTCGGAGATTGAACGTTACATGGCTAATCCAGGACAAGCTTTATCTTATAAAATAGGTCAATTAAAAATTCGTCAACTACGTTCTAAAGCTGAAATTAATTTAAAAGATAAATTTGACATTAAAATGTTTCATGAAAAAATTCTAGAATCTGGCTGTATACCTTTAAAATTGCTTGAAGAAAAAATTGATAAGTGGATTGAAGAAGTTTCTAACCTACCATCCTCTTACAAGGCTAAAGTGTGATTTAAATTCTCTACCATCTTGTAGTTGTACTCTGAACCAGTAGTCAGTTGATGGCATAGGATTTCCATTATATGTTCCATTCCATCCATTACTTAAGGTATCTAATTCTTTCAATAATTTATTCCTTTCCAAAATATTGTTTAACGGATTCTTGAATAGCTTGTAAAGAGGTATAATGAGGCTGATAGTTTAATAATTTTTTAGCCTTTTCGATACTAAAATTGGGACTGTGCGCTAAATGATCCCAGGTAAGTTCTGCATCTTTTTGATTAACTGTTTTTTTCCATTCCTCCCAAGGTAAAAAGCTTAGATTGGCTTTCTGACCATACCATGTGGCCATTGCACTCGCATAACCTCTTAATGTAAGAGCTTGTTCAGAGATTATATGAAAACTTTCTCCTACCGAACTATTCCTGTTTGTTAGTGCTTTCATAAAAGATTGGGCAACGTCATCTGCATGAACATGGTGGAGAGTTTCCATGCCATTATTTGGTAATATAATTTCCTTTCCCTCGGCCAATAGTTTGAATATATTTGGGTTAAGATTTCCAGTAGGGTTTATTGGCATCCACCCAGGCCCTACTATATGTCCAGGATGTAATATAGTTGCAGGAAATCCGTTTTGACGTGAAACGGAGATTAAATAGGATTCAATGGCAGCTTTATTAATACCATAATGACCGAATGGATTACGTTTTTGAGTTTCAATTGTTGGAACCAGTTCGCTATGTCCATGAACCCAAGTTGTTCCACAATGTAAAAAGTGTTGTATTCTGCCCTGAAGTGCTTCAACTAAATTTTTAGCACTCTCAAGTGTAAAGCAAATCATATCAATGACCACATCGGGGCTCAGGTCTTGGATTTGTTTACCAAATATTTTCTTTTTATCTGCTTCAATACGGTCAATTGTAATCATCTTAACTGATTTCCAAGCTGTGTGAAAATTGTATGGCTTATTCTCTTGACGGCTAATGCAGATTACTTCATGTCCAGCCATCACCAAACGCGGAACTAAAAAAGTTCCCACATGTCCAGTACCTCCAATAATTACAACTCTCATTTTATGCCTTTTATAGTTTTTATTTATTTTCTAAATACAATTTGATTGTGCTATGTCTATGACTTGATAATGCTTGATTATGGTTCTGACCTTTGTTTATCTAAGGTATTATTTTATATAAGATAAATGTTTTAAGGAGGAAAAACAAAATCAAAAATATTTAGCTGTTGTATTTTTGAATTAAATTTTTTGTTAATTCAATACCCTTTAGCTCGGAAAGTAAATTCCCTTCATATTCAATTCCCAAGAAACCTTGATAATTAAATTCTTGTATAATATTCATCATTTCTTTGAAGTCAATTGTAGTTTCGTTTCCTAATTCGTCAAAATCATAGGATTTTGCACTTACTGCTTTTGCGTAGGGCATAAGATCTCTCATTCCTTGATATTTGTCATATTCAATTTCACAAGGTCCACTATAAAGATTGTTGTTTTCTCTTTTTATACAAAAATTTCCAAAGTCAGGCAATGTTCCGCAATTATCTAAATTCACATTTTTAATAACTTCAGATAATGCTTTTCCATTAGAACTATGGCTGCCATGATTTTCAACAATTATATTAATATTAGAATTTTGTGCAAACTCACTTAATAAAGTTAATCCCTTAATAGAATTTTTTTTCCATTTATCTAAATTTTGTTCTCCATCTAAGTTAACTCTAACAGAGTGACAACCTAATTCATAGGCCATTTCCACCCATTTCTTGTGTTTTTCTACAGATTCTATTATTTGGCTAGAATTACTAGAAGATAAATAACCCTCATCGTCCACCATAATTAGAAGATTTATTATATCATGCTCTTTAGAATTACTTTTTAATTCTTTAGTTAATTTAGAAATTGTCATCTTTTCTAATACTGGTCTATATAGAGTAGAGACGTATTCAATTGCATCAAAACCTAGTTCTTTAGATTTTTGTGCAAAATCTATTGGGTTTAATGTTTTGTCTATTTTGATCATTTTATGTAATGACCATTGAGCTAGTGAAATACCATTTTCACTTCTTTCTTTTAAATCAGTGCACGAGTAACCACTTGAGAGAATAATTCCAGAGGATGCAGAAGTTAGTAGTTTGCTAAATTGTCTTCTTTTCATTTTAAGGTGATTCTTCTATTTTCTTTCTATTATCATCTGAATTTGTGTCTATTAATTTATTATAGGGATCAACACCAACTTCAGAAGGTTTCTTATCGACTATTATTGAAATTTTATTGTGAATAGAAGTTATTTTATGTTTTTCAAGATACAACTCAATCTCATTGTCTTGATCATCTTTACTGAAGATTCCTATATCAACATAGTCAGCTAAAAATACAGAATATTCTGGTTTTTTCATCTTATCTGTTTTGTAAGTAATTGAATCTCTTTCTTCATCTCCATAAAACATTCTGCCTTTTTCATTATTTCTGTATTTACTTACTTTAAATTCAATATTTACTTTAAACTTACCGTTTTCAAGCTCTTCAAAATCAGTTTCAATTACTCTATTTTGATAAAGAGTGATTGTCTCAAACATGTCTTTAATTAAGTAACTTAATGAATCTGGAATAACTTCTTTTACATGATTAACAAGATCAATACTAGTCGTATAAGGAGGCTCCTGGAAAGCTACTTTTTTTACATATTTTTTAAGAGCAGAATTCAGTTTTTTATCTCCAATATAATCACTCAAAGCATAAAATATTAATGACCCTTTTTGATAATGAATATATCCTTGTCCGTCATTAAACATAAGTGAATTCTCTCTTTTACTTTCAAAAGTTCTCTGAGTTAAGTATGTATCTAAAGATCTTTTAAGGAATTTACGCATCTTGCTTTTCCCATTAATTTTTTCAATAACTTTTAAAGAAACGTACTCTGACAAACTCTCAGAGAGCATGGTAGCACCAAGTACATCAGCTCCAATAACTTGGTGAGCCCACCATTGGTGTGCAACTTCATGAACAGAAATAAAAAACGCATAATCATTTCCTCCTTCTTCAGAATCATCTACATCAGCTATAAAACCAATGCTCTCTGAAAAAGGAATAGTATTTGGAAAAGATTGAGCAAATCCTCCTGAGGTTTTAGGGAATTCAATTATTCTTAATTGTTTGTGTTGATAAGGGCTAAAGTTTTCACTACAATAATCCAAAGCTGCCTTCATTCCCTTGATCATTCTATCTAAGTTATACTCATGACCTTTATGATAATAAATCTCTAAATTCACATCATTCCATTTATCTTTAATTACTTCATATTTTGCAGAATTAAAAGCATAAAAGTTTAATATTTTGCTATCCATTTTATAATGAAAATACTTTCTATCTCCTTCAATCCATTCTCTTTGTAAGTAACCAGGAGCAATCGCAATTTGATCTTTTGAAGTACTTACTGTAGCTTCAAAATCAATCCAATCTGCATCTTTTGCGATGTAGGTATTGCCAAGTGCTGTAGAATCTGACGGCTGTGGTTTTAGTTTGTTTTTAGGAAGATCATACTTTTCTCTTGTCTTATCATCTGTTAATTCTCCTAATGAGTAACCAAGAGATGGAAAAATACCACTATTTATAAAAGTACCATTATATATTATTTGAGAATTATTTCTCAATAGAGTATTAGGTTTGTTTTTGACTGAAAATAATAATTTCAGGCTGTCTCCAGGATATAATGAGGTTTTTAGCTTATATATATCAAAATTATAAAGGGTGTCCTCTAAAACAAGGTCTGTTTCTTTATTAAATTTAAAGGTGCTGATTAGTCCATTGTGATCTAAAAAAATACTATCAATAGCCTGCTTAGTTTTATTAACCATTAAATACTCACCAAAAGCACTTAAATTTCTTGAAGATGGGAATATATCTACATTCACTTTAACTGAAACTATCCTAGGCTGACTGTAATTTTCATATTTTTTATATTTTTTTTCTCCCTCTACAGTTTGTGATTCACTCTCTTTTGAAGTTGTTCTTTTATTTAAAATATTATTTGTGTAATAGATGTAACCACCAATCGAAATAAACATTAAAGTGAAAAGCGTTATAAAAAAGGGGTATTTTCCGTTGAATCTAGATTTGGCAATAAGAATTCTCTCCTTAAAACTACTAGGTAGTCCTCTGAAATAAAAAAGAGATGTTAATATGCAAAACACAAAACCAAGTGATAGCCAGTATATTTTATAAATAAAATATCTGTTTAGCGTATCACCATATCCGTTCATGTCAGAATATGAAAAACCAGGACCTTGGTTATATTTAAAAATAGCCTGTTCGACACCTGCTAAACCCATAAGAGGAATACCAGTTAAAAGTACAATCATTAAAAATAAGCCCACATAAGGATTACTAATTAGAGTTTGAACAAGAAATGCAAGAAAAGACCATATTACAAAGTAGATAAGATTTAACACGATTAGTTCATATATATAGAGGGATATTTCAAAATCATAAAATCCTTTATAGGTTTGAAATATTAATCCTGTGATCATTATAAGTGATGAAAGAGCTAATTGCATTTTAAAAATTGCAAGAAACTTAGAACCAAAAAGGACCCAGTTTTGGGTAGGACTAACATCAACTAATTGATTTATTTTAGAAATTCGTGATCTATGAATTAATATTCCAGCATAAAGAAATGTACAGATATTTATTGCAAGAGTAAAAGTAGAACCCGACTGTAGCATTCTCCATGTTCTTGGAAGAGTGGCGGTTCCAAATACATTTCCAAGTTCGAAGAGTCCAATTAAATTAATTAATAACCCAACCAGAACAATACAAATAAATGGCCAGCTTTTTACAATAAAGAAAAAATCAATATTAGATAGTTTCCAAAGTGATTTCAGTTGGTTTTTAAAAGAAAAATCAAAACTAACCTTAGGTAAATTAATTTTAATAATTCCTCCAAAATTTGATTTGACAACTCTTTTTGATTCTTTTTTATTAAATGAAAAAGTAAAAGCATTTTGGCTGAAACTAAAAACTTTGTAAATAGTTGTGAATATTAAAACACCAATACCACCCCAAAGCAGTCTGTTGTAAATTAAAACTTCTTTAATTGGAAGATATATTTCGTTTTGTTCTGATACAGTCCAATACCTTGTATAATATTGAATTGCTGAATCTCCAAACGGATCTAAAATAGCTGCTAAAAATCTTTTATCAGGATCCTCAAATAGACTTGTTAATAGGACTTGTAAGATTAGTAAAATTAACACGGTTATAAAACCTGCAGAAATGTTTCTAGTAAAAGTGACAATTCCAAATACAATAGCTCCCATAAAAAGCATATTAGGAAGTATGTATATAAAATAAACATCTGTATAAGATTTGAGATCAAAACTGACTATAATATCTGGATTTGTTCCCGGAAGAACAAAACCACACACTATACCAAAAGCAACTATTAAAACGATTATGTTCACTATAAAAATTCCACTAAAAAATTTAGCCAATAAGTACTGAAGCTTTGTAAAAGGATAGGAATATAGTATGGTATGCATTTGACTTTCGTAGTCTCTATACACCGAAACTCCAATTATTGAAGGATATAAAAAAATAAGAAGACCTGATAATCCTCCAAAAAGTCCAATTATTCCAAGTGGAGAATTAACGATTTTTGAGGAACCAGTTGTGACTGTCAAAAAGTCAAAAAGCCCAGCAGCAGCACCAGACATCATTAATGCTATAAAAAGAAATATAAAAGAATATATGTAGAAAGCTGGTCTTCCAAACCAATACTTAATTTCATTAAAAAATATAGTTAAGAACATTTAATTGGTTTTTTAAGAATTACTGTTTTGATCTTCTTTAAGGGCAATAAAATACACATCGTCAAGTTGAGGTTCTACTTTCTTAAAATCTTTTGAAGGTTTTTCTTCAGAGTATACTCTTATTGTTAAGGTATTGTCAACATTGTAGTTAGAAGATAAAATATTAAATTCAATTTCTGCCTTCTCAAGTTCTTCTCTAGTAACAGTTTTAGTCCAAATCTTATTTTTAATTTCAGTAGTTGCATCAACAGGCTTGATGTGTTTTAAAATTCTTCCTCCATTTAATATAGCCATGTCGTTACATAGCTCCTTTACATCATCAACAATGTGAGTGGAGAAAATAACAGTACAGTTAGTTCCAACCTCTCTTAATACATTTAAAAATCTTTGTCTTTCTGCAGGGTCAAGTCCGGCCGTAGGTTCGTCTACTATAATTAGTTTAGGATTGTTAAGTAGTAATTGAGCAATTCCAAATCTTTGTTTCATACCTCCAGAGTAACCTTCAACGTATTTTTTCTTTACATCTTGAAGATTGGTAATGTCTAAAAGTTCATTAACTAGTTTATCACGCTCAGTTTTATTTGAAACACCTTTTAAAAGTGCAAAATAATTTAATAATTCTTCGGCTGACATTTTAGGGTAAACTCCAAATGACTGAGGAAGGTATCCTAATATTTTCCTCAGTGATAATTGATCTTTGAGAACATCAATTTCATTGAATATAATTGAACCTGAGTCTGGAGCTTGAAGTGTAGCAATAGTTCTCATTAGTGATGATTTCCCAGCGCCATTTGGTCCTAGTAAGCCAAACATTCCTTTTCCAATTGTTAAACTTAAATTATCTATAGCTTTTACTTTATTAGAGTATGTCTTTGTGAGGTTTTCTATTACTAAATTCATTTGTATTTTATTTAAGAGTGGAAATATATTAATATATTTATAGATAGAAGTACAAATATAGTATTTTTAAAAACATTCCAATAAGAATGTATTATTAAATATATATAATTTAATAAAATTCATTTATGATTCAATCATATAAACAAAAAGTAGAGTTAAGTGATAACTATGATGCAATAATTATAGGTTCAGGGATGGGTAGTTTAACAACAGCTGCTTTGCTTTCAAAAGAAGGAAAAAAAGTTCTTGTACTAGAAAGGCATTATACAGCAGGAGGATTTACTCATGTTTTTAAAAGAAAAGGATACGAGTGGGATGTAGGCATTCATTATATAGGAGAAGTTCAAAACCCTAATACCCCAATTAGAAAAATGTTTGATTATGTTTCAAATAATCAACTTAAATGGGCTGATATGGGTGAGGTTTATGATAAAATTGTCATTGGTGATAAAACTTATGACTTTGTAAAAGGAGTAAAGAATTTTAAATCAAAAATGCATGAGTACTTTCCAAATGATGTTAAAGCTATTAATGATTATGTTCAATTAGTTTTTGATAGTAATAAGAGTATGAAAAAATTTTATTTAGATAAATCTTTGCCAAATTTTCTAAGTAATTTTTTAGGATTTTTTTTAAGAAAAGAATATTTAAAGTTTTCTAGTAGAACAACATATGAAGTGATAAGTTCACTAACTGAAAACAAGGATTTAATTAAAGTTTTAACAGGTCAATATGGTGACTATGGACTTCCTCCTAAACAAAGTAGTTTTGCCATGCATGCAAGTGTAGTAAAACATTACTTTAATGGAGGCAGTTTTCCTGTAGGTGGTTCTTCACAAATAGCCAATACAATTGATAAGGTGATCGAGTCCTCTAAAGGAACTATTCTTACAAAGGCTGAAGTCAGTAGTATTATTATTGAAAACAATACAGCTAAAGGAGTTGTAATGAGTGATGGAAAGAAATTCTATTCTGATCTTATTATTAGCGGAACAGGAGTGTTTCATACTTACAATAATTTAATTAATGAAAAGATTAGAATTAAACATGGTTTTGATAAAAACTTAACTAAAGTTACTCCGTCAGTTGCTCATGGGTGTCTGTATATTGGTTTAAACGGCACTTCTGAAGAATTGAAGCTTCCTAAATCTAATTTATGGATTTATCCAAAAGATTTAGATCATGATTCAGCTGTTTCTAGATATTTAAAAGATAATGATTCAGAATTTCCTTTAGTTTATATTTCTTTTGCATCATCTAAAGATCCTTCTTGGCAATCTAGATATCCTAATAAAAGTACTATTGATGTTATCACTTTATTACCTTATGAAAGATTTTTAAAATGGGAAGGCACTTCATGGATGAAAAGGGGAGAGGATTATGATAAGTTAAAAGTAAAAATCACTAACAGGCTTTTAGATCATTTATATGATCAACTTCCTCACTTGAAAGGTAAGATCGATTGTTGTGAATTATCAAGTCCCTTAACCACGAAAAATTTTGTTAATTACAATAAAGGGGAGTTATATGGTATTGATCATACACCAACTCGATTTAGTCAAAAATTTTTAAGGCCTAAAACACCAATTAAAGGTTTATACTTGACAGGTCAAGATATCGTATCTGCTGGAGTAGGAGGTGCACTTTTTTCAGGTCTCATAACAGCCTCAGCAATTACCAAGGTTAATTTTATGAAGAAGATTTATAAATAAAAGGTAATTAAGTGTCCCTTTCTATATAGGGAGATATAGTATTAATAATGATTCCAATATAAAAAGAATTACAAAAGGAACCACTAAATAGCCCATGACATCTCGAGCTTCAATTCTTGTTCCAGATCCCATTACGGGCAAAACAATTAATAAAAAAAAGGGTTGTAATAAATTAGTTAAAGATTCTCCGTAAGCCATTGATAAAGCTATTCTTGAAATATAATTATATGCTTGATCTGGTGGGAGGCTGACAGATAGTTGTTTGGCTGCTTCAATTAGACTTGGACCGATTACAGCAAATTCTCCACCGCCTGATGGGATTGCAAAATTAACTATACCACCAATTAGATATGAATAATATGGAAATGTTGAAATGCTAGCATTTGATGCTATCCAATTTGAAAAAGCTTCTCCAAGTCCTGTATACATTACAATCCCCATTATTCCTGCATAAAATGGGAATTGAAATATAATTCCATAAACATTATTGCTTGCTCTTTTCATGGATATTGCATATCTCTTAGGAGTTTGGTGAAGAACAAGTCCTAGTATAATGAAAATGAAAATCATTATATTAAGATTCAAATCAAAGCCATTTGAACTGAAATAGTAAATCAGGTAGGAAAGACCCATTATAAATATTGAAATTTGAAGAATTTTACTATGATTCAATTTGTCAGATAAAATATTTTCCTTAGACCTATATAGAAAAGCCTCATCTTTTATACTGATTTTAACATCTTGTTGATCTTCAATAATCAGATCTTTTAATTCTTTATTTTTACTGCTTTTAGGTATCAGTAAAAATACGATAAGTGGAACAATAAACACATAGATGAAAATGATTATAAAATTCAAACTTGAACCTAAGGTTAAAGAAGTTGAAATGACTTGATCTAATACTCCTTGTTTTATTAAAAAATTATCTTGAGTATTAATTAATAAAGGGATTGAACTAGATAATCCTGTAACCCAGCTTGTAAATGATAAATAGGTACAAGCAATTAAAAAAGGATAATTTATCCCTTTTACTCTTAACGCTAATTCTCTTGCTAAAACAGCAACAATTATAACCATTCCCCAAGAAATCATAGAAAGTAAAACACCTAATACTATAACGGTTAAGTAAACTTGTAATGGGCTTGATATTTTTTCTGATATTTTACTTAATAATTTGTCGGTACTAGAAGCTAAAGCTATACTGTATCCTGTTACCACAATTAATGTAATTTGCATTCCAAACTCTAATAAACCCCAAAATCCTTTATACCAAGACTCTAGTATTTCTAAAAGGGTTGACTCTAGAAAAAGTATAGCTGACAGTCCAGTTATTAATGTTAAAATCAAGGCAAATACAAAAGAATCTGGCATGGTTTTTTTAAACATGTCAGTAAACTTTTCTCCAAACTTTTGTAGCATATTGTTTTTTTAAGAAGATAATAATATTGATTACAATTTAAAACTATTAAGTTTGATATAATTAAAAAATTTAAATATGAGTCTTAAAGTTTTAATGAATTATGTTAATGACGATACTTTTGAAGTAGAAAACAACTCTAACAACAAGCTTTTAATAGATATGTGTGATCCAGATAAGAAATCACATTTATCTCCAATGGAACTTTTATTATCTGCTTTAACAACTTGCGCTGCAGTTGAAATAGTGTCAATGATAAAAAAAAGAAAAAGAGTTTTTAAAGATATTAAAGCAGAAACTACTGGGATTAGAGTTGAAAAACCTCCTAGATTTTTTAAATCAATAAATATTAAATACATAATTTACTCAACTGATCTTACTGATAATGAAGCGGAAAGGTATATTTCTCTTTCTTTGGAAAAATATTGTTCAGTTGGAGCTACAATTAATGAAAAAACTGTAATTAGTTATAGTTTTGAAATAGTAAGATAATTGAAATTTAATTATTTTTAATTGAATTTAACGCATATATAGCAAAACTACCAAGCCAATGTCCACCTTCATAGCTATCTCCAACGACACTTGGTAATGAATAATTGATATGCTGATTCGCTATGTTGTTTAAATGCTTGTACTTAGGAAGGTCTTCAGCAATTTTATTTAAACTCCATGCTCTTGAAAAATTAAGACCATCTAAATGGACTAACTGTCCATCAGTTCTATCCGATACCATTCCTGTTTCTAGTTTAAAGTTAACATTCTTTAATTCTGGTATAAACCCTTCAACCCAAGGTGTAAACTCTTTTTTTGACAATAATCGTTTCATTAAAGCTGCTTCCTCTAAACATGGTGATAAGAAATCACTTCCACTTGGTTCCCAGGACATTGGACATTCTTTGTCTTTTAAATAAAAATATTTCGCTCTAGTTATTATGGCATTCGTTAATTTGCTATTTTTCATTGTCTTAGCATAATCTAAAGCAAAAGACAATCCAAATGCAGTATTAGAATGAGTGCCAATTCTTAATGGATAATTTAATTTTGGCAGAAATTCTATATATTTTTCAATTATCAAATCAGTCAAAGGTTTTAAATTGGCCTCTAATTTTCTTGATATAGGATCATTCCAATTATGTAATTCTTCGGCTAATTTTAATAACCACGCCCACCCATATGTACGCTCAAAAGATTTATTGTGTTTGCTATTGAAAAAACTAACTTCAGCTAATATGTTATCCTTGGAAATACTTATTAAAAGTTCATTTTTAATATCATTGGCGTTTTCTATATTTGGAAATTTACTTAATAAATGAACGAGACTCCAATGACCATGTACTGATGAGTGCCAATCAAAACATCCGTAAAATGATGGGTGCAAGGTTTTTGGAGATAATAAATCCTGATCACTTCCTAAAGTTTGTCCTAATTTATTAGGGTATTCATTGTTTTTGCATTGTAATGGTAATTGAATTAAACGACGGGCTTCTTCAATATTAAGAATAGGTGTATCTTCAGTTTTAACTAATTCAATATCTGCTTTTTTTTGATTAATCGAATTATTGCAACTTATGATTACTAACAAAATCAATAAAATAATTATTGTTTTTTTCATATTATTTTAAATATATAATTTAATTATGATTTTATTATATTGTTCATATGATTTCTAATATTAATTTAAAGTTTCTACAAATACCATTGATTCTAATCTCTACAACTCTGATTGTCTGTGGAATAAGGTGGCTTTCACATGATCAACCTTGGATTTTAGATCAAATAGCAAATGAAGAAAGGTTAAATATGTCATTTGATGAACTTTTTTTAATAAACGGAAATCAAACATTGAATGCATATTTAACTCAGATTTATAGGTTTTTAGGTTTATATGTTTTAGGAATTGGAGTTTTATTAATTTCTTTTAGTTCAAAGAAAATACTTAAAATTAATATTGTCAGAAAAAGGGTTTTAACTGTTTTAGGTTTTTTATTATTCAGCAATTTAATCCTTGCTTATATATGGATTCCGAGTTCACATTTTATTTATGTAATTTGGAGTACTATTGTTTTATATGTAATCTCTTTATATGTTAATAAAAAGTATTAAAACTTTTTAAATTATATATTCTTAAAGAATATATAATTTATATAATTTTACTTGGATCAAAAATAATATGATCCATGTCTTCTAATCACAAAAAGACCATAACTCTATCATCTTACGGAATTAAATCAAGTAATGTATTTTATCAACTATCCCCAGAAAAACTTCATCAAATTTCTGTAAAAAATAAACTAGGAGTTGAAACTTCTTCTGGTGCTTTGGCTGTGAATACTGGTGAGTTTACAGGAAGGTCTCCAAAGGATAGATTTATAGTTAGAGATGAGATTACTGAAGAAAAGGTTTGGTGGGGTGATGTTAACATTCCTTTTAAATCATCTGATTTTGACAAACTGTATAGTAGAGTAATTAAATATTTAGATGGTAAAGACCTTTATGTTAGAGATTGCTTTGCTTGCGCACAGCTAAGTAATAAGATAGGTGTGCGGGTTATAAACGAATACCCTTGGTCAAATATGTTTGCATATAATATGTTCCTTAGACCATCTGAAAGTGAATTAAATTCATTTAAAGAAGACTGGACAGTTATTAATGCTCCTGGTTTTATGGCTGAATCCAATAGAGATGGGACACGTCAACATAATTTTGCTATTCTTAATTTCTCTAAAAAAATTGCTCTTATTGGTGGGACTGGGTATACTGGTGAGATTAAAAAAGGAATTTTTTCGGTTTTGAACTTTATTTTGCCAGTTTATAAAAATACTTTGCCAATGCACTGCTCTGCTAATGTCAGTGATGAAGGTGAAACTGCAATATTTTTTGGATTATCAGGGACAGGAAAGACCACGTTATCAACAGACCCTAATAGAAAGTTGATTGGTGATGATGAACATGGATGGGATGAAAATAATTCAATTTTTAATTTTGAAGGAGGTTGCTATGCTAAAGTTATTAATCTTGATAAAAATGATGAACCAGAAATTTTTGGAGCTATAAAAAAGGGAGCTATTTTAGAAAATGTTATTATAATAAATAACGGTATAGTTGATTTTAATGACACTTCAATTACTCAAAACACAAGAGTAAGTTACCCTATCAATCATATAGAAAATATTAAAATTCCATCTATAGCAAGTAACCCTAAAAATATTTTTTTTTTAACAGCAGATGCTTTTGGTGTACTACCTCCAATTTCTAAATTAACTCCTAGTCAAGCTGCTTACCATTTTATTTCTGGATATACAGCAAAAGTAGCAGGAACAGAATCTGGAGTAATAGAACCTACACCTTCTTTTTCAGCTTGTTTTGGTGCTCCATTTATGCCCCTCCATCCTTCAATTTATGCTGAAATGCTCATTACTAAAATGAATGATAACAATGTTAATGTATGGCTTATTAATACGGGTTGGACGGGAGGGCCATATGGAATTGGAAAGAGAATGAAGTTAAAATACACTAGAGCAATGATTAGCGCTGTTTTAAATGGTGATTTAGGAGATTATAGCCACGATGGATACCATATTCATTCAGTTTTTGGTGTTGCTCAACCGAGAAAGTGCCCAGGAGTTCCAACTAAAATTCTTAGTCCTAGATCAACATGGAATGATGATAAGAAATATTATAAAACAGCCTTTAAGCTCTCAAATGCCTTTAGGTTAAATTTTAAAAAATTTGAAGATTACGCATCAGAAGAAATAAAAAGAGGAGGACCTCAACGTTATGCGTAATAAAAATTTCAAAAAATGAAATTTTTCAGTAATAAATTACGGTAAGTTACTGCAAACAACAAAGTATAAAAATAATAGTGATGGTATAGTGTATACCTTCCATAATACGCGTTATAGAATTTCTATAATTTTAATTTCCTTATTATTAAAAGTAACGACATCCCTAACTTTTTTTTCAAAAAGGGCTGAACCAATTGGACTTTTTCTTGAAATACAATAGTAAGTTTTATAGTTGTATTCAAATACTTCAGCTGATATAACTATGTAGTATTGATTTTCTTGGGTGATTACAAGAGAACCTAAGCCTATAGAGTTTAAAACTACATTACTGTTTATTTTTGAAAATAATTCAAATTCCTTTTCTATTTCTTTAACTTGTTGTCCTATCTTCTCTCTATCTAATTGTATCATAGCCCTTCCCGTTTCATGTTTGTCTCCTGCGCTACTTTTTGTTTCTGAATTTAAAGATTCATAGAGTTCATCACTACGCTTTTTGTATTTTATTAATCTACATTTAAGACTAGATTCACAATGTCTATATAATAATTTTTTTATTGTCTTATTCATTAATTTTAAATATGAGTATTATAAGGATAGAAATTAATAATAAAGCCCCTATAAACTAATAGTTTATAGGGGCTTTATTTAATAAGATTATTAGAAAATGTTATTCAGGAATACCAGTGCCACCTTCTAAAGGCGCCCAGTTTGAATGCATTATTTTCCAACCATTTACTGTTGAAATCCATACTGAAGAAGCTCTTGTGCTGTAGTCTATTACATCACTTTCTCCAACGGTGTAATCTCCTTTAGCATAAAAAGTTAAAACAGCAGTATTAGAATCTGGTGAAAGAGATACATTTATGTCATATAATTCAAATGTTCCCCACTTAGCTTTTTGTTCGATATCGAATCTTTCTGAGTTCATTACATAAAACTTACTTAAGTTTGATTCTCCAGTGGTAAAAGGAATGTTTTCATCAACATGATTGTTGAATTCTTCTAAGTTTCGAGTAAGAATAGCATCTTGAAGTTTAACGGCTTTTTCTTTTAGAGAACTAATAATCTCTTCATTAGACATTTTTGGTTCAATAGGTGCAGTTGCTGTTTGACAAGCTGCAAATAATATTACAGTTGTTAATAAAAATAATTTTTTCATTTGAGTTTGTTAAAGGTTAATTTTATTACAAGATATTAAATTATATCCACGCATTCTACTTTGAATGTTATATTTTTTTTAAAACTTTTAAAAAGGAACAGCATTTGTAATTTTATGGATAGCTTTAAGCATGGTTTTAGCCCTAAACTTACCAGACCAGCTTGGTCAAGGGAAAAGATTTTCTTCTTTTCATGAGTTATTCAGTTATTTTGTTCTCAATATTATTTCAAGGGTTAACGTTAGGAAAACTATTTAAAAAGATTTAAGTATCAGGATTGTTTGATTTTGGAAATCCAGGAAAAAACATATTAGTATTTTTCTGAACATTTTTATAATTCGGTCTTTTTTTTAAAGAAGAATATTCAGAAGGTACAGCTCCAGTATAATAAACAAGAGTATTGTACATTATTCTTGAAATGTAAATAAGAGATACCAACATTCCTACCCAAATTAATTTTGATTCAATTGAATAGAAGTGCAATAGGGATGGTAAGGATGAGATAATTAGAGAATTCCAAACCATCCATTCTGCAAAATAATTAGGGTGACGCGTATACTTCCATAAACCAACATTACAAACTTGTTTTTTCTTTCCTTCCAAGAAAGATTTATTTAAAAATTTTTGCTTTTGAATATCTGATAAATGTTCAATTATAAAAAATATTACCCATAAAATGTAGCCCAATAGTTCTAAAGTAGATATAAATTTTTGAGGATTATAACTTTGTATTATTGCAGGCAGAGCTAGAAAAGTAACATTCGCAAAACATTGTATCATGATTTCATATTGTAAAGAAATATCATCATTAGAATAACCTGATTTTTTCCACCTTTTCCTTTGAAACTCATACCTAGATAATTCTTTATTTAAATGTCCTTTTTTTAATAATACTAAAGCTCCTATGCCCATTCTTAATCCAGCAAATATGTACATTCCAGAAATAATATATTTTCTAACCCAATATCCGTCACCATTTATCAAAACTATTACACCGATACAAACAAGCCCCCAAGGCCAACCTATGTCAACATATGACATTCTTTTAGTTAAGTATGCAGGGAAACAAACAACACTTATAAAAAGAATTAATTGTGTTAAGCCGTTTAAAGAGCTTATTAATTTAAAGGTCTCACTATAATACAATATTGTGAAGCATATTATAAAAGGAATATATATAATGAAACGCTTAATTATTTTTTTAATAGCAATATTTTTCATTTTGTTTTTTCAGATTATAATCAAATATCGTTATTCAATCAACTTGTTTGCAAACTATATATTTTATTTTTATAACTTAGATTTATAAGATATAATTATGAATTTAGATCAAATAGAGCAAAGAGAAATTTCACAACGAAGTTTTTTAAAGAATATTTGGAAGGGAAAATATGGTTATTAGATAAAATTTATCGTTATGAAACATACATACACTGTTTATGGAATGACTTGTGAAGGCTGTAAATCTTCATTGGAAAAGTACTTGTCTAAACTAAAATACGTTTCTGGTGTATTTGTAGATCTTCAGAAAAACGAAGTTGAACTGAATATGAGTGAATATATATCTGAAGAAATAATTCAAGGAGCAATCCCAGAAAAATTTACAATAATTAAAAATAATAAAACAATTAATATAGAGGAACCTTATAAAGAAAAAAACATAAAATTAAAAGAATTGAAGCCTTTGTTTTTAATTCTTTTTTATATCTCTTGTGCAGCTTTGTTTTTGAATTTTAATGATTGGAGTTGGGGTGCTTTTATGTATGATTATATGGGTTTATTTTTTGTAGTTTTTAGTTTTTTTAAAATATTAGATTTGAATGGTTTTCATAATGCTTTTCAAATGTATGATCCATTAGCAAAAAAATTTTCTTTTTATGCTTGGGTATATCCATTTATAGAAACAGCATTAAGTTTTATGTTTTTGATGCGAATAGAATTGAATATAGCCTTATGGATTACACTTTTAATCCTTGGAATCACAACAATAGGAGTAACCAGAACGTTGTTAAGTAAAAGATCTATTCAATGTGCTTGTTTAGGAACAGCTTTAAAACTACCTATGACTGAAGCTACTTTCATTGAAAATGCTGTAATGATTGTAATGGCAGTACTAATGTTAATTTAATAATAAATTATAATCGTTAAACTTCACTAATATGAAATTTAAATTTCACGATCAATAAGGTCAGTTACTACGTAATAACGAGGATCGTCAATAGAGTCTTTAATGTTGTTTTTTATTAATGGGTTAGCTTTTAATAACAAGGTTTTACATTCAGGACTAAGGTGGGTAAGTTTAACTTTTTTTTAAAGTAAATAATTTTAAATAGTTTTACTACTTTTAGTTTACTAACAATAAACTATTATGAAACATTTTTTTATTATAATTTCAATAGTCGGATTCTCTACATTTAGTTTTAGTCAAGAAACTATTAGTAATTCGACACCATTACCTAACTATAACTTAGCGTCAAAATACTCTTCTAAGCAGTTAGCTAAATTAGTTCATTCAACATCTGTAAGACCTCATTGGTTAAAAAACGGAAATCGATTTTGGTATCAATACAAGACTACAGAAGATACAAACTATTATTTAGTAGATGCAGACAAAAAAAGCAAAATCCAATTGTTTAATAACGAAAAAATGGCGAAGTGGCTTACTCAAATCACTAAAGATCCTTATGATGCTAAGCACCTACCTAAATTAGATTTAAAGTTTGTAAATAATGAAACTGCTATACGCTTTAGGGTAACTTCAACAGAAGAAGTTCCTGTAGAAAAAGAAGCAGAAGAACAAAAAAAGAAAGATTCTAATGATGTTAAAGGAAAAAGTAAAAAACTTAAAACTGAAAAAAAATCATATCATTTTGAATATAAATTAGGAAGTAATGGACTACGAGTTATAGATACCAAAAAGAAAATAAAAGAAGATTGGAAAAAGTGGGCCACTATTGCACCTGACAGTTCGATTGTTGTGTTTTCTAAGCATTATAATTTGTATTGGATGGATAAAGAAAATTTCCTAAAAGCTGTAAAAAATGAGAAAGATAGTACGATTGTAGAGAATCAGTGGACCAATGATGGCGTTAAGAATTATAGTTATGGAGGAAGCTCTAGAGAAGAAAATAATGAGTCTGAAATAAAAAACAAGGATAATAGAAAAAGAGCTACAGTAATATGGTCTCATGATTCTAAGAAATTTGTATTTCAAAGATCAGACTCTAGAATGCTCAAAGACTTATGGGTAATTAATTCTATTGCAGAAAAACGACCTACATTAGAAACTTATAAATATCATATGCCAGGAGAAAAAGAATATATTTTTAATCAACTTTTAATTTTTGATGTCCTATCAAAAGAAGTAGTTAAAGTAGCATTAGATACGACCAAACAAAATTCTTTAAACATCTATAGATCTCCTAGAAAGTTATCTAATTTAGATGATGATTTTCAACCATCTATACTGCTTTCCAATAAGGGTAAAATATACTTTAGTACTATTAGTAGAGATCGAAAAAAATTAGATATTAATGTTGCAGATATTAATACTGGAGAGGTTAAGGTGCTAATTGAAGAGAGGTTTAATACTTATATAGAACAACGAAATTTAGTATTGTTTAATAATGAGCAAGAAATTATTCATTGGTCTGAAAGAGATGGTTGGGCACATTTTTATTTGTATGATTCTTCAGGTAGATTAAAAAATCAAATTTCATCTGGATCTTACCATGCTAATAATTTTGTCAATATTGATGAAAATAAAAGAATATTATTTTTTACAGCTAATGGGGTTAATAAAGAAGAGGACCCTTATTACGAGCACTTATATAGTATTAATCTTAACGGTACAGGATTACGAAACTTGAATTCAGGTGATTTTACAAGTTCAACAAGTATGTCAGATTCTAATAAATACTTTGTTAGTAATTTCTCAAGAGTTAATATGGCTCCAAAATCAGAATTAAGAACCAATTCAGGCACGTTGGTATTATCGCTTGAAAAGGCTGACCTATCGCAGCTTATGTCTAGTGGATATAAGTTTCCAGAACCTTTTAAAATGAAAGCAGATGATGGTTTTACAGACATCTATGGTGTTATTTATCGTCCATACGATTTTGATGAAAATAAAAAGTACCCTTTAATTGAGTATGTATATCCAGGACCTCAAACAGAAGCTGTTAATAAGAGTTTCTCCTTAAACATGAATAGAACGGATCGTTTAGCTCAGATTGGGTTTATTGTAGTTACATTAGGTAATAGAGGAGGACATCCTGCTCGATCTAAGTGGTATCACAATTATGGTTATGGTAATCTTAGAGATTACGGTTTAGCAGATAAAAAACGAATAGCAGAACAATTGGCTGATAAATATTCTTACATAAATTTAGATAAAGTGGGTATTTTTGGTCACTCTGGTGGTGGTTTTATGTCTACGGCCGCAATGTTAGTATATCCTGATTTTTTTAAAGTAGCGGTTTCCTCTTCTGGAAATCATGATAATACCATTTATAATAGTTGGTGGAGTGAAACTCATCATGGAGTAAAAGAAGAAATAGGAGAAGATGGTAATATAAATTATAAGTATCAAATAGATGTAAATCAAAGCTTGGCAAGTAAACTTAAAGGAAACTTGATGCTGTCTACTGGAGATATAGACAATAATGTGCATCCGGGTGCAACAATTAGAATGGCGCATGCCTTAATTAAAGCAAATAAACGTTTTGAATTTTTGATTTTTCCTTCTCAAAGGCATGGTTATGGAGATATGACAGAATATTTCTTTTGGAAAAAAGCTGATTATTTCAGCAAGCACTTACTTGGTAAAGAAAATACAGAAATAGATATTTTAGAAATGAACAGAGATTCTCCAAACAGAAAATAAATTTATTAATTATTGAATAGATACCTTTTAACAATAAAGTTTCAATAAATTTACTTTCTATTATGAAAGAAGAAAAAGATAAAAACAAGAAAAGTAATTGGAGATTAGATCATTTACAAGAAAAAAAAGAAAAAAATAAAAAAAATAATTTAGGAGGATCATATAAATTTAAAATTGCAAAAAAGTATAGTAAACCTAAAACTAAAGGAGATAAAATTAAAAATAGAAGAAAGAAATTATGAATAATAGAAATTTGTTATTTCACGAAAAGCGAGTTTGGTTTGAAAACAAATCAAGAAATTTTTAGTAGCATCTTTTTTATCTTAAATTAGGTGCTTTATATAATCCGATTTCTGAAATAAACGGTATATCTTTAGCTTCTTTTATAGTTATTCTAATAGCATCAATTTGATTATCGTTAAACCTAATTAAGCGCTTGTTTCCTACAGTAGATCCTGTTTTAATTAATTCCCATTTATTTTTTGACTTTATTTCAAAATGAAATTTTTTAATTCTCTGTCCCAAATTTATATTTTCAGAAATTTTTAAAACATTAGCAAATACAGGGTTTTTAAACCTTATTTCAATAATTGATTCTTTATCTTCTTTTTTTGGATACCAATAAGTATTATGATCATCATCATTAATTATGTTTTTAATTTTTTTAAAATTATTAGAAGATGTTTTTATTTCTCCTTTTAATGCAAGATTGTGTGAAAAAGTATTTTTTATAAATTTACCTAATTGATTAAGCTTTAAAGAGTCATTCTCATGAATTAAACCTCTTCTATCTACAGGTATATTTAACAACAATGAACTGTTTAAGCCAACTGAATTAAAGTATATATCAATTAGTTTATTTAATGATTTTACCATAGAATCTTGTTCTTTGTGATAGTACCATCCTGGTCGGATTGACACGTCTGTTTCTGTTGGTATCCAGTGAGTTCCAAATTCTTGTCCAGAAGAAAATCTGTTAAAATCAGGCATTCCAGCATAAACACTGTCTCTAAAAATATTTGACCAATTAGTCTCTTTTGCATACCCTTTTTCATTTCCTACCCATCTTATATCTGGACCTGCGTCACTAAATATAACAGCATTTGGTTGCAATTCACGAATTATTTTATGTGTATTTCCCCAATCATAATAATTTTCTTTATCAACACGCCTAACTTCATTAGCTCCTCCATAATACCCATCTCCACCATTAGCTCCCTAAAACTATTAGTCTATAACTTCTCCTAAATTTGTTAATAGCTCTTTTAATTGATTTTTGAAATAAACAAGATAATCAGAATTTCCATAATCAGAATGATTTCGATCCCAAGGCGATAGGTATATCCCCATTTTGATATTGTATTTTTTACACGATAAATACAAGTCTTTTATTAAGTCTCCTTTACCATTTTTCCATGGACTATTTTTTACT
>JAQCFO010000024.1 GCA_027619415.1 Bacteroidota bacterium
TTTTCTTTAACTATTCTTATAGGACTAACCCTTGTAAACTTTTCTTGTGCTCAGGAAATTAAGCCTTTAGATAATAAAATTGAAAACACCATTATATACGAAGAAACAAATTATGAAATGGAGTTAGTATTTGAAGATGAAAATATTATATGGGCTATTGAATTTTTTGAAGATAATTCTATATTGGCTACTGTAAAGTCTGGATCTCTTTTTCATTATAAAGATGGAACAAAAACAGAAATAAAAGGACTTCCTGTAATATATTTGAGAGGGCAGGGAGGGTTGCTGGATATAGCACTTCATCCTAATTTTAAAGAAAACAAATGGTTGTATTTTTCTTATGCTTCTGAAGGTGTTGGAGAAAATGGAGGAAATACAACTATAGCTAGAGCAAAATTAATAGAAAATTCTCTAGTGGACTTCCAGGTATTATATAAAGGATCTCCGGATTCAAAAAAAGGACAACACTTTGGTGGAAGACTAGCTTTCGATAATGAAAATTATTTATATTTTTCAATTGGAGATAGAGGAAATAGAGATGTAAATCCTCAAGATATAACTTTAGATGGTGGAAAAATATATAGAATTAATGATGATGGAACGATTCCAAATGATAATCCATTTTTTAATACTCCTAATGCTAAAAAAGCCATTTATTCTTATGGACACAGAAATCCTCAAGGAATGTTCAAACATCCCATCACTGGAGAAATATGGACTAATGAACATGGTCCTCGTGGAGGAGATGAAATAAATATTATAAAAAAGGGTAAAAATTATGGTTGGCCCAAAATTACTTATGGAATTAATTATAGCGGTACCACTATAACAAAAAACAAAAGTCTTCCAGACATGGAACAACCATTGTATTATTGGTTACCATCTATTGCTCCTAGTTCGTTTGAATACATTTCAAGTGATATATATCCAAACTGGAATGGCAGCCTAATTGCAGGAGCCTTGGTCTTTAGTCATATAGAAAGAATAGCTTTAAAAAATAATAAAGTTGTTTCCAGATCAAAAATAGCTGAAGGGCTAGGAAGACCTAGAGATGTGAAACAAGGTCCTGATGGATTTATTTATGTTTCAATCGAAAATAAAGGATTATATAAAATATTACCAAAAAAATGAAATTTATTAATTTCATCACCTTAATTATTCCACTCTTTATTTTCTCTCAAAGAGATGTACTATATACTTCTATGGAAAATGGAAAATCATTATATGAAGACTTTTGCTTAAGGTGTCATATGCCAAATGGAAAGGGTATAGATGGAATTTTCCCTCCACTAGCAAAATCTGATTTTTTATTTAAACACATGGAAAAAAGTATTAAAGCAGTTAAATTTGGCGGCATAGATGGTGAGATAATTGTCAATGGTGTAAAGTATAATTCTAAAATGGAAAAAATGGGGCTATATGATGATGAAATAGCAGATGTAATGAATTATATACTTAATAGTTGGGGAAACAAACATGATAAAATCATAAATAAAGATTATGTTAAAAGTTTAAAAAATTAAAAATGATTTTAATTGGAATATGTGGAGGAACAGGATCAGGTAAAAGCACAATAGTTAAAGGAATAATAGAAAATTTTAAAAAAAAAGGGATTGTTAAAATTCTTTCTGATTCGTACTATAAAAATTATATGAGTTTAAATTTTAAAGAACGATCTAAAATAAATTTTGATCATCCTGAATCAATAGACTTTGAACTTTTGAGGAATAATTTAGAAAGTTTAAAAAACAATAAAAAAATAGAAGAACCCATATACTCTTATAAAACTCACAAAAGACTTAAAAAAAATAAAGTAATATTCTCTCAAAAAATTATCATTCTTGAAGGCATCCATATTTTCTGTGATAAAAGAATAGTTGATTTAATTGATTTTGGCATTTATCTTGATGTAGAAGAAAATACAAGGCTAAAAAGGAGGGTTAATAGAGATGTTGAATATAGAGGAAGATCAAGAAAAGAAGTAGAAGAAAGATATTTTAAAATGTGTAAACCAATGCACGAAAAATATATTGATCCATCAAAAAAATATGCTGATATAATATTAAAAGATTTTTCCTTAAAAAAGGTTTTAAATTTAATTTCGAAAACCATCAAATGATAAAGTATTTAAAAAATATAATTTCTAATAAGCACTTTAAAATATTTACAAATATTTACATATTATCGACCACATTGTTTGTCATTTGGATTTTATTTCTAGATGTAAACTCAATTAGCTTTCATCAGCAATTAAATTCTGAAATAGAACAATTAATAAAGCAAAAAAATGATTTAGAAATAAAAATAAAGAATGATAAGAAATTAATTGAAGATCTACAAAACATTGATAATTATGAAGCATTTGCAAGAGAGAATTATTATATGAAAAAAGAGAATGAAGAAATTTATATAATTGAATACCAGGATAGTCTTAAAAACTAGTTAACAAAAACCCGTATCCCCTCTTAATTACAACACTAAAATATTGTATTTTTAAAAATAATAATTTATTAATGGGCAAAATAATAGCAGTTTCAAATCAAAAGGGTGGTGTTGGTAAAACAACCACCTCCTTAAATCTAGCTGCATGCTTAGGAGTACTAGAAAAAAAAGTTTTGCTAATTGATTTAGATCCTCAAGCAAATGCTTCATCAGGCATAGGAATATATCCAGATTCATTTAAAAAATCGTCTTATCATTTACTAGAGCATACAGAAAATATTAATGATATTATTTTAAAGTCAACTACGCCTAATTTAGATGTAATACCATCAAATATTGATTTAGTAGCAATTGAACTAGAACTAGTTAATCATCCTAATAGAGAGCTTATGCTTAAAGAAGCATTAGCTGAAGTCAAAGATAGTTATGATTATATAATTATAGATTGTGCCCCATCTTTAGGGTTAATTACTCTAAATGCTTTAACTGCAGCTAATTCAGTAATAATACCTATTCAGTGCGAATATTTTGCTCTTGAAGGACTTGGTAAGTTATTAAATACTATAAAAAGTATTCAAAAAATCCATAATTCCGAGCTAGATATAGAAGGATTACTCTTAACCATGTATGACTCAAGACTAAGACTTTCAAATCAAGTGGTAGAAGAAGTGAAAAAGCATTTCCATGATATGGTTTTTAAAACTATAATACAAAGAAATGTTAGCCTTGGTGAAGCACCAAGTCATGGTAAAAGTATTATAGATTACGATTCAACTAGTAAAGGAGCTAAAAACTATATTAAATTAGCTCATGAATTAATTAACAACAATAGTTAAATGGCAAAAGCTTACAAAAAACAATCTCTTGGAAGAGGTCTTTCTGCATTATTAAATGATCCAGAAAAAGATATTAATTCAGCTGATGATAAATACGCAGATCAAGTAATTGGTAATATAGTTGAGTTACCTATTAATCAAATAGAAGTAAATCCATTTCAACCAAGGACTAATTTTGAAAATGAAAAAATTTCTGAATTAGCAAATTCAATACAAGAATTAGGTATCATACAACCTATAACTGTTCGTAAAACTGGATTTAAATCATTTCAAATCATATCGGGCGAAAGAAGGTTTAGAGCGATAAAGTCATTAAAGATAGAATCAGTTCCAGCTTTCATAAGAATAGCTAATGATCAGCAATCGCTAGAAATGGCACTTGTTGAAAACATACAAAGACAAAACTTAGACCCTATTGAAATTGCATTGTGTTATCAAAGATTAATTGATGATATAAAACTCACCCAGGAACAAATGAGTACAAGAGTTGGAAAAAAAAGATCTACAATATCTAATTATTTAAGATTACTAAAATTAGATCCTATAATTCAAACTGGTATTAGAGATGGTTTTATCACCATGGGACATGGAAGAACCCTTGTTACAATTGAAAATACAAATGATCAATTAAGAATTTACAAAAAAATTCTTTCTGACTCTCTTTCTGTAAGAGAAGTAGAAAGGTTAAGTAGTAATTTAAAGGGTAATTTAAATAAAATTCTTAAAACTAAAAAAACCCTTCCTGATCCTTTTAAATCTAACTTAGACAAATTAAAAAAAGTACTTAACGCTGAAGTTAAAATAAAGTTAAACGGTAAAGAAAAAGGTTCCATTATAATACCATTTAATAATATTGAAGAATATAAAAAGTTAAATAAATTATTAAATAGTGATTAAAAAATTAATCTTATTATTTACAATTCTATTTACAATAAATAGCTTTACTCAAGAAGATACCCTTAAATTTAATCAACTAGACCCTTTAAGTCCTTCAAAAGCAGCTTTTTACTCAGCTGTATTTCCAGGCTTAGGACAGGCCTATAATAAGAGATATTGGAAAATTCCATTAGTCTATACAGCTATAGGGACTTCAATATATTCTTTTGAGTTTAATAAAAAAAAGTATTGGAATTATAGAAATGCTTATAAAAGCAGAAAGGCAGGATACACAAACGATGAGTTTCAAAATTTAATTCTTGATGATGAAAGACTATTAGACGGAGCGGAATTTCACAAAAAAAACAAAGATTTATCTATGGTTTTTATTATTGGATTTTATATTTTAAACATACTAGACGCTAATATAGATGCACATTTAAAACAATATAACGTAGAAGAGTCATTAACATTAAATCCTTATATAGATCCTGGGTTTAATTTTAAATCAGAATCAATTGGATTATCATTAAATTTGAATTTTTAATATGAATATTGCACTTCTAGGTTATGGAAAAATGGGAAAGGAAATCGAACAGATTGCTATCGAAAGAGGTCATAAAATAATTTGTAAAATTGAAAAAGGTTCAAACATCCAAGATTTAAATGAAGTTGATGTAGCTATAAATTTTAGCACACCTCAAGCAGCATTTGAAAACATATCAAAAGCCTTAAATAGTTCTATTCCAGTTATTTGTGGAACAACTGGATGGCTAAACAATTACAAAGAGGTTGTCAAACTATCAAATAAAACTAATACTAGTTTTCTATACTCATCTAATTTCAGTTTGGGAGTCAATTTATTTTTTGAATTAAATAAAAAACTAGCTTCAATTATGAAAAATCATAATCAATATGTATTATATATTGAAGAGGTTCATCATAAGGGTAAACTAGATAAACCAAGTGGAACTGCAATTACAATAGCTGAAGATGTGGTTAAAAAAAGTAATTATAAAAAGTGGTCTTTCAATAAAATTGATAAAAATATTATTAAAATGATATCTAAAAGAATTGATGAAGTTCCAGGTACACACATTTTAAAATACGATTCAGACATAGATTCTATTGAAATAAAGCATACTGCTAAAAACAGAAAAGGGTTTGCATTAGGTGCGGTAATTGCTGCTGAATGGATATTAAATAAAAAAGGCGTTTTTGAGATGAGAGATGTAATTAATGATTTTAAATTTTAAATATGACATTATTTCAATGGTTTATGTTTTTTTTAATAATTCAGGTGATTCATGGTCTTGGAACATGGAAGCTATACAAGATAGCTGGATTTAACCCATTGTATTCATTCATACCAGTTTACAATGGATTGATTTTAATGAAAATTCTAAACAGACCATCCTGGTGGATTATTTTACTTTTCATTCCTATTATAAATCTTTTAATTTTTCCTGTAATTTGGGTTGAAACATCTAGAAGTTTTGGAAAAAATTCAACAATAGATACGTTATTATCAATTGTCACTTTTGGATTATTTATTTACTCAATAAATTATTCTTCTAAATTAATTCATATAAAGGATAGGGATTTGAATCCTAAAACTGCCTTTGGTGAATGGGTGAGTTCAATAATATTTGCTATTGTTTTAGCTACTATAGTCCATACTTACTTTATTCAACCCTATATTATACCAACAGGATCTTTAGAGAAGACACTTTTAATTGGAGATTTCTTATTTGTAAGTAAATTCCATTATGGTGCAAGAGCTCCACAATCGGCTGTTTCTTTTCCAATGGTTCATGATACTATTGTTGGAACTGGTATTAGATCATATTTAAATAAACCTCAAATTCCATATTTCAGACTACCAGGATTTCAGAAAATCACAAGAAATGAAATTGTAACTTTTAGTTGGCCTGCAGATACAGTAAGGCAGTTCTTTATAAAAGAAAAAGGTGTAAAAAAACCAATTGACAAAAAATCAAATTATGTTAAGAGATGTGTAGCTATTCCTTCTGACACATTAGAAATAATCAATGGTATAATTCACATTAATGGAAAAAAAAGCATAATGCCCTACAGAGCTAAACCGCTTTATACTTACAAGGCATATAGTTCAAAAGGTGTTTCATCATCAGCTTTGATTAAGCTTGGCTTAGATGATATAAATAGAGAGTTTAAAATTTCAAATATAACTCAAAATAAATTTGATAAAATAAAACCATACATTTTAGGAATTGCTGATAACAATCCTGAAAATTTTATAGTAATAACTAAATCTAAGGGAATACCATATAATGTTAGATCCGAACAAAGGTTAATAATGACAGAACTAACAGATTATTCAAAACAACTGATAATAACAGAAAAACAAGCAGAATTAATTCATAAAAGTAATATTATTGATAGCATAAAAAGAACTTTTAGAACTGTTAAATCTTATAATACATCATTTTTTCCAAATGATATTAAATATAATTGGAATGAAGATAATTTTGGTCCAATAGTTATGCCTGAAAAAGGTAAAAAAATTAAATTAAATTCAAAAAATCTTTCACTGTACAAAAAACTGATAAGAGACTACGAAAAAAATGAATTAACACTTGAAAATGGAATTATTAAAATAAATAATATACCAACATCTGAATATACTTTTAATCAAGATTATTATTGGATGATGGGTGATAATAGGTATCGCTCTGAAGACAGTAGGTTTTGGGGTTTTGTTCCCGAAGATCATATAGTTGGAAAGCCTGTTTTCATATGGTTTAGTATCGATGGAATTAACGATGGAATTAAGAATTGGAAAATTAGATGGGAAAGAGTGTTCTCTACAGTGAATTTAGACGGTGAACCAAAATCATATAGGTGGCATTTTTTAATAGGATTTCTAATTATAGTTGGATATTCTGAATTAAACAAAAGAAGAAAAAAAAGAAAGTAAATTTGGAAGAAATTTTCAAAATAATGATTCCTGCTTACTTAGCTCCAATTTCTCATTGGAAACAAATTATAAAAGGAAAAATAATATGGGATCATCATCAAAATTTCAATAAACAAACTTTAAGAAATAGAACATTTATTCATAGCGCTAATGGATTACTAAAGCTTACTATACCAATAAAACATTCCGAAGAAAAATTTATACTTAAAGAAGCTTTAATTGAAAATGATTATAAATGGCAGCAGAACCATTGGAAATCAATAGAATCAGCTTATAGATCCTCCCCTTTTTTCATGTATTATGAAGATTCTTTAAAAGAAATATATAATAAAGAGTATGAAAAATTAATAGACATCAATATTGATTTAACTAAACTGGTTTATGAATGGCTAGAAATTAAAGCCAATATTTTTTTGACTGATGAATACAGAAATACTTATGTCAAAGAAAAAGATCTAAGGTTTATGACAGAAAGTAAAACTCGAGAAAATCAAAATATCAAAGAATACACACAAGTCTTTTCAAATAAAAATGGATTTATCAATAATCTAAGCATAATAGACCTAATATTTAACGAAGGTCCTAACAGCATAAATTTATTAAAATAAAAAGCAGGCCGTAAGCCGGATTCTGTCGTGCCTTATCATTTATCTAGACAAAATATTACTATTCTGTTCAAACCGCCCACCCTCCAACATTGAACGAGCCGTTCTCAAGCGTTGGTCTACGTGACGTTTCACCTTATAGAGTTTACCTGGTTTCACTACAGCCTAACTGTACATACTTTCTGTTGCACTTGTCCTCTATTTATTAAATAGTGACGGGTGTTACCCGCTATAATGCTCTTTGGTGTCCGGACTTTCCTCTTTTATAAATAAAAGCGATAAGATGGCCTGCTATGCAAAAATAGTGTAATTTTTATGTTGATAAAAAATTTTATTTAAACAATTAATTTGTAGAATTAAATTTATCAATTTTTATATTTGTAATATGGATAATTTTGTTGTTTCAGCACTTAAATATAGGCCTGATAATTTTGACAGTGTTGTTGGCCAAAAATCTATAACTAAAACTCTAGAAAATGCAATCAGTCAAAATCAACTTCCTCAAGCTTTATTGTTTTGTGGTCCAAGAGGAGTAGGTAAAACAACTTGCGCTAGAATACTAGCTAAAAAAATAAATACGGAGAAGGAGTTAAATGATTATTCTTATAATATTTTTGAATTAGATGCGGCTTCAAATAATGGAGTTGACGATATAAGGAATTTAATTGATCAAGTAAGAATTCCTCCCCAAACTGGGAAATACAAAGTTTATATAATAGATGAGGTACATATGCTTTCTGGGCAAGCTTTTAATGCTTTCTTAAAAACATTAGAAGAACCTCCTTCATATGCAATTTTCATTCTAGCAACAACAGAAAAACATAAAGTAATACCTACAATTTTATCTAGATGTCAGATATATGATTTTAAAAAAATAAGTACAGATGATATAAAAAACTACTTAGAATTAATAGCTGGAAAAGAAGAAATCAAATATGAAGATGAAGCGCTTTATTTAATTGCTAAAAAAAGTGACGGTGCGCTTAGGGATGCTTTGTCAATTTTCGATAGATTGGTGAATTACACAGAAGGAAACATTACAAAGAATTTAGCATACGAAAATCTTAATGTATTAGATCACGATGTGTATTTTAAAGCTTTTGACTTTGTAATTAAAAATGATATTACAAACACTTTATTGTTATATAATAACGTGTTGAACAAGGGTTTTAATGGTCAACATTTTATAGATGGATTTTGCTCTCACTTTAGAGATTTATTAGTTTCTAAAAATTCTGATAGTCATATCTTAATAGAACAAAACCATTCTAATAAAGAAAAATATATCGAACAATCCAAAATAAAAGAAATTGATTTTATTTTAAAAGCAATTGAAATAACAGAAGATTGCAGTTTCAGATATAAAAACAGTCAAAATGAACGGCTACTAGTCGAAATTTGTTTGATGAAACTTTGTTCAATTTCTCTTATTGATTTAAAAAAAAAAACAATAATTCTATCTAATAACGAAATACCTGAAACTTCCGTTTTAAAACCTTCTGAAAATAAAGAAATTCAAAAAAAAGAAAATACTAACAAGATTTCTGAGGAAGTAAAAGAAATTGAGGAAAAAACTAATTTTGAAATAAAAAAAGCTCCAATTTCTGGTTTATCAATTTCTAGCTTAAAAGCAAAAAAAGAAATAGAAAAAATTAAAAAATCACAAACTGATTTGTCCAATGATTTAAACAAATCAACTAATGATTTCAATAACGAACAATTGTTGATTTCTTGGGATAATTTTTATAATAAATTAATAAAAAATGGAGAAAAAAATCTAGCTAGCATACTGTTAATAGATACTCCTATAATTAAAGATAAAAACGAGATACATTACACATTGACTAATAATACAAATAAAATAGAATTAGAAAGGGTAAAAAACAGACTAGTTAAATTTTTAAAAATAGAATTAAAAAATACGAACATAGAATTAGTAATTAATGTAGATAAAATAAAAGAAAAAAAGTTTTTATATACGCCTAGTGAAAAATATGAAAAACTCAAATCTCTAAACCCTAGTATTGAAAAATTTAGAAAAGACTTTAAATTAAACTTATGATTTTTTTAATAGTTCATAAATCATACCATCAGCTAGTCCTATTTTAGGAACTCTAATGCTGTTTAAATTCATTTTTTTAAGTAAAAATTGATAAATTTTTCCAGCAGGCTCAATTACATCAACTCTATCAGGATTTAATTTTAACAGCAAAACTTTATCAGAATAAGACATTTTTTTTAATAAAGAAAGTGTTGAATTAATGTTTTTAATAGATAATGGCTTGCCTATTTTATTTCCCGAAAGTTTAAATAATTTATTTATATTTCCACCCAAACCAATTACTTCAACATCCTTATGACTATTTAAGTTCTCAACTATCCAATCTTTAAATAAATCCCATGTTTCTTTTAATACTAAATCATTAATAAGCCTAACACCTCCAATATCAAAAGATTTAGACTTAACCACTTTTTTATTTTTAAATAAAGTTAGTTCAGTACTCCCTCCACCAACATCAATAAAACAATATGTTTTAGTATTGTTTTTATCTTTAAAAATTGGATTATTGGTTATTAGCTCAGCTTCTTTTTCGCCACCAATAATTTCAACATTCAATCCTGATTTAGATAGAATTAAATCTATTACACTATCCCTATTAGAAGAACATCTAAGTGCTGAAGTCCCATAAGCTAGATATTTCTCAACCTTGTGAACATTCATTAAAAGTTTAAACGAAATCATTGCATCAATTAATCTTTTAATATTTTCATTAGAAACTCTTCCAATAGTAAAAGCATCCTGCCCTAACCTAATAGGAACTCTAACTAAAGCATTTTTAGTAGATATAGTTTCAGATTTATTTGTTATAATGATATTTGAAATTAATAACCTTATGGCATTAGACCCAATATCAATAGCAGCAAATTTTTTTATTTCTTTAATACTATCCAATTAATTAAGGTAATAATTATAAAGTTCTTCTTGCGATCTTAAAGGAGGTTTGTTATTTCTTTTATAACTGTTGATGTTTATCGAATTCACATGTCTAGACTTAACATTATCATTCCAATAAATATCAAATATATCAAGAAGTTCTTTTTTTAATTCAGACTGGTATATAGGGGTAGTGACTTCTACCCTGTTGTCTAGGTTCCTAGTCATCCAATCTGCGGATGAAATGTAGGCATGATTATCTTGATCATTACAAAATATCATAAACCTGGTGTGTTCTAAAAATTTATCAACAACACTAATTACTTCAATATTATCACTCATTCCTAGCTCTTTAGGTATTAAGCAACAAATCCCTCTAACTATCATCTGAATTTTTACACCATTTCTACTGGCTTTATAAAGAGCCTTAATCATATTGTAACTTGTAATATTATTTAATTTGATTTTTATCCAAGCTGGCTTACCTAATATAGCATTATGAATCTCATTTTTAATTAATTTTTTAAATCTATTTTCTGTATTTAACGGAGAAACTATAAGATGTTTAAAATTATATTTTTTGTAATTAGCATCAAAAAATTTGAAAACATTTGAAACTTCATCTAAAATTTTATTATTAGAAGTGAATAAAGTCAAGTCTGTGTATACCTTTGCGGTAGATTCGTTAAAATTTCCTGTACTAATAAAACCATACTTTTTTATAATTTTATTTTCCACCCTTTCTATAAGACAAATCTTACTATGGACTTTTAAATTAGGAGATCCATAAACTAATCTTATTCCATGAAACTGCATTTCCTTGGCATATTTAATGTTTGCCGATTCATCGAATCTAGCTTGAAGTTCAATTTGGACTAAAACTTTTTTTCCGTTTTTTGCAGCATTTATTAATGCACTTGCGACTTTAGAAAACTTAGATAACCTGTAAATAGTCATAGATATTTTTTTAACCATAGGGTCTATGGAAGCTTCAGTTAAAAAATTTATTATAAAAGAGAATTTATGAAAAGGCGTATGGAGAATATAATCTCTATTAATTAGTTTTTTAAAAGTGTTTTCTCCTAGTTTAAATCCTTTAATATTTAATGGCTTAATTTTTTTATAAAGCAGCTCTACTTTATTAAGACTAGGGAACTTCATATAGTCACGCCTATTATGATATTTTCCACCAGGAATTATGCTATCGGTGTCATCGTTAATTTTCATTTTATTTAATAAAAATTTTAAAGAATCTATTCTAATATTACTATCATAAACAAATCGTACAGGGACACCAGAAGACCTGTCTTTTACACTTTGTTCAATCTTATCCAAAAGACTTATTGAAATGTCATTATCAAAATCTAATTCAGCATCTCTACTTATTTTTATCATGTTAGCTTGAATGGAAGCGGGACTGAAGATTTTAAAAATATCATTTAAATGGTAACGAATTAAATCATCTGCCATAATAATATATCTATTTAAATCTTTTGAAGGCAACTCTACAAACCTATCTAAATTTTTTGGAATATGTATTATACAATTTTGAATTGATTTATCAACTAACTCCATACTAACTAAAAGAATAGAAAGGCTTTCTTTAAAATCTGGAATTTTTCTAGACTTGTTAAGAACAATTACACCTAAAGACGGACGGATTCTTTCAAAAAAATGTTCTTGTGCATGTTTTATCTGGTAATCAAGAATAGTGTTTTCATTAACAAAAAATATATTCTTTTTTTCTAATAATTTTATTATTTTCTCTAAAATTTTAAAACTTTGTTGCTGAAGATCAATAGATTTAATTGTTATATCATTCAATAATTCATTTGCTGTTCTATCATCATATATTTTTATACTTGTATTATTGCTAAGTGCTATTCTTTTAACAGTTGCGTAACGTACTTTATAAAATTCATCCAAATTATTAGAAAAAATTCCTAAAAACCTAATTCGTTCAATTAAAGGAACAGAAGAATCGTTAGCTTCTTGTAAAACCCTTTGATTAAAGTTAAGCCAACTCATTTCTCTGTTGATATATTTATTTTGAACTTTTTTCATTTAAATATTTTAGGAAAATAATAATTGCATTTCCCTTTTATAATGTCAGACCATAAAGATACATCAAATTCAAAAATTAAAATTCCAGATGTAGGTACATGTAAATTTGATATTCCGCCATAAACTAAAGCTAATTTATTACAAGAATTATTGTGAGTAAAAATCATGACATTATCTAACTTGTTATTAATATTTTTCACAAATTCATCAACTATATTTCCTGAGAAATCATATAAATCAAAAGATTTAACAATATTTATATTAGAAGAGTATGATAAATTATTATGGAATATTTCTGCAGTCTGAAGAGTTCTTTTAGAGTGACTTGAAAAAATAGCATTAATTTTAATATCAAGATTGTTAAATATCCCTGACATAATTTGAGAATCTGTATATCCTTGATTGGATATTGGTCTTTTTAGATCATCTATATTATCCTCCCAAGAAGACTTAGCGTGTCTTATTATCACTAACCTTTTCAAGGGGACAATCTATAAAATCTCCAACCCTTATCGCTCTTGTTTTCGTATACAATTCTATCGTGTAAACGATTATCTTTACCTTGCCAAAATTCCATAGAAAAAGGTTTCACAATAAAACCTCCCCAATTCTTTGGTCTTTTTAGCTCAGCATTAGAACTCTTTAAGCTTTCTAGCCTATTATATAATAATTCTCTTGATGAAATAACCTCACTTTGATTTGAAACTATAGCACCTAATTTACTTCCTTCTGGTCTAGACTTAAAATAATCACTAGAATCAACTTCACTTATCTTAAATGCTTTTCCTTTTATAATTACTTGTTGCTCTACGCTAGGCCAGTAAAATGACAAGCATACATTTGGATTGTTCAAAATGTCTTTGCCTTTTTTGCTATTGTAATTTGTAAAAAAAACAAAACCTAAATCAGAATATTTTTTTAAAAGAACTATCCTTGAAGAGGGGAAGCCCTTAGTGTCTACTGTAGAAAGAGACATTGCGTTTAATTCTCTTTCTGACTTATTAGCATCGATAATGTTAAAAAACTTAGAAAACAGTACAATAGGATTGTCAGGCAAATCATTTTCATTTAATTCTCCTTTAACATATTTTTTTCTATAATTACTTAAATCTTTTGACATATTGTTTAAAGTTAAAAATATTTAAATTAAATATTAAAAATTTTACCGTCATTACTTAATTCAACATTAGAAAAGACTGATTCAGCTTCAGTTTTAAAACCCTCTATGTCATTATATCTTGATGAAAAGTGTCCTAATATTAACGTTGCTACATTAGCTTGTTTAGCAATTTCAGCAGCCTCTCTAGCAGTAGAGTGCTTAGTCATGCTAGCTATTTTTTTATGAGATTCAAGAAATGTAGATTCATGATACAAAACTGTTGAATTTTTAATGATTGGAATTATTTTTGGAAAAAAACATGTGTCACTACAGTAAGCATAAGACTTATCTTCTTCTTTTGGTTCTGTCAACAAAGAATTTTTTATTAATTCTCCATTTAAAGAAATTCCATCCTTTCCTAATTTAATTCCTCTATATTGTGTTTTATCTATTTTATACTTTTCTACATTTTGAATCAATAATTTCTGTTCATTTATAATCTCAGTAAAAAGAAATCCGTTAGTATATATTCTGTGATTTAAAGGAATTGTTTGAATTTTGAATTTTGAATTTTCTAATATAACAATTGATTCAGTTGAGTTTAATTCATGGAAATGTAAGTCGTAATTAGTCCAAGAACCACCCAGTTTAAGCAATAAGGTTATTGCTTTCTTTATTCCAGTTGGACCATAAATGTTTAACGCTTTAGTTCTTCCTAATAATTTTAAAGTTGAGATCAATCCAGGTAGACCAAAAAAGTGATCACCATGCAAATGTGAAATAAAAATATTTTCAATTGAATTTAATTTAACACCATATTTCCTTAACTGAATCTGAGTACCCTCTCCACAATCAATTAAAAAAGATTTACCGTTAATTTCTAATAATTGTGATGATGTAGAAGAATCTTTTTTAGGAAAAGCAGAAGAACAACCAAGTATAGTTAATTTCATACAATGTCTAGATCACGTTCAATCTCTTCCAATTGAATTAAATCTAAAGCTTCTTTAAAAGTTGGAACAAGTACTAATTCTGATTCACGTAATTGATCGTTACTTTGTGAAGTAATTACAATAAAAGATTTATTTAAAATTTTATATTTTTCTGACAATAATTTTAATAACTCTAAATAATCAATGATTTGCATTAATTTTAAATCTATTATTACATTTATATAAAAATATTTATCAGAATTAAATTGAGCTTTTAAGTCATTAAACGTATCATCAAGCCCTAGTTTAATTAAAGTATAATTCTTAACGATTTTAATTATCATATCAATAAAGCTTAGAAGCTAATAAATACATAACGGCCATTCTAATAGCTACACCATTTTCAACTTGATCTAAAATAATAGCTTGATCTGAATCCGCAACTTCACTAGTGATTTCTACCCCCCGATTAATTGGACCGGGGTGCATAATGATAATTTCTTTATCTAGTGAATCTAAAATATCTTTATTCAAACCAAACTGTTGAACGTATTCCCTAGTTGAAGGAAAATAATTTTCAGATATTCTTTCGTTCTGAATTCTAAGCATATTAACAGCATCACATTGGTTTAAAGCTTTAACAAAGTTAGTTTCAACAGCAACCCCTAATGACTCTATATGTTTAGGAATTAAAGATTTAGGGCCACATACAGTCACTTTAGCTCCTAATTTTTGATATGTAAAAATATTTGAAAGTGCTACTCTAGAATGCAAAATATCACCAACAATTAAAATTTTTCTACCATTTAAATCACCAATTTTTTCTGACAATGAATAGGCATCTAATAAAGCTTGAGTAGGATGTTCGTGAGTTCCATCACCTGCATTAATTATACAAGATTCAACATTTTTTGAAAGAAAAACACTTGCTCCTGGACTAGGGTGTCTAATTATTACCATGTCTACTTTCATAGATAAAATATTGTTAACTGTATCAATTAAAGTTTCTCCTTTTGAAACAGATGAACCAGATGAAGAAAAGCTTACAATATCAGCTGAAAGTCTTTTTTGAGCTAACTCAAAAGAAATTTTAGTTCTAGTACTATTTTCAAAAAAAAGATTTGCTATGGTCACATCTCTTAAAGAAGGAACTTTTTTAATCTTTCTATTGATAACTTCTTTAAAATGGTCAGAAGTTTTAAATATTAATTTTAAATCGTTAAGATTTAAGTATTTTATTCCAAGTAAATGATTTACACTTAAACTACTCATTATTTATTTTTAATTAAGTATACTGAATCTTCTTCGTCATTTTCATTCCAAGTAACCTTTACCTTTTCATTTAACCTTGAATCTACCTGAATGCCACAATAATCTGGTTGAATAGGTAATTCTCTTGAAAACCTTCTGTCAATTAAAGTTAACAGTTGAACAGCTTTAGGTCTCCCATAAGATTGTATAGCGTCTAATGCTGCTCTAATACTTCTACCTGTAAAAAGAACATCGTCAATTAATATAACTGTTTTCCCTTCAATAGAAAAGTCTATACTTGTAGTACTCGCTTTTAAAGTTTTTTCACTTCTTCTAAAATCATCTCTAAAAAAGGTAATATCTAAAAATCCAAGATTAATAATGTTTTTTTTATCATCATTAATTAAAAGTTGGCGTAGTCTATTAGCAAAAATGGGACCTCTAGGTTGAATGCCAATTAACACAGTATTATAAAAATCATTATGATCTTCAATTAACTGATAAGAAAGACGATGAAGTATTGTTGATAATTCATTAGCGTTCAGTATTTTTTTTGGTTTCATCACGCTGATTTATATTCAAAATTAAGATTTTTTTTGATTATATGTAAAGTTTTATAAAATATTGATCTTAATTTCTTTTATAAAAAGAATAACTTATGTTAAGATATTTTGATTTTTTCAGCTATTCTCTTGTAAGTTCCATCATAAAGCTTAGATCTTATTTTAGAAAATGCAAATAAAGTTTCGTCGATATCAACACTTTCATGAGAAGTCGTCGGGATCAGCCTAAGTAATATTAAGCCTTTAGGAATTACAGGATAAACCACTATAGAACAGAAAATATAGTATTTTTCTCTTAATTCTTTAACCATAACCATAGCTTCATACATTGAACCTTTTAAAAAAACTGGTGTTACACAGCTTTGTGTATTTCCTAAATCAAAATTTTGTTTTTTTAAACCAGACTGTAAAGCATTAACATTATACCATAATTTAGTTCTTAGTTCAGGTCGAGTCTTAAGCATGTCTAATCTTTTTAACATACCTACTACTAATTGCATTTGTAATGATTTAGCAAAAACCTGAGACCTCATATTATACTTTAAAAAGTCAATAATCATAGTATCACAAGCTATAAAAGCTCCTGTGCTTGCCATAGATTTGGCAAATGTAGCAAAGTAAATATCTATTTGATTTTGAATACCTTGCTCCTCTCCAGTTCCTGCTCCAGTTTTACCAAGTGTCCCAAAGCCATGAGCATCATCAACCAATAACCTAAATTTAAACTCACCTTTTAGATCAGCAATTTCTTTAATTCTACCTTGCTCCCCTCTCATTCCAAAAACACCCTCAGAAATAACAAGAATACCCCCACCAGTTTTTTTAGCAATATTAGTAGCTCTTCGTAAATTTATTTTAAGACTTTCCATATCGTTGTGCTGATAAATAAATCTTTTACCTAAATGCAATCTTACTCCATCAACAATACAAGCATGTGAATCCATATCATAAACAATAACATCATTTTTTGAAACTAGAGCATCTATTGTAGATAATATTCCTTGATAACCAAAATTTAATAAATATGCCTTTTCTTTAGACACAAAGTCAGCTAACTCACATTCTAGTTGTTCATGTAATTCTGTATGTCCTGACATTAGTCTAGCTCCCATAGGATAAGCTGAACCATATTTTTTTGAAGCTTCTGCATCTACAACTCTAACTTCTGGATGATTAGCTAAACCTAAATAATCATTTACACTCCAAATAATTACTTTGTGGCCGTTAAAAATCATTCGATTGCTAATTGGACCTTCTAATTTTGGAAATGCAAAATATCCTTCAGCAACTTTTGCATATTGACCTAGTGGGCCTTTGTTGATTATGATTTTATCAAATAAGTCATTCATTAATGAAACTATAAAGTTAAAATGTAAAAATAATATTTATTTTATGTATTCAACGGTTTTTTCATAATCAGTTTTTTCATGATCATAAAAACCTTGATCATTCATCCATTTGTCAGAATATATTTTACTCATGTACCTTGAACCGTGGTCACAAAATATCATTACTACATTACTATCTTTTGAGAAAATATTTTGTTTAGATAATTGCTTAACGGCTTGCATAGTAGCGCCTGAAGTATAACCCACAAAAATACCTTCCTTAAAAGCTATTTCACGAGATGAATGAGCACTTTGCTCATCATTAACCTTTTCAAAAAAATCAATAACATCAAAGTCCGTAGCAGTCGGAATCAGGTTCTTACCAAGTCCTTCTATTCTATAAGGGTATATCTCATCTTCATCAAATTCTTTTGTTTCATGATATTTCTTCAGGACAGATCCATAAGCATCAACTCCTATAATTTTTATATTCGGATTTTTCTTCTTTAAATATTGTGCAATACCAGAAATTGTACCTCCAGTTCCACAACTTGCAATAAGATGAGTTATTTCACCTGATGTTTGTTCCCAAATTTCAGGTCCTGTAGTTTTATAATGAGCTTCAGTATTTAACTTGTTGAAATATTGATTAATATAAAATGACCCTTTAATTTCTTCATGAAGTCTTTTTGCTACTTGATAATAAGATCTTTTATCATCTGCACTAACGTTAGCAGGGCAAACATAAATTTTAGCACCCATAGCCTTAAGCATTTCTATTTTATCGGGAGATGATTTTGAAGATACTGCTAAAACACAATTATAGCCTTTAATTATACTAACCATAGCTAAACTAAAACCAGTATTTCCAGAAGTAGTTTCAATTATGGTAGTGTCCTTACTAATAAGACCTTTTTTTTCTGCAGATTCTAAAATATAGAGAGCGATTCGGTCTTTATTAGAATGACCTGGGTTAACTGCTTCTAATTTTGCATAAAAATTTCCAGGTATGTCTTTAACAATTTCATTAAGTTTAATCAAAGGAGTATTTCCTATTAACTCTAGAATATTATTGTAGGCTTTTATTTTTCCTTTCATTTGAAGTTATCAATCTTAATTAAAAGAATCAAAAATACTTAAAAAAAATTACTTGTAACAAATAAACCTATTTATAAATATTTTCTAAATCAAGTAAAAAGGCATACTCTTTCGCTACATCTTTCAAGGCTTCAAACCTACCAGAAGAGCCACCATGGCCAGTATCCATATCTGTGTTTAAAAATAAATAATTTTCATCTGTTTTTAATTCCCTTAATTTAGCCACCCATTTGGCAGGCTCCCAATATTGAACTTGAGAATCATGTAAACCAGTGGAAACTAGTAAATTAGGATAGTTTGTTTTTTTAACATTATCGTACGGAGAGTAAGACATCATGTATTGATAATAACTTTTATCATTAGGATTACCCCATTCATCATACTCACTAGTAGTTAAAGGGATGGTATCATCTAACATAGTTGTCACTACATCCACAAAAGGAACAGCTGCAATAACACCGTTATAAAGTTCGGGAGCCATATTTAAAACAGCACCCATCAAAAGTCCTCCAGCAGATCCGCCATATGCATAAGTATGTTTTGGTGTTGTAAAACCTTCAGAAATAAGATATTTAGTGCAATCAATAAAATCTGTAAATGTGTTTAGTTTATTAAAAAGCTTACCATCTTCATACCAATCTCTACCTAAATACTCGCTTCCCCTAACGTGTGCAATAGCATATATAAAACCACGATCTAAAAGACTAAGTCTGCTTATTGAAAATGAAGGATCAATAGTATTACCATAAGATCCGTATCCGTAAATCAACAATGGATTAGATCCACCTTTAACAAGTCCTTTTTTATAAACTAAAGATATTGGAATTTTCATTCCGTCGGCAGCTTCAGCCCAAATTCTTTCAGAAATGTAATTGTCTTTATTAAAATTTTCATCGATAACTAAATGTTGTTTTATAACAGATTTTTCTTTAGACTTCATATCAAATTCTATAACAGAGTACGGTTCTGTCATGGAACTATAAACATATCTTAAAATATTTGTGTTAAAATCAATATTTGTCGAGGTGTAACTTGTATAAGTATCGTTATTAAAGTTTATAAAATAATTCTCTGTATTATCCCACCTTTTAACATTGATTCTATTTAATCCATTAAACCTCTCACTTACTACTAAATAATCTTTAAAAATATCAATACCTTCAATTAATACATCTTCTCTATGATCTATTACATTTTCCCATTTATCAAATTCTGTATTAAATAAAGAAGCTTTCATCAATTTGTAATTTTTTGCATTATCTCTATTGGTTATTATGTAAAAATAATTTTCAAAATGATTAACGCTATATTCAACTCCTTTGATTCTTTTACTAAATAGTTTAAAATCATCATCAGGGTTGTCTGCATCAACAAATTGAAACTCTGAAGTAAGGGTGCTAAATGAAGATATAACAACAAATTTATTAGATTTTGTTCTTGACACATTAGTGTAAAAAGTCTTGTCCTTTTCGTGATAAACTAATTGATCATCAACAGATTTAGTTCCTAACTTATGTTTGAAAATTTTATCATTTCTTAGGGTTTTAGAATCTCTATTAGTGTAAAATAAAGTTGAATTATCATTAGCCCATACAAAACTTCCAGATGAATTGTTAATTTCTTCGTTAAAAATCTTTCCAGTTTCTAGATTTTTTATTTTAATAGTATACAATCTTCTAGAAACTGTATCAAAGCTATAAGCCGCAAATTTATTGTTAGAACTAATTTGAATATTTGATAAGTTGAAATATTCATGGTCTTTTGCTAATTCATTGCAGTTAAACAAAACCTCATCTTTGGCACTTATTGAATCTTTTCTTCTGATATAAACCGGATAGTCCATATCTTTTTTATATTTAGTCACATACCAATAACCATTTATAAAATAAGGTACGGATTGATCATCTTCTTTAATTTTACCTTTAATTTCTTCAAATAACTTCTCTTGAAAGTCTTTTGTATGAGCAGTCATTTTATTGTAATAATCATTCTCCCTTTCTAAATAATCTATTACTTCTGGATTTTCCTTTTCGTTCAACCAATAGTAATTGTCAATCCTTAAGTCATCATGCTTCTTAAAAGAAATAGGGATTTTATCTGCTTTTGGACTAGGAATTGAATTATTTATCGGCTGTTTCATATTTTTATTGCAAGAAGTCGCAAACATAATACATACTATTAAAAGTCTGTGATATTTGATCATAAATTAAAACTTTAAATCATTTAAAATTTTCAAAAATGATTTATGCATTTCTTTGGAGTAATCTAAATGAGTTACAAGTCTAAGTTTATTATCTCCCATAGAGATTAATTTAACACCTTTTCCATTTAAAATATTTAAAAAAAGTTCTGAACTGATGTTGGCCTTAATTTCAAAAATTACAATATTAGTTTCAACTTTTTCAACTTTTTTTATAAATGATAATTTTGATAAAGCAGACTCTATTTCTTTTGCTTTTAAATGGTCTTCATTTAACCTTTCTATATTGTTTTCCAAAGCATAAATACCACAAGCTGCCAAATAACCTACCTGCCTCATTCCTCCTCCTAAAATTTTTCTTATCCTAATAGCCTTGTTTATTAATTCTTTTGATCCAATTAACAACGAACCTGATGGACATCCTAAACCTTTACTAAGACAGACTGAAATAGAATCGAATAGTAATCCAAAATCTTTAGGTTTTTTATTTGTTTTTACAATTGCATTCCAAATACGTGCACCATCTAAATGAAACGATAAGTTATTGCTAATACAAGTCTGTTTTATTTTTTTAAATTCATCTAAATCCCAGCATGCACCCCCACCTTTATTTGTGGTGTTTTCTACACAAACTAAAGAAGTTTTTGGACTATGATAAAAATCTGGAGGATTGATTGAATTTAATACGTCTTGATTTGTAAACATTCCTCTTTCTCCATTAATTAATTTACAAGAGACTCCACTATTAAAACTAACACCTCCACCTTCGTAATTATATACATGTGCATATTTATCACAAATAAGCTGATCTCCAGGGTTAGTATGAAGGTTTATAGCGGTCTGATTAGCCATGGTTCCTGTAGGGAAAAACAAAGCAGACTCCATTCCAAAGGTTTGAGCAATTGTATTCTCTAATCTATTAACTGTAGGATCTTCTTTAAAAACATCATCACCCACTTCTGCATTAAGCATAGCATTAAGCATCCCTTTACTTGGCTTTGTTACGGTATCACTTATTAAGTTAATCATCATATAAATTAATTTAAAGAACAATTATTAGTTCCTATTGGAGAACCATCTGGGATCATAGGTAATCTATATTTTTCGAATTTAACGATTCGTTCTTTACCTAATTGCCCCCTATCTAATCCTGTATCATTTGAACCAAGGCCTGTTGACAAAGAACTTACATATAAAAATTCTTGATTATTTTTATTTACTTTTAGAAAAATCTTGTCATTTGACTCTGAATAATTAAAATCAAAAAATCCTGTAAAACTTTTATTTTCATTATCAATTTCCTGACATTTAATTTTAGAAATAAATAAAAATAAAAACAGGGTGACTATTAATCTATAATTCATAGTTAAA
>JAQCFO010000054.1 GCA_027619415.1 Bacteroidota bacterium
AATCAAATTTATGAACATATGATAAAAAAGAATAAAAAATTGTTCATAACAATTAAAAAATTTGATTTCATCATACTTTTCCTAACTCTATTCAGAGACCTTACCTTATCCGTATATTCTGCATTTATCTTACTTCTACCTGCGAAGTGAAGCAACACTCCGACGCTTACTGCCTTGCCTCGCAGACCGACGCTTACTGCCTCGCGGACCTACGCTTGGTCTGTTTCACCAGAGCGAGCAAGTATGTCCGCTCACGCCTTCACCAACTCAATCCACTACAAGAACTCCGCCAAGTGTATTGAGTTCTTACAATCCAAGAGTGTGGATACCCTTGGTATGACCGACCCGAAGATACCTGCCTGGGCATTTCACAAGTGCTTCTTCCAATCCGCCGACATCAAGCGGATGGACAAGGCGACCCGCCTCGCCAACGACACTCTAACCATCCTTAACCTCGCCTGCTTTAAACACACTGGATATCTCCTACCTACCAGCAACCTCTGCGAGAACAACTGGAAGTTTTTCGGTACCATCGGAACCGAGACCCCCGCAAAGGAAGGGGTATGGTCTCCCCATCCTTACTTTAACCCACTCCACCTCTACTATCCTTCGGATGACTTTGGAGTTAGAGTGCTTAGGTCTATTTTAGTTGATGAGATTAAGTATTGTAGAAACCCATCAGATATTCCACAGAAACAAGAAATCAAAAAACTTTACAATCCTTACGGATATCAAGGAGTAAAAGTCAAAGTGGAATGTGACCATAACTCTCGCCCCGCTAAGATTAAGCGTAAGTTTTTAGAGGACGCAACAGAGCGAGTGCAGAACCACCCGCACACCGGTCTGACATACCAATACCCATACTTTATTTATTATGGCGACGGCAAGGACCACCTTAGGAGGGTAAGAAATCATCCAAGGACTGAAGCGCTGGATGAAAAAATTATGAGACGGAAGTTATGTAATGATGGTAGCTTCAGTGCCATGTCATACAAATACGATATTTGGACTGCTAAGGGTCTTCTTAGAAGGAAAAAAGAAACGGCGGAAATTATTTACAATCTAATCTATCTCAAAATAGGTATGAGTTACGCTGGAGACAGATACTATTTTAAGGGGTATCATTGTGGTTGGAACGAAATCCTCCGAAATATAAGGGGTATTCCCGGACCTGGTGGCGCCCCACCTTGGACTTTCGCGAGAAAGACTTATTTGCAGTGTATAAAACCTATGATAGACAGGGAACCTAAATTAGAACCTAAAGATTGGATTAGAATTTTCGCACCCAACCAAATCAACAAAACAGAAAAAATTAATAGGGTGCTAATCGCTAACTTCCCACCCTCCTGATTGGTCTAAAATACCAGCGGGAAGAATATTTACATACCGCGTCAAGAGAAATACATTCATCTGGGAATTAAAAGAAAAATTAATCAGTGAATATGATGAAAATACAATGACTAAAACTAATACATTAAGATATGTAAAACATATTGTAGAAGATAAAAAATATCAACATTCGATTATTACTCTTGAAAGTTATAAACTTCCACTAACTCAGAAAGAATATATATAAAATTTATTATCCTTGTTAAATTTGAAATTTAATATTTTTTTATTCTTTAAAAACAAAGATGGTTTTTATTTATTCATTAAAACTACAATCTGGAAAATATTATATCGGTAAAACCGAAACACCTGATTTTAGATTACAAGATCATTTTGATACCTTCGGTTCGGCATGGACAAAGAAATACAAACCGATTTCTATACATCAATTAATACCTGATATGAATGATCACGACGAACAAAGAATTACACAAGAATATATGAATAAATATGGAATAGATAATGTTAGAGGAGGTCCTTGGTGTAAAGTAATTTTATCTGATGAAGAAAAACAATTCATTAAAAAATTATTAGATGGAGAAAATGATAAATGTTATCAATGCGGTTCTAACGATCACTTTGCTAAAGATTGTAAAATTATTAAGACAAAGCCTAAACCTACTAAAGGTTGTAAAATTATTAAGACAAAGTCTAAACCTACTAAAAATACCTGTGAAAGATGTGGGCGATTTGGTCATTCAGAAAAGACTTGCTTTGCTAAAACAGATTTAAATGGCAATAAAATAAATGATGATGAAATATTATCTTGGGAATGCGAATTTTGTGGAAAAGAGTTTGATTCTGAAAAAGGATGTAGATTTCATGAAAATGTCCATTGTATTAAGCGAAGGGGTAAGAATTCTTATAGAAATTATTATACACAAAAGTAAAATGTTGCAAGATGAATTATATGATTCGTCCGATACCGATTCTGAAGATGAAGATATTATATGTTATAGATGGGGTAGAAATGGTCATATATCAGCCGAATGCTATGCTCAAAAACATATTAAAGGATACTACTTATACGAATAAAAATTGTTCATAACTATTTTAAAATTTGATTTCATGACCAACTATTTTTTAAACAAACATAAAGAAATAACTTATAGCCCGGCGATGGTCTTTTATTCACAAACTACACAATGCATCGTAGCGAGCCCAGTCGCAGTGGAGAGGAAAATGGTTCAAAAGAGTAAGGAACATAATAAACGCCCATCAGTTATTGCTGGGAAAAAGATGAAGAATGAGATGAAACATTATCGGAAGGAAAACTACAAGAAGAAAATTATAAATAAGGTGGAGTGTTGCGTTTGTATGGAAGAAATACCAAATACAAGTGATAACACTATTACTTGTGGTAAGGTACATCATGTCCTATGTGGAGAATGTAAGATGAAGTGTGAGGACTGCCCGATGTGTCGTTCTCATAAGGTTCAAAAACCAATCAGTCAATGTTTGGCAATGAGAGTGAATCATAGGAAATATATAAAGATTACTGGTAGAGAAAAAATCAACGTTAAGGGGTTGATTGTTGAAAACATTGATCTGGGAAATGGTAATTATGAAAAACTTATTGAAGATATGGAGGGATTTGGTATCTATAAACACGAATATCTTGATTTATATATTTATAGAGATTTTTATAATATATGGGTGTTAGATGATAAATATGATCCGAGTAGTATTTATGTTTATGCTGAAGGAAAAGGAAAAAATAAAAAACTAACCGGTAAAAACACATGGCTGTTGTGTGGTTCAGATGATTGGGTTCCCACTACAATCCGTATCAAGAAGTTAAAATAGAGTATTCTATCAATGATTAGTATTATTTTTTATGAATATTTATTTAAAAAGGAATCATTATAAATTTTGAAAAATGGTTATATTGAATACTTTAACAAAAGATAAACGGAGAACATTAGCTTTTAATCAGAAAATAGATTACGATGAATGTTGGAAAACATCATTAAAATATTCTTCACAATTAAATAAGAATATTAATAATAAAGATCTAAATAATTTATGTGCAAGTATTTATGGTCAATATATAAAAGAATTACAGAGTAGAGGATTACCTATGAAAAACAATAATTATATTCAGGTATGGACAACAATGATGAATACAGTTAAGAGAGATAATCATTCAAGGATGGCGATTAAATTATTACATCAAACGAATCTTCAACAGCTCAAATCCTAGGTAACCTTGGAGGTAACCTTGGAGGTAACCTTGGAGGATAAATTATTTAGATCTTTATTAT
>JAQCFO010000025.1 GCA_027619415.1 Bacteroidota bacterium
TGTTGTATAATTTATTGTTAGAGGATCGATTTGACTGATTGCAACCTCTTTAAAAAAGTGCTAAAGCGTAGCTTCACACCATTTTAACTGTCAAATCACATCTAATTATAAATTTAATTATTAATTAAATATATAAAAATGAGTGAACAAAAATTATCAACTAAAGCTTTACATGCTGGACATGACACAAGCTTAAGCCAAGGAACAAGAGCTGTTCCTATTTATCAATCTACATCTTATGTTTTTAATGATTCTGATCATGCTGCAAATTTATTTGCATTAGCTGAGCCAGGGTATATTTACACAAGGTTAAACAACCCAACAAATGATGTTTTGGAAAAAAGATTAGCAGCCCTTGAAGGAGGGATTGGATCTGTTGTGACTGCATCTGGAACAGCTGCAATTTCTACGGCTTTACTAGTTCTATTAAGAGCAGGAGATCATATTGTAGCTTCAAGTAGTCTATACGGAGGGACCTTTAATTTACTTAACGTAACTCTTCCTAGACTAGGTATCACTACTACTTTTGTAGATCCGGATGATCCACAGAATTTTGCTAATGCAGTTCAAGAAAATACAAGAGTGTTTTTTGCAGAATCTTTAGGTAATCCAAAATTAGATGTATTGGATTTGAAAGAAATATCTAATCATGCTAAGGCATCAAAGGTTCCATTTATAGTTGACAATACCGTTGCCTCTCCAGCTCTATTAAATCCAATTGAGCACGGGGCAAATATTGTTATACATTCTTTAACAAAATATATTAATGGCAATGGGACAGCTTTAGGGGGCGCTATAATTGATGCAGGTACTTTTGATTGGTCAAGTGGAAAATTTCCTGAATTCACTGACCCTTCACCTGGATACCATGGACTAATATATCATGATGCAATTGGAGCAGCTGCTTTTATTGCTAAAGTTAGAATAGAAGGTCTTAGAGATTTAGGAGGTGCTTTAAGTCCATTTAATGCATTTCAAATTATCCAAGGATTAGAAACTTTAGAAATTAGAATCAAAAAACATAGTGAAAATGCTCTAGAGTTAGCTAAGTGGCTTGAAAAAAGGAATGAAGTGGAATGGGTGAATTACCCAGGGCTGAATTCAAGTAAATATAAGTCTCTAGCAAAAAAATATCTTCCAAAAGGACAAAGTGGACTTATTACTTTTGGAGTTAAAGGAGGTTATGAATCTGCTAAAACAGTTGCTGATAAAACGGCTATTTTCTCACTATTAGCAAATATTGGAGATACCAAATCTTTAATTATTCACCCTGCTAGCACAACTCATCAACAACTTGGTCTAGAAGACCAAGCTTCTACAGGTGTTACAAGCGACTTGATTAGGCTTTCTGTTGGATTGGAAGACATTGAAGACCTAAAAAAAGATTTAGAGTTAGCTTTTTCAAAAATTGATTCAAAAGTTTTAGTATAAATTATTTATATGACAGATTTAAATAAGCTTAATATTTTTAATTATGTTTCATTTAATGGGACAAATTTTGATATTGAGCTTTCTTACCAAACTTTCGGATTACCAATTGGAAATTCGCCAATTGTATTAGTTAACCATGCTTTAACAGGCAATTCAAATGTAGTTGGAGAAAATGGTTGGTGGAATCCAATAATTGGAAAAGAAAAATTAATTGATACAGAAAAATATTCAGTTATAGCTTTTAATTTTCCTGGGAATGGATACGATGGTAATTTAATTGAAAATTACCAAGACTTAATTTTAAGAGATATTGCTAAAATATTTTTAATTGGTTTACATAAACTCGAAGTAGAATCTTTATTTGCAATAATTGGAGGATCTATAGGAGGAGGTTTAGTATGGGAAATGGCTGCTTTATCACCTGGTTTGGCACAAAATTTTATTCCAGTTGCTTGTGATTGGAAGTCATCAGATTGGCTTATTGCTAACACAAGATTACAACATCAAATATTAAATAATTCATCGAAGCCTATACATGATGCTAGAATACATGCTATGTTGTGCTATAGGTCTCCAAAATCTTTTGATTTAAAATTTAATAGATCTAAGAATGAAGTATTAAGTGTTTTTAACGTTGAAAGTTGGCTCCTTCATCATGGTGAAAAACTTCAAAAAAGGTTTCAATTGTATTCTTATAAATTAATGAATCATTTGCTTTCTACAATTGATATTACTAGAGATAATGAAATTGATTTTTCAGATATAATTTCAACAATTAAAGGTAACATTTATATTGTTTCAGTTGATTCAGATTTATTTTTCACAGATTATCACAGTCGAAATACTTTTTATAAAGTGTGTAAAGTTAAAGACAATGTTTTTTACAGACCTATTAAATCTGTTCATGGACATGATGCATTTTTAATTGAATTCGATCAGTTGAAAGAGTTATTGTCAGAAATATTTGTAAATAAGAAGTCTTCATTATTGAGGACTTTGCAGAAGGTATAATTACTTTTTTAATTGATTTTTTTTTTACGATAAGTAATACTACTTTTACAACTTAAATACGAAATGATAAATTTATCTTATTATCGTCAAAAATTTTATTTCTACTTCTATTTTGAAGAAGAAAAAGGACTTTTGTATATATAAGATATTACTAAAATATATAATTAAAGGTCCTGATAAAATCAGGACCTTTTTTTTTAAAATATAATATGAATAAAGTAGCCATTCAAGGGATAGAAGGATCTTACCACCACCAAGTGGCTATGGAGTATTTTGGTGATTCTGTTGAAGTTATAGAGCTCTTGTCTTTTGACGAAGTTGCAGATTCTGTTAATGATGGTTTTTGTGAGTTTGGACTTATGGCAATTGAAAACTCAATAGCAGGCTCTATAATTCCAAATTACGCATTAATTGATAGTTTAGGTTTGAATATTGTAGGTGAATACTTCATTAATATAAACCATCAGTTGATGGCTTTGCCAGGTTCTAGTATTGATAATTTAGAAGTTGTTGCATCACATCCTATGGCTTTGTTACAGTGTAAGGATTTTTTTAAAAGTTTTCCTAAAATAACTTTGATTGAAGATAAAGATACTGCTGAAGTAGCAAAGAGAATATCTGAAAATAAAATTATAAATACAGGAGCTATTGCAAGTGTTCATGCTTCTCAACTTTATAATCTGGAGATACTTGCCAAAAATATTCAAACAATTAAGAATAATGAAACAAGATTTGTTATTGTTTCAAAAAATCCATTATCAGATGATTTAGCACTAAATAAAGCATCTTTTAAATTTTCTTTAAGTCATGAAGCAGGAAGTTTAGCTTCAGTATTAAATACTTTAAAAGATTTTGACTTAAACTTAACCAAAATACAATCTTTACCTATAATTGAAATCCCATGGAAATATTCTTTCTTTATTGATGTCACATTTAAATCAATAGGTGATTTATATAAATCTTTACATCATATTGACAAGAAAGTAGAATCGATTAAGGTTTTAGGGGTTTACAAAAATCAAATGAAATGATAGAACAGGCAAATAGGTTAAATACTGTTGAAGAATACTATTTTTCAAAAAAACTTAGAGAAGTCTCCGAGTTAGTTAACTCAGGAGAAATGATTATTAATATGGGTATTGGAAGTCCTGATTTATTTCCTTCGAAAGAGGTAATTGAAGCATTATCCTTAAGTTTAAATGACCAGTTTGCTCATAAATATCAAAGTTATCAAGGGCTTATTGAACTTCGTAAAGCAATATCAGATTTTTATTTTAGATTTTTTAAAGTTAGATGTAATCCTGATAATGAAGTTTTACCTTTAATGGGCTCTAAAGAAGGTATCATGCATATTTCTTTAGCTTTTTTAAACCCTGGAGACGAAGTCTTAATTCCAAACCCTGGTTACCCTACTTATTTATCGGTAACTAAACTTGTTGAAGCTAAACCTATTTTTTATAATCTTTCGAAAAAAAACAATTGGTTTCCAGATTTAAAAACTTTAGAAAATCAAGATCTTTCAAAAGTAAAAATTATGTGGATAAATTATCCTCATATGCCAACTGGGGCTTCTGCTAGTTTAATGCAGTTTCAAGAATTGATTTTATTTGCCAAAAAACATAATATATTATTAATAAATGACAATCCTTATAGCTTTATTTTAAACAATGACTTTGTGAGTTTACTTTCAGTTGATAATTCCATGGAGGTTGCAATGGAATTAAATTCTCTAAGTAAGTCTTTTAATTTATCTGGTTGGAGAGTAGGAATGTTAATTGGTTCAAAAGATAATATTTCTAAAGTTTTAAAAGTGAAAAGCAATATGGATTCAGGAATGTTTTATGGAATTCAAAAAGGAGCCATAAAAGCGCTAAGCTTGAAAAAAAATTGGTTTGAATCACTTAATTTTCAATACAATAAAAGAAGAAAATTAATTTGGGAGTTAGCAACAGCTCTAGAATGTGAGTTTGACAAAAAATCAAAAGGATTGTTTGTTTGGGCAAAACTTCCTTCAGGAATTAAAAGTTCTGAAAAATTCATTGATCAAATTTTAAAAGATAAAAAAATTTTTATAGCTCCTGGAACAATTTTCGGTTCAGAAGGAGAGGGCTATATAAGGTTTTCATTATGCATAAAAGAAGATAAAATTATTGAAGCAATTAAAAGGTGTGAAAAATGAATATAGCAATCATTGGTTTAGGTTTAATGGGTGGGTCTTTTGCTTTAGATGTGAAATCAGTTATTTCAAATTCTATAATTTATGGAATGGATAATTCTGATTTAAACCAAATTGAAGCTTTAAAATTAGGTTTAATTGATCAGGTGATTTCATATGACGATCTTTTTAATATGGATTTGATTTTAATCTCAATTCCAGTAAGTCATTCTTTAAGTGTAATTCCTATGGTTCTTGACAGGATAAATGATAATGCTTTAGTTTTTGATGTTGGTTCAACTAAAGAATCTATATGTAAAACTTTAAAAAACCACCCTAAAAGATCTAATTTTTTAGCAACTCATCCAATGGCTGGAACAGAGTTTTCTGGTCCTAAAGCTGCTCATAATGGATTGTATTTAGGTAAAACAAATATTTTGTGTGAATTCGAAAAAACAGATATTAATTTGAAAAAATTTGCTTTAGAAATTTTTGACAAATTAAATATGAAAATAATTTACATGGATCCAAAATCTCATGATGTTCATGTAGCTTATGTTTCTCATTTATCTCATATTAGTTCTTTTATGCTTGGAAAGACAGTTATTGAAAAAGAAAAAAATGAAAAAAATATTTTTGATCTAGCAGGAAGTGGCTTTGAGTCAACTGTGAGGTTAGCTAAAAGTCTTCCAGAAACATGGACTCCTATTTTTTTACAGAATAAAAATAATTTAGTTTTAGCGATTGAAGAATATGTTTCTAATTTAAATGATTTAAAGAAAATTATTAAAAACAATGATGGCGATAAACTTTCATCAATATTAAATGATACAAATAGAATTAAAGAAATATTAAGTAATAAATCAGAAAATGGAAAATAAAAAAGATATGAGAAGCTGGCTAGAGGAGTTTAAACTAAATCACCCTTTAGTAATTGCTGGACCTTGTAGTGCTGAAACAGAAGAACAAGTGTTGAAAATTGCTCATGATTTAAAAGATACAGATGTATCGATTTATAGAGCGGGAATTTGGAAACCTAGAACAAGACCTGGTATGTTTGAAGGTGTTGGAGCTATTGGATTAAAATGGCTTCAAAAAGTTAAAAAAGAAACAGGATTATTAACTGCTACTGAAGTGGCTAATGCAAGCCATGTTAAATTGGCTTTAGAGTATGATATTGATGTTTTATGGATTGGAGCTAGATCAACTGTAAGTCCTTTTATTGTACAAGAAATTGCAGATGCTTTAAATGGGACGGATAAAATTATTCTTGTTAAGAACCCTGTGAATCCTGATTTGTCTTTATGGCTTGGTGGAATTGAAAGGTTGTATTCTGCTAATATTAAAAAACTTGGAGTTATTCACAGGGGTTTTTCAACATATGAAAAAACGAAATACAGAAACAATCCGGAGTGGCAATTGACAATTGAATTACAAAATAGATTTCCAGACCTTCCTTTAATTTGTGATCCCTCTCATATTGCAGGTAGAAGAGATATTCTACAAGAAATTTCACAGACAGCACTAGATTTGAATTATGATGGTTTAATGATAGAGACGCATTCGGACCCTGACAATGCATGGAGTGATGCTGCCCAGCAAATTACTCCGAAAAGACTTGTTAAAATGATGCAAGATTTAAAAACAAGAAAAGTTACTAATGAAGAAGTGGATTATAAAAACAAGTTAAACACACTTAGAACTCAGATAGATATCATTGATCACGGATTACTTGATACTCTTGGAAAAAGAATGAATTTGGCTATTAAAATAGGAGGTCTTAAAAAGGAAAAAAATGTTGCAGTTTTGCAAACTAAAAGATGGAACGAGATTCTTGGAAAAATGATTTTAGAAGGCGAACAGAAAGGGTTGAGTGAAGAATTTGTATTGCGAATGTTTAAGGCGATTCATCAAGAGTCAATAAATCATCAAGAAAAAGTCATTAATAGTAAGTAAATATATGAAAGGACGAGTTTATAAATCAACTGGAAATTGGTATTCTGTTCATACAGAATCTAGTCAGATTTATAAATGTAATATAAAAGGGAAATTTAGGTCCTTTGAGATTAAAAGCACTAATCCAATTGCTGTTGGAGATATTGTAAATTTTGAAATAGCTAACAAAGAAGAATTAAAAGGAATTATTTATGAAATTGAAAAGAGGGAAAACTATATAATTAGAAAATCCGTTAACCTATCGAAGCAATCACATATAATAGCTTCTAATATCGACTGCTGTTTTTTGATAGTAACTCCAAATAGTCCAACTACTTCTTCAATATTTATTGATAGAGTTTTAGTGGCTACTAAATCTTTTGGAATTGAAACTGTGATTTTATTTAATAAAATAGATGATTATTCAAAAAATGATTTAGAAGAAGTTAATCGATTAGAATGTATTTATGATCAAATCGGTTATAAATCGTTAAAGATTTCTGCTTTAAAAGAACTTAATATTCAAGCAGTTAAAGATTTGATGTTAAATAAAATTTCAATTTTTACTGGTCATAGTGGAGTGGGGAAAACAAGCCTTGTAAATGCATTAGATCCGAATTTATTGCTTAAAACAACAGAAATTTCAAAAACAAACGAGCAAGGTCAGCATACTACTACTTTTGCGGAAATGTTTGACTTAAATTTTGAGGCTTCAATTATTGATAGTCCTGGAATAAAAGGATTTGGCTTAATAGATATAGATAAAAATGAATTAGGAGATTTTTTTACAGAATTTATTTTATATAAACCAAACTGTAAATTTAATAACTGTCTTCATCAGAAAGAACCTAATTGTGCTATTAAAGAAGCTGTAAAAAATGGTTATATTTCAGATTCTAGGTATAAAAGTTATTTAAGTTTATTAGTAGAAGATAAAAGTAATTTTAGAACAGATTATTGGGAATAAATGAGAGTAGTAATTCAAAGAGTAACAAAGGCTAGTGTTGAAGTTGATAATTTAATTGTTTCTTCAATTGAATCTGGATTAGTTGTTTTGCTAGGGATTGAGAATGAGGATAACTCAAATGATATAGAATGGTTAACTACTAAAATCTCTCAATTAAGAATTTTTGACGATCAAAATAAGGTTATGAATAATTCTCTTATTGATGTTAATGGAGATATTATAGTAATTAGTCAATTTACTCTTCATGCTTCAACTAGAAAAGGAAATAGACCCTCATACTTAAAAGCTTCAAAAAGTGATTTTGCAAATAAAATTTATAAAGAATTTTTGTCTTCAATTGAAATTAAAATTAAAAAGAAGCCGTTTTCAGGTTTTTTCGGCGCAGATATGTTGGTTAAAATTGAAAATGATGGTCCTGTGACTATCTTTATTGATTCCAAAAATAAAGAATAATTATTGCAATGGGACTAAAAAAAATACAAAAAGAAGTTGATAACTGGATTAAAGAGCATGGTGTTCGTTATTTTGACCCACTTACAAATATGGCTCAACTTTCTGAAGAGGTTGGAGAAGTTGCTAGAATTATAGCTCGAAGATATGGCGAGCAGTCTGAAAAAGAATCTGATAAAGACAAAGATCTGGCTGAAGAGCTTTCAGATGTTATTTTTGTAGTAATGTGTTTGGCAAATCAAACTGGTTTAGATTTAGAAAAAGCATTTGATGAAAAATTAAAAATTAAAACAAAAAGAGACCTTTTAAGACACAAAAATAATTCTAAACTAAAAAAATAATAATGAGTTTTTTAGTTGAATATTCCAATACTCGAATCAACCACTCTTTTAATATATCAGGTTCTAAAAGTGAATCTAATAGGCTACTTATTTTAAAATATATTTTTAAAAATATTGACATTGAAAATATTTCTAATTCAGATGATACTAAATTATTAGAGCAATATTTAAAAAATGAGTCTCCTTTAATTGATGTTCATCATGCTGGAACTGCAATGCGTTTTTTAACTGCTTATCTGTCAACTAAAAAGAATAAATCTTTTAAAATTACTGGCTCTGATAGAATGCAAAACAGACCAATAGAAGTTTTAGTAACATCACTGAATGAATTAGGTGCAGACATTACTTATATAAATAATTCTGGATTCCCTCCTCTTAGTATTAATGGTAAAAAACTTGATGGAGGCGAAATTTCTTTAAGTTCTGAATTAAGCAGTCAGTATATTACTGCTTTAATGCTTATTGCACCCTCCCTTAAGCAAGGCTTAATTATAAATTTAAAAGGCCCGATTACATCAAAACCATATATTTCAATGACATCTATTATTTTAAATAGGGTTGGAGTTAAATGCGAGTTTTCTGGAAATAAAATCTCTATTAAATCAACACGTTTAATTAAAAATAGTATTCAGAAAGTTGAATCTGACTGGAGTTCCCTTTCGTATTTTTATAGTATCGTTGCTTTATCAGAAGGTTCAGAGTTAAGTATAGGCAGATATAGTATGAACTCTATTCAAGGAGATAAAAGGCTAATAGATATCTATAAAAAACTTGGGGTAGAGACTACTTTTGAAAATGATGTTGTCTTTATTAAGAATAGTAATAAATCAGAGTCTTTACAATCTTTAGAGTTGAACTTGTCTGACACGCCTGATATAGCGCAAACAATAGCTGTAACATGTTTTGGTTTAGGTTTGTCTTGTGATTTATATGGATTACATACTTTGAAAATTAAAGAAACAGATAGATTGAAAGCTTTAAAAATAGAGTTAAATAAGTTGGGGGCAATTGTTGAAATAACAAAAGATAGTTTTCATTTAAACAAGTCAAGTGAGATGAAGTCTTATGTTTCAATTGACACTTATAATGATCATAGAATGGCTATGTCATTTGCTCCTTTAGCAGTTTGTAAGCCCATAATTATTAATGATCCTGGGGTTGTTACTAAATCATTTCCTGATTTTTGGAACCATTTAAAAGGAATGAATTTTTTAGTTTCAAAAAAATAATTTAATTATATCTAAATAAACTTGACTTTGCTAGTCTCATGAGTGTATATTTGCACTTTCTAAATTTATATACATGAAACTTTCACAATTTCACTTTGAATTACCAGACGAACGATTATCAGAATATCCCTCAGAACATAGGGATGAATCTAGATTAATGGTTTTAGACAGAAAAAACGAAACAATAGAACACAAATCTTTTAAAGATATTATCAATTATTTTGATGAAGGGGACACTTTTGTGTTAAATAATACTAAAGTTTTCCCTGCTAGACTTATGGGTAATAAAGAAAAAACTGGTGCTATAATAGAAGTTTTTCTTTTAAGAGAGTTAAATGAAGAGCAGAGACTTTGGGATGTTTTGGTTGATCCTGCTAGAAAAATTAGAATTGGAAATAAACTTTATTTTGGTGATGATGACAGTTTAGTTGCTGAAGTAATAGATAACACAACTTCAAGAGGAAGAACTTTGAGATTTTTATATGACGGGTCTTATGAAGAATTTCGTAAAGCTCTTTTTGAACTAGGTCAAACTCCTTTGCCTAAATATATTCAAAGAGAAGTTGAAAGTATGGATAAAGAAAGATTTCAAACTATATACGCAAAACATGAAGGAGCTGTATCAGCGCCAGCTGCTGGATTGCATTTTTCAAAACAACTACTTAAAAAACTTGAAATCAAAGGAATAAATTTAGCAGAATTAACATTACATATAGGTTTAGGAACCTTCAATTCTGTAGAGGTTGAAGATCTTTCGAAACACAAAATGGACTCAGAAGAACTTTTTATTAATCAAAAGGCATGTGATATCGTTAATAATGCTAAGAAAAATAAAAAAAGAATTTGTGCAATAGGAACAACGTCAATGAGAGGCATGGAATCTTCCGTATCTTCGTTTAGGACTTTAAATCCATATAGTGGTTGGACACATAAATTTATATTCCCACCTTATGATTTTAGAGTCGCGAATTCAATGATTACTAACCTTCATACCCCTAAATCGACATTGTTAATGATGGCCTCTGCTTTTGCAGGTCCAGATTTTATTAAAGAAGCTTACGCTATTGCTATTAAAGAAAAGTATAACTTTTATTCTTATGGTGATGCAATGTTAATTATATAGAGAACTTATTATGAAAGTAAAAAAAGACATACGTTCTTTAAGTCTTAAAGAGTTATGTTCTTTTTTTGAATCTAATAATTACCCTACTTTTAGAGGAAATCAAGTATATAATTGGTTATGGAATAAATCCTGTTTTTCTTTTAATGAAATGACAAATCTTTCCTTAGAATTAAGAGAGGTTTTAAAAAAAGATTTTGTTATTAATCATATCAAAATAGATGAAATTCAAAAAAGTAATGATGGCACTATCAAAAATGCTGTAAAGCTTTTTGATGATCTATTAGTTGAATCTGTGTTGATACCTGTTAAAAACAGAACCACTGCATGTATTTCAAGTCAAGTTGGTTGTAGTCTAGATTGTGAATTTTGCGCTACTTCTAAATTAAAAAGAATTAGAAACCTTAATCCAGATGAAATTTTTGATCAAGCTTCTACAATAAACCTTCAGAGTAAATTTTATTATAATAGACCCATATCAAATATAGTTTTTATGGGTATGGGAGAGCCTTTGTTGAATTATAAAAATTTAATGAAAGGGATCGAAATGATAACTAATGAAGGTGGTTTAGGAATGTCTCCAAAAAGAATCACAGTTTCAACATCTGGAATTTCAAAACTAATTATTAAAATGGCAGATGATAATGCTAAATTTAACTTAGCAGTTTCTTTGCATTCCGCTATTGAAGAAACTCGAAATAAAATAATGCCATTTTCGTTAAAATTTCCTTTGACTGACTTAAAGGAAGCTATTAAGTATTGGAGTGATAAAACTCAAAAAATAGTAACATATGAATACATTGTTTGGAAAGGAATTAATGACGACTCTAAACATATAGATGCGTTAGTGAATTTTTGCAAATACTCCCCCTCAAAAGTAAATATTATTGAATACAACAAAACGGACAATGATTTTTTTATTCCTGCTGATGATGCTATAATTAAAAAATATATTAAAGAGCTAGAAAAAAATAGAATTCCTGTTACTATTAGGAAATCAAGAGGAAAAGATATTGATGCGGCTTGCGGTCAATTAGCTAATAAATTAAAGCAATAAAAAAATTATTTAATTAAGTATATTCATTAAATGAAAACGGTAGAATTAATTAAATTACCAATAAAAAATGAGATGGAACTCTTTGAGAAAAAGTTTTCCAATTTAATGATTTCGAAAGTTTCATTACTCAATAGAATTACTCATTACGTAATTAATAGGAAAGGCAAACAAATGAGGCCGATGTTTGTATTTTTAAGTGCTAAAATAATTTCAAGTGAAATTGTTAGCGATAAAGTGTTTAGAGCCGCTTCGATAATTGAATTAATACACACTGCTACTTTAATACATGACGATATTGTTGACTCAAGTAATATGAGAAGAGGTTTTTTTTCTTTGAATGCTCTTTGGAAAAATAAAATTGCAGTTTTAGTTGGTGATTTTTTATTATCTAAAGGAATGTTATTGTGTATTGATAACGAAGATTTTGATCTTCTTAAAATCATATCTAACTCTGTGAAAGATATGAGTGAAGGTGAATTGCTACAGATTGAAAAAGCAAGAAAATTAGATATTGACGAACAAACATACTTTGACATTATAACAAAAAAAACAGCATCTTTAATAGCTTCATGCTGTGCTTTGGGAGCAGCAGCTTCTAATGGATCAAATGAAAAAATCGAATTTTTTAGAAAACTTGGAGAAAAAGTAGGAATAGCTTTTCAATTAAAAGATGATTTGTTTGATTACGGAAGTAAAAAAATAGGAAAACCTATTGGAGTAGATTTAAAAGAAAAAAAATTAACTCTTCCTATAATATATTCTATCAATAACTCTTCAAAATCAAAGAAAAGATGGCTTATAAATTCAATTAAAAATCACAGTAAAGACAGTAAAGTAATTAAAGAAGTCATTGATTATGTAAAAGATACAGGAGGAATAGAATACACAAATTCTAAACTTATGTCTTTTCATCAATCTGCTTTAAGTGATCTAAAAAAATTAGATGACAGTGAATATAAGAAGAGCTTAAAAAGGTTAATTAATTACGTTATTGAAAGGGAGTACTAGCAGAGTGATATAATATTATTCATTTCACTTAAATGATGTTTTTTTTATTTAAATTGTTAATGTAAAATCAATAAATTGATATCTAAAACAACAATAGATAAAGTTTTCGAGCAATCACTTGTAGAAGAGGTGGTAGGAGATTTTGTTCAGTTAAAAAAAACAGGATCAAATTTTAAAGGTTTAAGTCCTTTTTCAAACGAAAAAACACCAAGTTTTGTTGTTTCTCCAGTAAAACAAATTTGGAAAGATTTCAGTAGTGGAAAGGGTGGTAATGCTGTCGCTTTTTTAATGGAACATGAGCACTTTACTTATCCAGAAGCCATAAAGTATTTAGCTAGAAAGTATAATATAGAAATTGAAGAAACTCAACTAAATTCTATAGATAAAGAGAAGGCTAGTGAAAGGGAAAGCTTGTATATCATTTCTGAATATGCAAAAGAATTTTTTAAAAACACCTTAAGAAATTCAAGTCAAGGCAAAACAATTGGATTAACTTATTTTAAGGAAAGAGGTTTTAGTGACGAAACAATTGAAAAGTATGATCTTGGTTTTTCTCCTGACGATCAAAGTTATTTTTCAAATCCTGCAATAGAAAAAGGATATGACAAGGGATTTTTAGAGAAATCTGGTTTAACGATTTTTCAAAACTCTAAACCTATTGATAGATTTAGAGGTAGGATTATTTTTCCAATTCACAGTATGTCTGGAAGAATTTTAGGTTTTGGAGGAAGAATATTAAACAAAGAAATTAAAACTGCAAAATATTTAAACTCACCTGAAAGTTTAATTTATTTTAAAAGTAAAATTCTTTATGGGATTTATTTCGCTAAACAGGAAATCGCAAAACTCGATAATTGCTATATTGTTGAGGGATACACTGATGTAATTCAGCTTCATCAAAAGGGGATTAAAAATGTTGTTTCATCTTCAGGGACTGCCCTTTCTATAGATCAAGTAACCTTAATAAGAAGGTTGACTTCAAATATCACCATGCTTTTTGATGGAGACAAGGCTGGTGTTAATGCAACCTTAAGAGGGATAGATTTAATATTATCGGCAGGATTAAATGTTAGTGTTTGTTCTTTTCCAGAAGGAGAAGATCCGGATAGTTATAGTCAAGATAGGAGTTTTGAGGAAGTAAATGATTTTTTAACAAAAAACTCTCAAGATTTCATACAATTTAAGGCTTCTATTTTAGTAGAAGAAAGCAAGGATGATCCTATTTTAAAAGCAAAAACTATTAATGAAATAGTAAAAAGTATATCGATAATACCTGATAGAATAAAACAAGAGATTTACGTAAAACATTGTTCTAGTATTATGGACGTTTCTGAAGAAGTATTGTTTAACTCTTTAGCTCAACGAACTAAAAATGAAATTCCTGTTATATCGAAAAAAAGAATTTCTAAAGTCGAAAAAACTTCAAAACTTCAAAAAATTAACATTTTATTTGAGTTAGAAAGAAAGATCATTGAAATATTATTATTATATGGACACAAAGAAGAGCAATTTGAAGAGCTTGTATTAAAAAATGATGATAATGGGAATGTTTTATTAGAACCAGTATTAGTTAAATCAATAGTTCATAAAAAGATTTTTTTGGATCTTCAACAAGATGAAATAGAATTCACTAACGATTCTTTTAAAATACTTTATAAAAAAATAATTCAAGAATTTCAAGAAAATGAAAAATTAGTATTGGATGTTTTTTTAAATTCAATGGATATAGAGCTGTCTAATCAGGTAACTTCAATATTGATGAGTGAAGACCAATATCAATTACATGATTGGCTTAGTAAAGATATATTAGTGAAAGACAAAAATGAAGTTGTGGGTCAACTTGTCACAGAGACTATATTAAGTTTAAGAACTTACTTGATAAATGAAAAGGTTAAAGAATTACAAACTGAGACTAAGAAAAATAACACAGATAATTCAGAAATTCTTAAAGAAATTAATGATTATTACAAGCTAAAATCCCTTCTTTATGAAAAATTAAACAGAGTTATTTAGTCTATTTCAGTTCTTCAGGAATTAAATAAACTGGGATTGGACTCATCTTATGAAGATTTTGTTTATTTAGTTTAATTAAAATATCGAAAACTTCTTTCTCTCTTCCTTGAAATTCCAATGAACTTTTCCCGAAATCTTTTTGCTTCATAGCCCATTCTAATTCACTATATGTAGCTTCAATTTGATCTTCGTCAGTCCTTTCGTCATCCCAAAGTCCATCAGTTGGTTTTGCAATTAAAATTTCATTATTAATATTTAAATGTTCAGATAATTCAAAAACTTCAGTTTTATATAGGTCTGCAATTGGGCTAATATCTACTCCTCCATCACCATATTTTGTATAAAATCCTATCCCAAAATCTTCGACTTTATTTCCAGTACCAACAACTAAGTAATTATTCAAACTAGCAAAATAATACAGGGTGGTCATTCTTAATCTAGACCTTGAATTAGCTAGAGATAATAAGTCATTTCTTTGATTAATTTCATCAACTGAGTTTTTAAATGAATGAAAGGTTTCCCCAAGATCTATGGTTTTAGAAATAACGTTATTGAAGTTTGAAGACAACCATTTAATATGATTTGTGGCTCTGTTTTGTTCATTTGAATTTTGAAAAATAGGCATGTCTAAACATAATGTAGGTAATCCCGTTCTAGCGCATAGTGTTGAAGTTAGAGCTGAATCAATTCCACCAGAAATCCCTATAACAAATCCTTTTGTTTTAGATTTTTTCGAATATTTTTTTAGCCAATCAATAATGTTTGTTGAAATTTTTGATGAGTTCATTAATTTAATTATATTATTAAATGTTTTAGAATTATTTATTTAGTTTATATTAATTTTGACATGGTGATGAGTATAAATGTAAAATTAATGTTTTATGAATGATTTTAAAATTTACAAAGTTATTTTATTAATTTTTTTATTAAATATACTAGCTTATTCTCAAAAAGAAAAAGCATCTAACATAGAGATAGTTCGTTTTGAAAAGGAATTTCATCATTCAAGTGAAGAATCTCTTCTTGATTTAATAAAAAAGTATCCATTTCTTTTTCCAAATGAATATCCGATTTCAATTTGGAATAATTTATTAAAAGATTCTTCAAAAATTAAAATATTCAACGAAACTCTTAAAGTATTTCAAAATTTCGATCCAATCGCTAAAGAAATAGAATTGATTTTTATTAATGCTAAAAATATATTTCCAAATTTTACTCCTCCAAAAGTTTTTACATTGAATTCTGAATCAGAATATTTAAATAGAGTTATTTATGCTGATTCTTTACTATTTATTTCATTAGATTCTTATTTAGGAGAAAGTTATTATAAAGGAATACCTAGTTATATTTCTCAAACTATGAGTGAAAAATTTATAACTAATGATGTAGCTTTTAAAATATCAGAACACTATGTTAAAGATGCTATTAATGAATTAGATTCTTTAGATAGAACCTTTTTATCTAAAATGATTTTTCATGGTAAAGTGCTATTTATTAATAAATTATTATTACCAGAAAATGAAGATTATTTATTATTTCATTCTAGTAAAGATAAAATAGATTGGGCAAATGATAATGAGAATAATATTTGGGCTAATTTTGTAGAAAATGAATATCTATATGATACTAACGATGAGTTAAAAACCAGGTTTATTTTAATTTCTCCTTATTCAAAATTTAATTTAGATATTGATAAAAATTCTCCAGGAAGTATAGGTAAATGGTTGGGGTATAGGATTGTAAGTTCGTTCATGAAAAATAATATCGTTAGTATAGAGCAGTTGATGAAAGAGAATTATCAGAATATTTTCAATAAATCAAATTATAAACCAAAAAAGAAATGAAAAAAACTCAAATAATTTTTGATGTAGAATTAGATAAAAATAAAATTCCAGAAAAAATTTCTTGGTCTGCAAGTGATGGTGGCATTAAGGCTAAAGAGTCCAAAGCAGCTTTTATATCAGTCTGGGATGACAAAGTTCAAGAAACTCTTAAAATTGACCTTTGGACTAAAGATATGCCTCTAGACCAAATGAATGTATTTTTTCACCAAACATTGGTTAGTATGAGTGATACTTTTTTGAGATCAACTCAGAACGAAAAAATGACTGATTCTTTTAAACAGTTTTGCGATTATTTTGCAGAAAATCTTAAAATTAAATTACCCTCTAATTAAGATCATGAATTTCATTTAATATTTCTTTTCTACCAATTTTATCTTTTGAAGAACTTACTATGCAGTCAGGAGATATTTTAATTGAATTTATGATTTCAATAATGTAGTTGCCAGCTTTTGATTCCTTTTCACTTTTATTAAGTTTATCGGATTTGGTGAAAATAATTTTAAAAAGTATATTATTTTCATGTAGCCAATTCATAAATTCAATATCAATTTTTTGAGGATCTAGCCTAATGTCTATTAAAACAAAAGTTAATGTAATAGAAGGTCTATTTGTAAAATAATCTATTATTATATTTTCAATTTTCTTCTTTTCTTTTTTTGAAGTTTTTGCATAGCCATATCCAGGTAAATCAACTAAAAACCAATTATTATTAATTAAAAAGTGATTAATCAATAATGTTTTTCCTGGAGTTCCAGAAATCTTAGCTAATTTTTTGTTTTGGGTAAGCATATTTATTAAAGAAGACTTACCGACATTTGATCTACCTATAAAGGCGAATTCTGTTAATTCTTTGGAAGGGCAATCTTTTGCAGTTGTGCTACTTTTTATAAAAACAGATGATTTAATTTCCATTTTAGAAGCCCTTTATGGAAAACCATTTTTCTACTATTGCATTAAATTCATCAGGGAATTCCATCATTGGGGCATGACCGCATTTTTTTAACCAAAACAGATCGGAATTTGGCAGAAGCTTATGGAATTCATTTGCTACTTCTGGAGGTGTTACCTTGTCATTTTCTCCCCAAATTAAAGCTGTAGGAATATTTATTTTAGGTAGATCGTTCGCCATGTTGTGTCTAATGGCGCTTTTAGCCATTGCTAGTATTTTTATAACTTTCCTTCTGTCGTTGACTGATTCGAAAACTTCGTCCACGACTTCTTTCGTTGCTACTTTAGGGGAGTAAAATACTTCTTGCGTCTTTTTTTTTATAAACTCATAGTCTCCTCTTTTAGGATATGTATCTCCCATTGCATTTTCATATAAACCTGAACTTCCAGTTAATACTAAAGCTTTTGTATTTTCTGGGAAGAGTTTGGAATGGATTAATCCAACATGACCACCAAGAGAATTGCCAACTAGAATAACCTGGTCTAGATTTAAGTATTTAATAAAATTATTTATATATTTTGCAAAATATTTAACATTAGTATCCAGAAGAGAAGCCGTGAATATAGGCAATTCAGGCATAAATACTTGATATCCTAATTTAGGGAAGTGAGATATAAATCCCTCAAAATTTGCTAGACCCCCCATTAGACCATGTAAAATTATCACAGGTTTTCCTTCACCTTCTTTTAAATATCTAAAACTGCCATCTTCAAATTGCTGTTTAAATTTCATGTAAATAATAATATTTAATGCAAATATAGGCAATTAGTAATTACAAATTTTAGTGTAAACCTCATAGAAAACTTAATCTTATATTTAAATAAAGTATTGATTTACATTGTATTACAATATTTAAAGCACACTTATATAAAATTATTAACAAAGTGGTAAAAAGTGGTAAAAAGTGGTAAAATTTCAATATATTTGAGTTAAACCAAAAATTATTCATTGATTAACTTAATCGGAACATATGAGTGTAAAGCAGATGTTAAAGGTCGTCTGATGTTGCCTATTGCTTTAAAAAAACAACTTGGAATTAATTTAAATGAAAGTTTTATACTTAAAAGGTCTGTTTTTCAACCATGTTTAGAGCTTCACCCTATTGTGGAATGGAAAATTACAATGGATAAAATTAATATGCTTAATAGGTTTGTTAAAAAGAATAATGATTTCATTAGACTCTATACTGCTGGTGTAAGAATAGTTGATTTGGATAATAGTGGAAGAATATTAATTCCTAAAGATTTACTAAAATCATATTTCTCTAAAAATGAACTAGTACTTACTTCTGCTGTTAATATCATAGAGATTTGGGATAAAAATTCATATGAAGAAGTAATTAATGATCCTCAAGTCGATTTTGGTGAATTGTCAGAAAGTGTAATGGGTAATTCAAATAGTGATGTATCATAAACCAGTAATGCTTAATGAGTCTATAGAAAGTTTATGTACTAATGAAAGTGGAGTTTATGTGGATTTAACTTACGGAGGTGGTGGTCATTCAAGTTCAATTTTAAATTTTTTAGGTAAAAAGGGAAAACTAGTGGCTTTTGATCAAGATTCAGATGCTATAAATAACAAAGCTGATGATAATAGGTTGTTATTGATCAATCAGAATTTTAAGCATTTAAAACAGAATTTAAATTACTATGGATATGAAGAAGTAGATGGTGTCTTAGCTGACCTTGGTGTTTCTTCTTTTCAATTCGATCAACCTGAAAGAGGATTTTCGATAAGATACGATTCAGACCTAGATATGAGAATGAATAAAAATGCTGATTTAAAAGCATCAGATATTTTAAATAATTACTTGGAATCAGATTTAGCACAAGTTTTTTATGACTTTGCAGATTTAAGAAATTCAAGAGCTATTGCTAAGCATATTGTTGATTTTAGGACTGAAAATCAAATTAAAACAACAAAGCAATTAAACGATTTATTGAGTTCATTTTTACCTAAAGAATATGAAAATAAAATTTTAGCTAAAATCTATCAATCTTTAAGGATTGAAGTAAATAGCGAAATAAATGCTTTAAAAGAAATGTTATCTCAACTGCCAGAAGTAGTTAAAAAAGGGGGTAAAATAGTGCTAATCACCTACCATTCAATAGAAGATAGATTAGTTAAACGATTTATTCAAAATGGTTGTTTTGAATCTGAACCAATTAAAGATGATTTTGGAAAAACAAACTTACCATTTAAAAGATTATTTAAGTTTAAAGTTCCATCCGTTCAAGAAGTCAAATTAAACAATAGAGCGAGAAGCGCTAAACTAAGGTCAGCAATAAGATTATGAGTAATAATTTAAAAAATATACTATTAGGTACTTTTTTAGTTGAAGAGGGTTCTGGAAAGAATTTCAAATTTGTAATATTTCTTTTTTTATTATGTTTTGTTATGATTTATTCATCTCATTCAGTAGATGAAAAAATTATAATAATCAGTGATGTGAAGAGCGAAGTTTCCGTTCTGCAAAGTCAATTTATTGAAAACAGAAAAAAAGTAATGAAATTAAAAATGGAATCAAATGTTGCTACCATTATGAAAGTAAGAAAAATTAAAAGTTCAACTAATCCACCCAAAAAAATAATAATAAACTAATGTTGACTAATCAAAAACAATTTTTGTACAGGCTTTATTTTGTCGCTAGTATATTAGTTGTTTTAGGTTTAGGTATTGGATATAAAATTTTTCACATTCAATTTATAGAAGGTGAAAAATATCGAAAAATTGCAATAGAAAAAACAGTTCAAAGTTTTACAATCACTCCTAAGCGAGGAAGCATTTACTCAGTAGATGGTAGTTTACTAGCTTCTTCCTCCACTAGTTATAACATCTATTTTGATGCTGTAACTGTTTCAAAAAATAACTTCAATAAATACATAAATCCCCTTTCTAAAGCATTGTCAGAAACTCTTGATAAGCCTTTTGATTTTTATTTAAATTCTTTGAAGACTAGTAAGAAGCTAAAAAGAAGATATCATTTAATTGCTAGAGATATTTCCATAAACGAATTGAATGAAATAAAAAAAATGCCATTGTTTAATATGGGAGGAGTAAGAGGAGGGCTAATAGTAGAAAAAAATAATTACAGGGAATATCCTTTGAATAAAATTGCTGAAAGAACTATTGGGTATGAACGACAAAACGAAATCAATGAATATACGGGTGTTGGTCTTGAACATGCATTTGGAACAATATTAAGAGGGAAAAATGGGTCTCAATTAATGCAAAAGATTTCAAATGGAAAATGGAAACCAATTTCTACTGAAAATAGAATTGATCCGAAACCTGGTTTAGACATAGTTACTACTATTAATGTAGGTTTCCAAGATATAGCTCATCATTCCCTCCTTGCTCAACTAGAAGAATTTGAGGCAGATCATGGTTCTGTTGTAGTAATGGAGACTCAAACGGGAGCTATAAAAGCTATTGCTAATTTAGGGCGAACTTCAGAAGGTAAATACTATGAAAAATTAAATTATGCTGTTGGAGAACATTTTGAACCTGGTTCTACATTTAAGTTAATGGCTATGATAGCTGCTCTTGAAGATGACATTGTTAAGCCTTTATCAATTATTGATACTGAAAATGGAATACTTTCATTCTATGGAAGTCAAGTAAGAGATTCTAAAAAGGGGGGGTATGGGAAGATTTCTGTAAATGATGTTTTTAAATTTTCTTCAAATACAGGGATAGTTAAAATTATTAATGACGGTTATTCAAGTAATCCAGAAAAATTTTCGAACCGTTTATATAATATGGGATTAAACAATAAACTTAACCTTTCTATTTTAGGAGAGGCAAGACCTAAAATTCCTCACCCTAAAGACAAAGATTGGAGCGGATTGTCTTTACCGTGGATGGCATATGGATATG
>JAQCFO010000005.1 GCA_027619415.1 Bacteroidota bacterium
AATTAAATCTGGTACAATAATATCATTATTATGATTAGTATTTAGATTTAAATAAATAAATAAAAAAAATATTAGAAAACCAGTAATTAAAGAAGCTACTAACAATTGATTAAAAAAATATTTACTAAAAAAATACTTGAGTAAATTCATATATAAATTTTAAACAAATATATAAAATATGTGTTCTTTATGGCTTGACTTAAAATAAATGATATTTTTGTTGATATGAAAAGAAATATTGCTGTTTTAATGGGTGGATTTTCTCCAGAAAGAGATATTTCAATAAAAAGTGGTGCAGTCATATATAATAATATAGACAAGGAATCTTATAATCCATATAAAATAATAATAAGTAAAGAAAAGTGGATTTATATAGACGATAATAATAATGAGTTTAAAGTTTCAAAAGATGATTTTTCAATAAAGGTTGACAAAGTCAAAATAAATTTTGATGTTGCCTTTATTGTAATACATGGTTCTCCTGGAGAAGATGGCTTACTTCAATCTTATTTTGAACTAATCGGCATACCTTACACGGGTTGTGATTCTTACACGTCTTCTATTACATTTAACAAAAGAGACTGTATCTCTATTTTACAGAAATATGATATTCCATCAGCAAATTCTATTCATTTAAATATTGGGGATACAATAATTGAAAATGAAATTATTGAAAAAGTAGGTATCCCTTGCTTTGTAAAGGCAAATAAGTCTGGAAGTAGCTTTGGTGTATATAAAGTCAATGATCGAAAAGATCTAATTAACTCAATTAATAATTCGTTTAAAATTGATAATGAAGTGCTAATTGAATCTTTTTTAGATGGTATAGAAGTTTCAGTTGGAGTTATGAATTATAAAAATGAAATTAAAGTTTTAGGCATTACTCAATTGATTACAGAAAATGATTTTTTTGATTATAGCGCAAAATATGAGGGAAAATCTACAGAAATTACTCCTGCAAATATTTCAGAATTACAGAAAAATAATGTAACAAAAATTGCTAAAAAAATATATAAAAAGCTAGGCCTTAAAGGTTTTTCTAGAAGTGAGTTTATTTTTATAGGCGACACTCCATATTTTCTGGAAATAAATTCAATCCCTGGCATGACAAATGAAAGTATACTTCCAAAGCAAGCTGAAAATAGTGGAATCTCATTAAAAGACATATGTTCTGAAATAATTGAAGAAGCCATAAATTAATTTAATTATATTTAAATATGAGAAAAGCTGTTTTTCCAGGATCTTTCGACCCTTTCACTTTGGGCCATTTAGACATTCTTAAAAGAAGTTTATCACTTTTTGATGAAATCACTGTTGGTGTTGGCGGAAACAATGAAAAAAAAACCATGTTTAGTGAAAGACAAAGAATCAAGTTCATTAAAAAATGTTTTGAAAATGAACCTAAAATTAAAGTTGAAAGCTATGAAGGCTTAACAATTGATTTTTGTAAAAAAAATGATGCACAATTTATAGTAAGAGGGATTAGAAATAATGGAGATTTTGAGTTTGAAAAAGCAATTGCTAGAACTAACAGAAAGCTTTCTGAAATTGAAACCATATTTTTATTGACATCTGCTAAAACTTCTTTCATTAGTAGTAGCATTGTAAGAGAGTTAATTATAAATAAAGGGGATTATCAAATTTTTGTTCCAGATTCGGTTAAAGTAAATTAAACATCTAACAGTAATTTAATATTTGGATAAATATTTTTTTTATTTAAAATTTCTGTTTTATTTTTCCAAATAACTTTAGTGATCCCTTCATTTTCTTCAGGAATAAGATTGCTGATATTATTTGCTTTCATATCATACCAAGTAGTTTCTTTTAAAAAAAACTTTTTATTATTTTTAAAAATATGATAAGTAATAGAATTTAGATTTATTATTTCTAAATCTTTAGCTCCGGTTTCTTCTGAAACTTCTCTAATAGCTGTTTGATCAATTGATTCATGATTATCCATTTTACCCTTAGGAAAATCCCATTTTTTCCTTCTATAAATAAATAAAATTTGATTTAATGAGTTTTTAACTATACCTCCACCTGCTTTAATTACTTTTATTTTTTTAAAAAATAACGAAAGGAGCTTTTTGGGCTTTGAGTGATATAAAAATATTTTATTATGTTTTTTAGCTTTCGTTACTACTTCATCAATACTTATCTCTTTTAAAGAATATATATTTATTTTTGATCCAAATGGAATTTGACTCGTTAAAACTACTAGATTTTGGTTGACAAAAACTTTATACATTTGTATTTATGATTTTAGATTTAGAAACAGCTAAAAAAACAGCAGAACTTCTTTTACAAATTAATGCAATAAAATTGAATCCAAAAAATCCATTTACATGGGCTAGTGGATGGAAATCACCAATTTATTGTGACAATAGGTTAATTCTTTCACATCCACAGATAAGAGTTTATGTAAGAGAGCAAATGGTTAAACAAATAAATAAACTATATGCTAAACCTGATATTATAGCTGGAGTGGCAACTGGTGCAATTGGAATAGGGATGCTTGTAGCGGACTTAATGAACCTTCCCTTTATTTATGTTAGACCAGATTCTAAAAAACATGGTAGAAAAAATCAAGTTGAGGGTCAATATAATAGCGGACAAAATGTTGTTGTTATTGAAGATTTAATTAGTACTGGCAATAGCAGCTTAATAGCTGTAAATGCTCTCAGAGAAGCTGGTTTAATAGTAAAGGGCATGCTTAGTATTTTCACTTACGGATTTGAAATTTCTTATGATAATTTTAAAAATAATGATGTAGAATTACACACCTTAAGTTCATATGATATGTTGCTGGAGCAAGCATTATCAACAAATTATATAAATGATTCTGATTTCAAAACACTTAAAAAATGGAAAAAAGACCCTGAAAATTGGTAAAATAAAACTTAAATTATGAATTTAATTAGCGAATCAAATAAAGTAAACACTCAAGATGAAACTCTATTTGAAAAACTTAGTAAAGTTGAAAATTTCAAATTAATTATGCCACAGAATGTTTCGAAATTTGAAATAATTGATTCTAATTCTTTCATATTTTCAATAAAAGGCATACCTGCAATTAAATTAAAAATTGGAGAAAAAATAAAACCATCAAAAATAATTTTGGAATCAATAGAATCTAAAATTAACTTTACACTAACAGCCTTCATAAGTGTATTTGATTCTGAAACCTGTTCTTTTCACTTAGAATTTGACGGAGACTTAAATCCAATGATTCAAATGATGGTAAAAACACCCTTACAATCGTTTATAAATGACCTTTCTAATAATATTAATAATTTGATTTAGTTTATAAATATGTGTGAAAAAAATTCTTATGCACTAATTACTGGAGCTTCATCGGGAATAGGGTTAGAAATCGCTCATTCATTAGCAAAAAGAGGTTATAATATAATTTTAACTGCAAGAAATGAAAGTAAATTAAAAACCATTTCCCAAGACTTACGCTCAAAGTATAATATTGAAGTAGATTATTTTATTTGTGACTTAGCTGATAAACAAGGACCGAAAAATATTTTTGATTTTTGTGAAACAAAAAAATATTTTGTTAATATATTAGTGAATAATGCTGGCTATGCTATGTCAACAAACTTTGAGGAGACTAAAGTTGAAGATGAAGAAAAGTTTATAAGAGTGTTAGGAACAGCTGTTATTTCTACTACTAAACTTTTTGTTAGAAAAATGATTAAAAATAACAATGGTAAAATTATGATTGTATCGTCAGTTGCTGCTTTTGCACCGCCATCAACTATTCAATCTTTATACGGACCAATTAAAACATTCATGAATCGATTTAGTGAAGGAATAAATTTAAGCTACAACCATAAAGGCATTACTTCTACTGCATTGTGTCCAGGTTATACAATAACAAATTTTCATACTGCTAGTGGTGTTCAAGATGAAATGGATAGAGTACCCGGATTTTTAAAAAAACCTGCAAGTAGAATTGCAGAAGAAGGAGTTACTGGAATGTTAAAAGGTAAAAAAATTGTTGTACCAACTAAAACCTGGAAAATTATTGTTTTTCTTATTAAAATTGTTCCTCAATTTATTTTTAATATTTTATCTTCTCTATTAGCACCCGGAAGGTATGAAGATTAATAATTAAAAAATTGATATTCCCCAAATAGTTACAGCAGTCCAAAGTATATATTTAACTAGTTTTCCTATAAACATCCAAATAGATGCTTTTACGAAATTTATTCTAAAAAAACCTAAACTTACTGCCAAGGGGTCACCAATTAATGGTAAACAACAAAGAAATGCTAACGAACTTCCCCACTTATCAATTCTATATTTAAAACGAGCGATTTTTTCTTTTTTTATACGGAAATATTTTTCTAAAAAATTCCAATTACCTAATCTCCCTAAATAATAACTACTAAGTCCTCCTAACCAATTTCCAATTGTAGCAATTATAATGCTTAAATTTAAATCATATCCATTTATAATCATTCCACTAAGAACAACTTCTGAGCTCAAAGGAATAACGGTAGCTCCTAAAAAACTGGAAATAAATAATCCCAAAAAACCCCATTCTATAAATGACTCCATTTTAATTATTTAAGACCATTTGTATTTCTTGAAAACTATAATTCACAATACTATTATTATCCTTTTGAATTTTAATCATTCCACGCTTATTAACTTCTAAAATTTTTCCTTTAAAAAAACCTTCATCATTTATAAAATCACTTTGTTCTCCTAATCGATATAAATTTTGATGATATTGATAGTTTACTTTAAAAAATTCATCTTCTGAAAATCCATTTATTGCATTGGTTAAATAATTGTATTTTTTTAAGCTCTGGAAAATTAAAAAAACTAATCCCTTTAAATCATAATCTATTTTATTAATTAATTTTAGTGAAGAAGCGTTTGGAAGATTAGTAAAATTCTCTTGATTAACATTTATTCCAAAACCAATGATGATATTTTCTATAAATCTTCCTTTAACCTTAATCTCGCTCAATATTCCACAAACTTTAGTTTTTCCTGACATTATGTCGTTAGGCCATTTAATTTTTAAATCTGGAGTGCCTAATGATTTCAATATATTTAAAATAAATAAAGAAAATTGCATACTTAAAACAAACTGATCTTTTACATTAACATTCTTAGGGTAAAAAATAATTGATAGAGCTATGTTTTTCTCTGGTTCACTAGTCCATACTTTACCTCTTTGTCCTTTACCTTTAGTTTGATTAAATGTATAGGCAACTTGTGTCTCTTTGGAAAGATTTTTTTGAATATTATCTTTTAAATATTCATTAGTTGAGTTAATGGCATCAAGTTTGATTAATCTCATGTAAGAAACTATATTTCTATAAAACTATATTAGTAGGTTTAAATATCCTAAATTTACATCATAAAATAATTACATTGAATACAGACAATTTAATAGCTAACGTAATAAAAGGAATTGAGAATGTTAAAGGAATAGATATTAACATTTTAGACCTTAGGAAAATAGATAATATTGCTTGTAAATATTTTATAATTTGTACTGGAAATTCTAATACTCAAGTTAACGCAATCACTAGCTCCATTAAAAAATGTGTTAGTAAATCAATGGCTGAGAAACCTTGGCATATTGAAGGTCTAGAAAATTGTAAGTGGGTTTTAATGGATTATGTAGACGTTGTAGTGCATGTATTTAATCGAGAAACAAGAGAATATTATCAAATTGAAGAGTTATGGTCAGAAGCCACATCAACATTAGTAAAAACTAAATATTAATTAATGGATAAAAACAATAAAAAAATTAACAAACCAAAATTTAATTCGTACTGGATATATGGATTAGTATCATTGTTTTTTATAAGCACATACTTTATAGGAGGAGATAATTCTGTTAGTGCATCAAAAAATATTAATATTTCTAGTTTTGAGAAATTTTTAGCCAAAAGTGAAATAAAAGAAGTAACAGTAGTTAATAAAAGTATCGCTCAAGTAACATTAAAAAGAGACGCGTTAAATAGTCCTGACCATAAAAATGCTAATTCTACAAATTTTTTAGGTCAAAAAAATATTAATGGTCCTCATTATGTTTTTGAAATAGGAAATTTAGAACTTTTCCAAAATAAACTTGAATTAGCCGAAAAAAAAGGAATACAATTCAATTATAATTTTAAAACTGTTGAAAATAAATGGTTTGATGTTATTATTGGTTTTTTACCTCTTATAATTCTAGTTGGTCTTTGGATTTTTTTCATGAAAAGAATGTCGGGTGGAGGTGGAGGTGGTTCTCAAATATTTAATATTGGAAAATCAAAAGCAAAGCTTTTTGATGAAAATATAGATGTAAAAACAACATTTAAAGATGTTGCTGGTCTTCAAGGTGCGAAAGAAGAAGTTCAAGAGATAGTGGATTTTTTAAAAAATCCAACAAAGTACACTAAACTTGGAGGGAAAATACCAAAAGGTGCTTTACTAGTAGGACTTCCAGGAACTGGAAAAACTTTACTTGCTAAAGCTGTAGCTGGAGAAGCAAAAGTTCCTTTTTTCTCACTCTCTGGTTCTGATTTTGTTGAAATGTTTGTTGGGGTTGGAGCTTCAAGAGTTAGGGATCTTTTTAAACAAGCTAAAGAAAAATCTCCTGCTATTATTTTTATTGATGAAATAGATGCCATTGGAAGAGCAAGAGGAAAAAGTAATATGACAGGTGGAAATGATGAGAGAGAAAATACCCTAAATCAATTGTTAACAGAAATGGATGGTTTCGGGACCAACTCCAATGTTATAGTTATTGCTGCAACAAACAGGGCAGATGTTTTAGATAAAGCTTTAATGAGAGCTGGAAGATTCGATAGACAAATCTATGTAGATCTTCCTGATGTAAGAGAAAGAAAAGAAATATTTGCTGTTCATTTAAAGCCAATCAAAACTATTAAAAATTTAGATACAGATTTCTTAGCAAAACAGACTCCTGGCTTTTCTGGAGCAGACATTGCTAATATTTGTAATGAAGCTGCATTAATAGCTGCTAGAAAACTAAAAAAATCAGTAAACAAACAAGACTTTTTAGATGCCGTTGATAGAATAGTTGGAGGTTTAGAAAAGAAAAATAAGATCATATCACCAGAAGAGAAAAAAATAATTGCTTTCCATGAAGCAGGTCACGCAACTGTAAGCTGGATGTTAGAACATGCATCTCCACTTGTAAAGGTCACCATTGTTCCTAGAGGACAATCATTAGGAGCTGCATGGTATTTACCTGAAGAACGTCAAATAATTAAGCCAGAACAAATTTTAGATGAAATGTGTGCTGCACTTGGAGGTAGAGCTGCTGAAAAAGTAATTTTTAACAATATATCTACTGGTGCCTTAAGTGATTTAGAGAAAGTTACTAAACAAGCTAGATCTATGGTTACAGTTTATGGTTTAAATGATAAAATAGGAAATTTAACATATTATGATTCTAGTAGTCAAAACGAATATGGTTTTACTAAGCCATATAGTGATGTAACGGCTCAAATAATAGATCAAGAAATTTCAAAAATTATAGAAACGCAATATCAAAGAGCAATAAAATTACTTAAAAAACATAAAAATAAGCTAGTAGAATTAGCTGATTTTTTACTAGATAAAGAAGTTATTTTTAAAGAAGATTTAATTAGAATTTATGGAGAAAGACCTTTTGACCTTAAAAAGTCAAAATAATTGTTTTATCTAAAAATATTAACATAAATAGAGTTAATAGTAAGTTTTTTTATCTTTACTTATTAAAATTTATAATTGAAAAAATTTATTAAGTCTTTTTTTAATAAAAATTCAGAAAATAAACCTATTGAAAATATTGAAGGTAAATACATGCCTAAAAAAATAGCTCCAATAGAAGAAAGATTCACATTCAACTTCACCGAAAACGGTGGGAAATTTTTATACTGTGAAAATAAATCTGAATGTGATAATTTTTTTTCTCAAATTATAGATGAAAATCAATGGGAAAATGTAGAAATACTTTGTTACGATGATTCTCTTCTAGATTTTTTTAAAGAAAAGTCAAAACTGAATATTTCTAAAACAAATTTAAACTCTAAATTTTTTCTTACAACATGTGAATTTTTAGTAGCAATTGACGGTAGTTTACTGATATGTGATAAACAAATAAAATCACACAAAGTAAATGACCTTCCTAAGAATTTTATAGTATTTTCAAAAATTAGTCAATTTACTGAAACTTTAAGCGGTGGTTTAAATGGAATTAAAAGTAAGTATCCTAACAATCTTCCTACTAACATAACAACAATAAAAAATTTCAATATCCAGGTCAAAGAAAATAATAATTTTTTAACTTATGGAAGCGCTGCTAAAAACCTATATCTTCTTTTATTAGAAGACTTATAATGAAAGAATTTTACACAAGGTCCTTAACAGCCATTATATATGCCAGCGCAATATTATTTCCTTTATTTATTGATGAATACCTATTTTATTTTATTGGATTCATTTGTAGCTTAATTCTTGTTTTTGAATTCATTAAATTAATTGCAAATTATAATCATCAATTCTTTTCAATTGACTCTGGTAAGTCTAACCTGATACTTTATTTAACGTTTCCTTTATACACTTCCCTTTTCATATTATCTAGAAATTGTGAATTTTTAGAGTATCTTTTTTTACTAATTATAGTACTAACCAATATACTATTAGGAGTTTCACTTCTTAAAAATAAATTATTTTCTTTTTCAATTCTTAAAAACCGTTTCATTGGACATTTTTATTTAGTAGGCTCACTTGTTATATTCTTTTCAATGCCAAACGTTTTCAACACATATAATCCTTTAGTTGTATATAGCTTTTTAGCATTAATATGGATTTCTGATTCTGCCGCTTATGTATTTGGAGTAAATTTCGGGAAAAGACCATTGCTTAAATCTGTTTCACCAAAAAAGAGTATGGAGGGTTTTGTAGGTGGAATAATATTTTCCATTATACTTTCTATATTGTTTTATAAATATTTAAATACAGAATTTTTTACATTAACTCAATGGGTAGTTTTAGGTCTATTAACAAGTTGTTTAGGTGCTCTTGGAGATTTGGTTCAGTCACAATTCAAAAGAGAGGCAGGAGTTAAAGACAGCGGAAAATGGTTGCCTGGTCATGGAGGTCTTTACGATAGAATGGATAGTATTATATTTGCCGCGCCATTTATCTATTTAACTATAAAAATATTTAGCTATGTTTCATAAAGAAGGTTATACTATCATATCAATTTCTTTAATTATTACTATTATTATTAACTTAACTTCATCGTATTTATTAGATCATTTGATGATTTCAAAAATAATAGGAATAATTACTTTAATTATAATAATTTTAATTCTTCAGTTTTTTAGAAACCCAAAAAGAGTTACTGAACTTAACAATTCATTAATCATTTCTCCAGTTGATGGTAAAGTTGTTGCTATCGAAAAAGTATATGAAAAAGAATATTTCAAAGATGAAAGAATACAAATATCTGTTTTCATGTCGCCTTTAAATGTACATGTAACAAGATATCCAAATAGCGGTATTGTAAAATTCAGCAAATATCATCCTGGCAAATATTTAGTTGCATGGCACCCTAAATCATCAGAAAAAAACGAAAGAACTACAGTCGTGGTTGAAAATATGAATTTTGGAGAAGTATTGTATAGGCAAATTGCTGGAGCTGTTGCGAGAAGAATAGTTAATTATGCGAAAGTTGGTGATGACGTAACCCAAGGAGCTGATGCAGGTTTTATAAAGTTTGGTTCGAGAGTTGACCTATTTTTACCCTTGGATTCAAAAATAAAAGTTGAATTAAATCAAATAGTAAAAGGTGGCTTAGACACTATTGCTGAAAAATAATTTATTTTTTTAATTTCAATTCAAGTATTTTAACCTTCTTTAAGGTGTCTTCCTCTTTTTTTCTCTCATTTTTTATAACATCTTCTGGCGCATTATCAACAAACCTTTGATTACTTAATTTAAATTGTATAGATTTTAAAAAACCTAAATTATAATCTAAATCTTCCTTTACTTTACCTAAATCTTCTTCTTGGTTTGATAGATTATTAATGAAATATTCAATACTTCCGACAATAATAGAATGCACGTTTTTAGATTTACTTGAAAAATCCTCTCTAAGATCTGCGTTAGATAACTTTAACACTACACTTTTCATTTTACTGTTTTGACTAACTAGAGAAAATAGTTCTAATTTTTCTTTGTAGGAAATACCTTTTTCATTTCTATATTTTCTGATATTAGTAATAAGTTGCGAGATATGTTCAAAATCATCTAAAATAGAATGGTTTATTTTTTTTGATTTTGGCCATTCTAAAACAATTAAAGGATCATCATTTTCATCTTTAATTCCGCTCCATATTTCTTCAGAAATGAAAGGCATAAAAGGGTGTAAAATTATTAAGCAATTTTTTAATAATCTCAGTGTTTGATTATAAGTTTCTAAATCAATTGCTTCACCATAACCAGGCTTAATCATTTCTAAATACCAAGAACAGAAATCGTCCCATATTAGCTTGTATATAGTCATTAATGCATCTGAAATTCTATATTTAATAAAATGATCGTCAATTTCAATTAATTTAGAATTAAATTTATTTTTAAACCAATCTATTGCAGTTAAAGAAGAATTACTTTGAAAAGCACTATCTGAAACTTCCCACGATTTAACTAACCTAAAAGAATTCCACACTTTATTTGAAAAATTTTTTCCTTGTTGACATAAAGACTCATCAAATAATAGATCATTTCCAGCTGGAGCACTTAACAATAGACCTACCCTTACACTGTCAGCTCCAAAATCTTCAATTAATTTCAATGCATCTGGAGAATTGCCAAGTTGTTTTGACATTTTCCTTCCTTGCTTATCTCTAACTAATCCAGTGAAATACACAGAATTAAAAGGTTTTGTTTTCTTAAACTCAAAACCAGAAACTATCATTCTAGCAACCCAAAAAAATAAAATATCCGGACCAGTAACTATATCATTTGTAGGATAATAATATTTAAAATCTTCATTATCTGGATTTCTAATACCATCAAACACACTTATAGGCCATAACCAAGAAGAAAACCAAGTATCTAACACGTCACTCTCTTGTGTTAAGTCTTTAACTATCAGTTTAATATTTCCACTCTTTTCTCTAGCTTTTTCAAGAGCTTTATTAATATTTTCAGCAACAACATAATCTTTATTATCTTTTCCATAATAATAAACCGGAATTTGATGCCCCCACCAAAGCTGTCTAGAAATATTCCAATCCCTGATATTTTCCATCCAATTTCTATAGGTATTTTTAAATTTTTTAGGAAAAAGTTTAACTTCATCATTCATTACAGCATCAAGCGCAGGTTTTGAAATTTCTTCCATTTTTAAAAACCACTGTTCTGATAATTTAGGTTCGATAACACACTTAGTTCTTTCTGATTTGCCAACATTATTAATATAGGACTCAACTTTTAATAACGAATCTAAAGATTTTAATTCTTCAGAAATTTTTGTTCTAACTACGAATCTGTCTAAACCGCTATAATGTAATGCGAAATCATTTAATGTTGCATCATCATTTAAAATATCTACTATTTCTAAATTATGTTTATCTCCTATTATTTTATCATTTTCACTATGAGCTGGGGTCACTTTTAAGCAGCCAGTTCCAAATTCAATATCCACATAGTCGTCGGTAATTATAGGAATTTCTTTATTTAGTATTGGGATTATTGCTTTTTTACCTTTTAAGCTAACATACCTCTGGTCACTAGGATTTACAGCAATTGCAGTGTCACCAAATATTGTCTCAGGTCTAGTAGTGGCTACCGTTATTGTTTCCTTAGAATTTGAAATTTTATATTTTATATAATAAATTTTACTATTTACCTCTTCATAAATAACTTCTTCATTTGACAAAGTCGTTTTTGCTTCTGGATCCCAATTAACCATCCTGTACCCTTTGTATATTAAATTCTTTTCGTGTAAATCGACGAAAACTTTAATAACTGATTCAGACATGTCATCATCTAAAGTAAACTTGGTTCTATCCCAATCACAAGAACAGCCTAATTTCTTTAATTGCTCTAATATTAAACCTCCGTGCTCTTCTGTCCATTTCCAGGCATGAACTAGAAACTCATCTCTAGTTAAGTCATTCTTAGTAATGCCTGATTTTTTTAACTTTTCTACAACTTTAGCTTCAGTTGCAATTGAAGCATGATCGGTACCAGGGACCCAGCAAGCATTAAAGCCCATCAATCTTGCTCTTCTTACTAGAATATCTTGAATTGTAACATTCAACATATGTCCCATATGTAAAATACCAGTTACATTAGGGGGCGGAATTACTATAGTGTATGCAGTTTTGTTATTTGGCTTAGATTGAAAATAATTATTTTCCATCCAAAATTTATACCACTTTGATTCCAAAGTTTTAGCATCAAATTTTTTAGCTATTTCCATCTTATAAATTAGTTATTCTTGAAACAAAAGTAGTCAACTAAAAAGTAATTTAAAAGGTATGTTGTATTTTTGTAATATATTTAAAAGACATACTTAATAACAAAATGAAATAAAATGAAAAAAATCTTATTAATTTTGATCATGTTTTTAATAGCAAATAGTGTAATATCTCAAGAAAAGCTTGCTGAAATTGAATTTAAAGAGACCATAATAGATTATGGAATTATCGAAAATGGAGAAGACGGTAGTAGAATTTTTGAATTCACTAACATAGGAAATGCACCTTTAACTTTTTCTAGAATATTTTCTTCTTGTGGATGTACAATTCCTAAAAAACCTGAAAAGCCTATTCTTCCTGGTGAAAAAGGTAAAATAGAAGTTAAATATGATACTAAAAGAACTGGAATTTTTCAAAAAGCAATTACTGTAAATTCTAATGCTAAAACTGCAAACGTAATTTTAAGAATTAAAGGAGAAGTTTTGCCAGAACCTGAAGAAAAAAATATAGCTAATAAATAAAAAATATCATATTTAAAAAAATTGAAAACAAAATACAAAACATCTCTTAAGAATTTAAATAGTTTTGGAGTAGAGTGTTTTTCTTCAAATTTCAATATTATAAATAACGAAAAAGAAATTATTGACTTTATTACTTTAAATAATAATCCCGAAACAATAATTCTTGGTGGAGGAAGCAATATGCTATTCAAAAATAATATAGACAAACCTATACTTAAAATTGAAATTAAGGGAATTGAGATAATAAATGAAACTAAGGAAAAAGTTCTAATTTCAGTTGGAGCTGGTGAAGTTTGGAATGACTTAGTAAGTTGGAGCTTATCAAATAATTATGGTGGCTTAGAAAATTTAAGCTTAATTCCTGGAAATGTAGGAAGTGCACCTATTCAAAATATTGGAGCTTACGGGGTTGAATTAAAGGATGTATTCGAAAGCTGTAGGGCTATTTCAATTGAAACAGGTTTACTTAGAATTTTTAAAAATAATGAATGTAATTTTTCTTACAGAAGCTCTATTTTTAAAGAAGAATTTAAAAATAAATACATTATTACAAATGTAGTTTTCAGCCTTTCAAAGTTCAATCATGTGATAAATTACACTTACGAACCTTTGAAAAATGATTTAAAAAATAACAATATCTTAAGTCCAAATATCAATGATATTTCAAAATCAGTCATTACAATAAGATCCCGTAAATTACCAAATCCAAAAGAAACTGGGAATTGTGGAAGTTTTTTTAAAAATCCTATTATTAAAGATTTAGATTTTAAAGAACTTACAAAAAAAGATAAAGACATACCTTTTTTTAAAATTTCAAAAAATAAAATTAAAATTCCTGCAGCTTGGCTTATTGAAAAATGTGGATTCAAAGGTTTAAAAGATGGGAATACAGGGACTCACGATAAACATGCTTTAATTATAATAAATCATGGTAATGCTACAGGTTGTGAAATTTTCAATTTTTCTCAAAAAATCAAAAATAAGGTTTTAAAAAAATTTAATATATTGCTTGAAGAGGAAGTAAACATTATAGACAAATAATTATATGTTATTTATAATCACATTTATACTACTAGGATTGGCATTTGCAGGAATTGCGATTAAAATTATAGTTAAAAAAGATGGTAAATTTTCTGGAACTTGCGCTAGCGCAAGTCCATTTTTAAACAAGGATGATAAGCCTTGTGGAATTTGTGGAAAACTACCTGATGAAACAGATTGTAAAAATCCTGAACTAAATTTGAATTAATAATTTGACAGATAATACTATAATTAAAAATCAAATAACTCTTGCCAAAGCAAATAACCAGAATGCATTTAGCTTCTTGTTAAATAGATATTGGAATGATGTCTTTAATTTTCAGCTAAAAAGAACAAATAACGAATCTAATGCAGAGGATATCACAATTGAATGTTTTGCAAAAGCTTTTGAAAAAATAAATTCTTATAAAGAAAAGTATACTTTTAAAACTTGGTTAATTGCCATTTCTAAAAACCTTCATATAGATCAATTAAGGAAAAATAAAATTAATTTTAATGAGCCAGATGAATTTAGTATTATTACTGAAACCTCGCCAAGTCCTGAAGACAATCTAATTAATGAACAAAAATTAAAATCTTTAAAATCTAAAATAAACAAATTAAAACCTAGTTATAAAAAAGTGATTGAACTTAAATATTTTAATGAATTAAGCTATAAAGAAATGTCTATTAAACTAGGCCAACCTATAAATAATATAAAGGTTAGGGTTTTAAGAGCAAAAAAAGTATTAGCAGAATTAATAGAAAAATAATGAATGGGTTAATGAGAAAATTCGGTCCTGGATTATTATTTGCAGGTGCAGCTATTGGAGTTTCACATTTAGTGCAATCAACAAGAGCTGGTGCAGATTTTGGTTTTGGTTTAATATGGGCTCTAGTTCTTTCAAACTTATTTAAATATCCTTTTTTTTTATTTGGACCTAAATATTCTTTAGCAACAGGAGAAACATTACTACATGGATACAAAAAACTCGGAAATTATGTTTTAGTTATTTATCTCGTATTATCACTTGTTACTATGTTTACAATTCAAACAGCGGTAACAATAGTAACAGCTGGTTTAGCGATAGAATTGTTCGGCATATCAACCGATATTACTATTTGGGCGGCTATAATTACCACTTCTTGCCTAATTATTTTATTAATAGGCAGATATAAATTTCTAGACAACTTAATGAAGTTCGTTATTATAACGCTGGCAATCAGTACAATAATTGCAGTTATCTTTGCTGGCTTTAGCTCAACAAATACACTTGAATTAACACAAGTTTTTCCAAAAGAAGCAGCTAGCATTGCATTTGTTGTTGCATTTATGGGCTGGATGCCAGCTCCATTAGATATCTCTATTTGGCAATCTATATGGACTTTAGAAAAAAAGAAAAAAGAAAAAAATATTAAAAATAGAGATATTATATTTGATTTTAACACAGGATATGTAACAACAATTATATTAGGATTATGCTTTGTTTTTCTTGGAGCTCTAGTTATGAATGGCAGTGGAGAAGAATTCTCTAATAGTGGGGGAAATTTTGCAAATCAATTGATAAACTTATATACTAGTTCAATTGGAAATGGAGCATTTTTAATTATAGCTATTGCTGCTTTTACTACAATGTTTAGCACAACTATTACATGTTTAGACGCATCGCCTAGGGCAATGAAAATTACATCAAAATTACTTGGGCTTCATAAGTTGAATAATTATAATTTTTGGATAATTCTTTTAGCTTCTGGAACTTTAATTATTTTCGCTTTCTTTATCTCAGAAATGGGCTTATTAATTAAAATAGCTACTATTCTTTCTTTTATAACTGCTCCCTTTTATGCATTTATCAATTTCAGACTTATAAATAGTCATCATACACCCAAAAGTTCTAGACCTTCATTATTTATAAATATATTAAGTATTCTGGGAATACTATTTCTAACTGGTTTCAGCATATGGTATCTGACGTTTTTGTAATATAAATTAATCAATAGTTTGTACATTTGAACAAGAAATTAATTTACTATACATGCTAGTTGATTCAACCAATATAGAACCTAAAATTGCAAAAAAACCAAAGTGGATTCGTGTAAAACTTCCAACTGGTAAGAAATACACTGAATTAAGGTCGTTAGTAGATAAATACAGCTTAAATACGATTTGCTCTTCGGGAAGTTGTCCTAACATGGGAGAATGTTGGGGAGAAGGAACAGCTACTTTTATGATTTTAGGTAATATCTGTACACGTTCATGTGGATTTTGTGGAGTAAAAACTGGAAGACCTGAAAGTGTTGACTGGGAAGAGCCTGAGAAAGTAGCAAACTCAATTAAATTAATGAAAATTAAACATGCTGTTATAACTTCTGTAGATAGAGATGATTTGAAAGACATGGGAACTTTAATTTGGACTGAAACAGTAAAAAGTATTAGAAGGTTAAATCCTTCAACAACATTAGAGACTCTTATTCCAGATTTTCAAGGAATTGAAAAACATTTAGATAAAATTATTTCTGTAAAGCCAGAAGTTGTATCGCACAATATTGAGACAGTTAGAAGGCTAACACGTGAGGTTAGAATTCAAGCTAAATACGACAGAAGTCTTTTAGTTTTAAAATACTTGAAAGACAATGGAATTAATAGAACTAAATCAGGGATAATGCTTGGTCTTGGAGAAAAAAAGGAAGAAGTTTTTGAATCGTTAACAGATTTAAAAAACAATAATGTAGACATTGTAACTATTGGACAGTATTTACAACCTTCAAAAAAGCATCTTCCTGTAAAAGAATTTATTGATCCTGCTCAATTTAAAAATTATGAAATTTTTGCAAAAAAATTAGGTTTTAGACATGTAGAAAGCGGTCCATTAGTCAGATCTTCATATAAAGCTCAAAAACACATTACTTAATTATAGTATCTCTAATTATTTTTTTAAATAAAAATTGATTATCTAAAAAAGTAATTTCTATTTGTAAGTAGTACCATTTATTTTTTTTATTAATCAATTTAATTTTTTGATAATCTTTTTCAGTAGTAATAATAATTCTATCACTATGCTCTAATTCAATTTTTTGGATATCCTTAAGAGAATAATTATAATGATCTGAAAAGGAAATTTTGTCAAATTGAATGTTTTTTGATTTTAAATAATTAACTATTTCATTATCATTAGCGATCCCTGTAACTAATAAAACTTTTAAATTATTTAAATCACTTATTTTCATTTCACTTTCACCAGACAAACAATTATTATATTTAATTGATGTAAAAAATAACTTTTGATGACTCTTCAAGGACACTTCTCTTCTAATTTCTTCCATTACCTTTTTAGAAAGATCATTTGGACATTTTGTTATAACAACTAAATCAGCTCTTTTATACCCTGATTTAAGTTCCCTTAAATCTCCACAAGGCAAAACAAAATCTCTATAGAAAGGAGATTTAAAAGTAGTTAACAAAATATTCAATTGCAGTGAAATATTTCTATGCTGAAAACAGTCATCTAAAACTATTGAATGAAGGCTTGCGTTGTCTTTTAATAGATTTGTAACTCCCCTAACTCTATTTTCATCAACTGCAACATCAACATCTTTAAACTTGCTAAATATTTGAAAAGGCTCATCTCCAATTTCATTTGAATTCGAAGAATCGTTAGCTTTAATGTAACCATTAGAAGATCTTTTAAATCCTCTACTTAAAAGTGCTAATTTAAACTCATTTGAAAAGAGTTTAAATATATATTCTGCCATTGGAGTTTTTCCAGTTCCTCCAGAACTTAAATTTCCAATTCCAATTAATGGTATCTCAAATTTATGAGATTTAAGAATTTTTAAGTTGAAAAGACTGTTTCTTAAGCTTGTTATTAAAGTATATAAAATAGCAAATGGGAAAAGGAAAAGTCTAATTCTATTCATTAAACTAAATTATAAACGAAAGTATTTTTTTAAATAATTTCATAATAAATTATTTCAATCGTCAATTGATAATTATAAAGATATAAATTCAAAAACCAATAATTATAATAAATGAAAAATTTATGATTTAATATTTTTTAACTTTGAATAAAAAATATGATTCTTAAAGAAATTATTGATATCCTAGAAAATTGGGCACCAATTGAAAATGCAGAAGATTTTGATAATGTTGGATTATTAGTTGGTGACCCTTCAATTAATGTTAATAAAGCATTAATTACTATAGACACTTTAGAAAATGTAATAGATGAAGCTATTGAAAATAAGTGTGATTTAATTATATCCTTCCATCCTATAATTTTTACAGGATTAAAAAATCTCACACAAAAAACCTATGTAGAAAGAGTGGTTAGAAAAGCTATTAGAAATGATATAAACATATATTCTATTCACACTAACCTAGACAATCACCCAAAAGGTGTGAATTATCAATTATCTAAACAATTATCCTTATTAAATACCAAAATATTAATAAAGAAAGATCAATCTGAAAATGGGATGGGAATGACTGGAGAACTAAAGAGTGGCTTAACTGAATTAGATTTTTTAAAATATGTAAAAGAAAAAATGAATGTTACAGCTATCAAACACTCTTCATTTATTCATAAAAAAATTGAAAAAATTGCTGTTCTAGGTGGATCTGGTAGCTTTGCAATTGAAGAAGCAATAAATAGTAATGTTGATTGTTTTATTACTGCCGATTTAAAATATCACGATTATTTTAAAGCTGAAAATAAAATATTATTAATTGATATTGGTCACTATGAGAGCGAGCAGTATACAAAAAACTTAATTTTAAATTTACTTAAGAAAAAAATTCCTAAGTTTGCGTGCATTATATCAAAATCAAAAACAAACCCTGTTAATCATTTTTAATTATGGCTAAGAAATCAGAATTTTCTGTAGAAGATAAACTAAGAGCTCTATATGACTTGCAACTAATCGATTCTAGAATTGATAAAATAAGAAGTGTTCAAGGAGAACTTCCTTTAGAAGTAGAAGACTTAGAAGATGAAGTTTCTGGACTTGAATTTCGAATTTCTAAAATAGATGAAGAACTCAAACAATGTTCTTATGACATTAAAGCAAAAGGTCTTGCTACTGATGATTCAAAAACAATGATTAAAAAATATAATGATCAGCAAAAAAATGTTAGAAATAACAGAGCTTTTGAATCATTAAGTAAAGAAATTGAATTTCAAGAACTTGAAATTGAATTATACGCTAAGCAAATTAGAGAATTACACGCTCAAATCGAATTAAAAAATCAAACTTTTGAAGAAAATAAATCAAAACTTAATGAAAGAAAAGAACATTTGAAGCATAAAAAAAATGAGTTAGGTGCTATATTAAAGGAAACAGAAAAAGAAGAGACTGGTCTTTTGAAAAAATCAAAAGATTATGAATCTAAAATTGATGAATCATTACTTATTTCTTACAAAAAAATTAGATCTAGTGTGAAAAATGGATTGGCTATAGTAACTGTTGAAAGAGGTGCTTCAGTAGGATCATTTTTCACTATTCCTCCTCAAGTTCAACTTGACATAGCTTCAAGAAAAAAACTTATAACAGACGAACATAGTGGTAGAATTTTAGTTGACAAAAATTTAGCAGATGAAGAAAATGAAAAAATGCAAAAACTATTTACCAGTTTTTAAACTAATTATTTTAAACTTATTTATTAAAAAAAAACCACTCAATTGAGTGGTTTTTTATTTTTACACATATATACATTCATATGATTTGTTTTAAAACAGAAATTCCAAAAGAAATTTGTAATATTGATGACGAGCTAAAAGCAATATATCATAGTGAAAACTCAATTTGTATTTGGATATTTAATAACAAATCCCAAAGAAATAAATTTATGGAGAATACTAATGGGATGTTAAAAACAGAAAGGGAAGACTATTATATAAAAAATTATTAATAAATGAAAAAGTTTAACTTTTTTTTAAATGGTTATCTGGTTTTTTCGCTTTACTTTCATTGGACATTTTTATGGAAGGTTTTGTTTTTGAATGGTTAAAGTGGAATGGGACTACAAAAAATGATTGGTTTTTTCAATTATGGTGGAGTCTTGTTATTTTATGGTTAATATTTGGATTGTTTATTTTATACTTAAAATTTAACAAAAATAAAAAAACCCCACTAAAGAAGTGAGGTTATATGGTGGGCGCTAAGGGATTCGAACCCCTGACCCCCTGGGTGTAAACCAGGTGCTCTGAACCAACTGAGCTAAGCGCCCTAAATTGAGCGGCAAATATAATATATTTTTATATACATCAAAGGATAAAAAATAAGAAGATTAGCAATTCGCTAAGTTCGTCTATTTACATTATATAATTTCAGCAACAACAAAATTACTTCCTCCAATAAAAATCAAATCATCTTTACTAGATTCATTAAGACAGCTTGAATATGCTGACTTAACACTAGAAAATTTTTTTGATTTCAATCCAATTTTTTTTGAATATGCGAAAATCTCATCTATTGGCAACCCTCTTGTTATATTGGGTTTACAAAAATAATACGTTGCATCTCTGGGAAGGAGGTCTAATATTTTTTTAAAATCTTTTCCTTTTACAAAACCTAATACCAGCTTAAGATTTTGATAAGTTTCAGATTCTAAATAATTAATTATCTCTTTAAATGCTTCAATATTATGCCCTACATCAACAATAACTTTTGGGTTATAGTTTATCAACTCTAATCTACCCTTTAAACCCGTGTTTTTCATCACATTTAAAAGACCGATTTTTATATCATTTTTAGAAATTTTAAAATTATTTAAAAGAGATAATCCCTTAATAACCCCTTGCATGTTTTTATTTTGATATCCCCCGTTTAAATCTGTTTTATATTCTTCAAAATATTCTTCATTAGCAACATAAATTTTAGAATTTAATTCCATAGCTTTTTCTCTAAATACTGAAAATACTTCTTTTTGATATTCACTTAAAACAACAGGAGTTTCTTTTTTTATAATACCAGCTTTTTCATTGGCTATGTCCATAATGTTATCTCCTAAAAATTCAGAATGATCATTTCCGATGTTTGTTATAATACTTAATTCAGGTATAACAATATTAGTAGCATCAAGCCTTCCTCCTAACCCTGTTTCAATTATAGCTATATCAACTTTAGATTTTGAAAAATATTTAAATGCCAGGGCTACAGTCATTTCAAAAAAAGATATGTTATTATGATTAAAAAAATTGAGTTGATCTTCAACAAATGCTATAACAAATTTTTTTTCAATTTTTTTTCCATTTATTCTGATTCTTTCACGAAAATCTTTTAAATGGGGTGAAGTATATAAACCAACCTTATATCCTGATTCTTGCAAAATAGAAGCTAACATATGGCATGTGGAGCCTTTTCCATTAGTTCCAGCAACGTGAATAGACTTAAAATTGTTTTGAGGATTATTAAGATTATTACAAACTGATTTTATAGAACTTAAATCAAGTTTATACTTAAAAACTCCATCTATTTGGTAAACAGGTAATTGGTTAAAAAGCCAATTAACAGTTTCATTGTAATTCATTTGAATTTAAAACACAAAATCTCTTAAAAGCATAAAAGTACCATACCCTGCCCAGAATCCTACCATCGCTAAAATCATTATGTTCTTTATATACCAAAAGAAATCTATTTTTTGCATACCCATCGCAACAACTCCAGCTGCTGAACCAATTATAAGCATACTTCCACCCGTTCCGGCAGAATAAGCTATTCCATGCCATAGTGGATCATCAATAGGATTAGGAAACATTCCAATTGAAGCTGCTACCAATGGAACATTATCAATTAAGGCTGACAGGTGACCAAGAAGAATAATTACAATATCAGAGTTTGGAATTACTTCATTTATATAACCAGCAAAATCAAATAAGATACCCACAGACTCTAAAGCTCCAACAGCCATTAAAATTCCTAAAAAAAATAGTATACTAGGTAATTCAATTTTTGTAAGCGAAGCATGTATTGGACTATGGTTAGTTTCTTCATCAGAATCTATTTTTGAAATACTAAATTTTTTGTTACTATAAAACTCTGCAACTGTGGCAACAAATGCTAAAGCAAGCATCATTCCTACATAAGGAGGTAAATGAGTAACTGTTTTAAAAACTGGAACGAACAATATAGATCCTAAACCTATAAACAACATTTTATTAGCATAGGGATTTAATTCACTATCAACCAAGTTATCAGGTATTACAAATTCACCTTTAAAGATTTTAAATTTTGAAGAAATAGTAAATGGAACGAGCATACAAACTAGAGATGGCAAAACTAAATATTTGATTAAATTGACAGTGGAAACCTTGTCAGAAATCCATAACATAGTAGTAGTTATGTCCCCAATTGGAGACCATGCTCCACCTGCATTAGCAGCAATAATTATTAAACCTGCGTACCATAATTTTAGCTGTCTATTTGTTACTAATTTTTGAAGAATAGTAATAAGCACAATAGTGGCTGTTAGATTATCTATAATTGCAGATAAGAAAAAAGAAAGAAATCCAAAAATCCACAATAAAGTAACTTTACTTCTTGATTTAATTAATTTTTTAATTCCAGAAAATCCGCTAAAAAAATCTATGATTTCAACAATAGTCATTGCCCCAAGCAAAAATATTAATATCTCTGCAGTTTTACCAAGGTGATGTAATAATATTTCATCAATATGAGTTGGCTCTAATCTTAATTCTTCCAAGTTAATATCGAAAACTGGTAAGTGATTTAAAGCAATGACAGCCCATAAAATTCCCATCATTACTAAAGCAGGAATAAGTTTGTCAATTTTAATTGAATGCTCCATGGTTATTAATAAATAACCTGTAACAAATATTGAAATAAGTATTATTTCCATTCTTAAAATTTTAGAATTGTAAACATATTAAAAATAAAATTATGTTTTTGATAATAATACGTTAATAAAGTAAGAAATATTTAAAATTTATCAATTATATTATTAAGTCAGTATTAATTGTCAATTTAATACAAAAACTCTTTTAAAAAGAGACAGTATTATCTAAGTTTAGTAGTTACTAAAGTTAAAATATGCTACCTAAAAAACAAGGATTATATTCTCCTGAATTCGAACATGACAATTGTGGAGCTGGATTCATCTGCAGTTTAAAAGGGGAAAAAACTAACGATATAATTTTTAAAGCATTAAACATTTTAACATGCTTAGAACATCGTGGAGCAGTTAGTTCAGATGGTAAAACGGGTGATGGAGCAGGTATTTTAATAGAAATTCCACATGATTTTTTAAAAAATAAGTGTGATTTTATATTGCCTTTACCTTATGAATATGCTGTTGGAATGGTTTTTCTTCCTAAGAAAAAAAATCAACTTAACTATTGTGTTGATGTTTTTGAAAAAGAAATTAAAAATCAAGGTCTTTCACTTTTGGGATGGAGAGATGTTCCTGTTAATTCTAAAGTTTTAGGAAGAATTGCCGCAAAAACACAGCCAACCATTAAACAAGTTTTTATAGGAAAAAACAATCAAAAATTATCAGATACTGAATTTAATACTAAATTATTTGTATCTCGAAAAATTGCAGAAAACACCATTTATAATATAGATTTTTCTCAAAAAAACTATTTTTATTTCACCAGCCTTCATAATAGGACATTAATTTATAAAGGATTACTTATTCCAGAGGACATTGACAAATTTTTTTTAGACTTGTCAAATCCAGAATTAGTTACTAGACTAGCTTTAGTTCATCAAAGATTTTCAACTAACACTTTCCCCACTTGGGATTTAGCACAACCATTTAGATACATGTGTCATAATGGAGAAATAAATACTATAAAAGGGAATTACAGTAGAATGAACGCTAGAGAGGAACTTCTAAAGAGTGACTTTATAGGTGATGATATGAAAAAAATATTTCCAACTATTTTAAAAGGCAAGTCTGATTCAGCCTGCATGGATATGGTTGTTGAACTATTACTAACAACTGGAAGAAGTTTGCCTGAGGTAATGATGATGATGGTTCCTGAAGCTTGGGAAAAGCACAAGTCTATGTCTGACCAAAAGAAAGCTTTTTATGAATTTAATTCGTGTATTATGGAGCCTTGGGATGGTCCAGCTTCAATTCCGTTTACAGATGGAAAATATATTGGTGCTCTTTTAGACAGAAATGGATTAAGACCGTCTAGATATAGTGTTACAAAAGATAATTATGTTTTCATGTCTTCAGAAACTGGAGTTGTAGATATTGAGCCTAGTAACATTGAAAAACATGGAAGGCTAGAGCCAGGTAAGATGTTTTTAGTAGACATGAATGAAGGCAGAATCATTGAAGACGAAGAAATAAAAAATGAAGTGATTTCAAAATACCCTTATAGAAAATGGCTAAATGAAAATACTCTTCCATTAAAATTAGTTCCATACACAGGGAATAAAACCCCTAAAGAAAAATTAGATTTTGAAACTAGACTTAGGATTTTCGGTTATACTGAAGAGGATCTAAATACAATCATATTACCAATGTGTCTGTCTGGAAAAGAAGTCATAGGCTCTATGGGCACAGATACTCCTCTTGCTGTTTTTTCTAAAAAACCACAATTACTATTTAATTATTTCAAACAATTATTTGCTCAAGTTACCAATCCCCCTCTGGACGGAATTAGAGAGGAAATAGTTACTGACACAAGTTTAGGGCTTGGTAGTGATTACAATCTTTATGACATTGTTTCTGATCATTCAAAAAAATTGAAAATTGAAAATCCAATAATTTCTAATGAAGATTTAGATAAAATAAAGTTTATTAAACACTCTAATTTCAAAAGCTCATCAATAAGCGCCTTATATGAATTAAAGAAAGGACATAATGGTATTGAAGAAGCTCTTCAAAAAATGGTAAATGAAGTCATTAGCTATGTTAAAGAAGGTAGCAATATTATAATTATAAGCGATAGAGGAGTTAATAAAAAAATGGCTGCAATTCCTATTTTATTAGCTTGTTCAACTATTCATCACTTTTTAATAAAACTTAAAAAAAGATCAAAATTTGGAATTGTAATAGAATCTTCTGAACCCAGAGAACCTCACCATTTTTCAATGTTATTTGGATATGGTGCTAGTGCCATTAACCCTTATTTAGTTAATGAGATTATTCATCATCATCATAAACAAGGATTCTTTAAAGATCAGTCACTAAAACTATCAATCGAAAAGTATAACAAAGCTATCGCTAAAGGTATTCTCAAAGTAATGAATAAAATCGGAATTTCTACTCTACACTCCTATCGTGGTGCTCAAATATTTGAAGCACTTGGTTTAAGAGAAAATTTTACTAAAAAATATTTTAGTAATACTCCAAGTAGAATTCAAGGTGTTGGTCTATATGCTATTGAAAAAGAACTATCAATTAGACATAAAAAAGCTTTTGAAAAACAAAACTCATTTACAAGCCTTGAGATTGGAGGAAATTATAGGTGGAGAAGAAATGGTGAAGCTCATATGTTAAACCCTTCTACTATATCTAAACTGCAACAATCGGTTAGAGAAAATAAATATGAAACATATAAGGTCTATTCTGATTTAATAAATAACCAAAATGAACAACTCATGACTTTAAGAGGAATGTTCAAATTTGTTGACTTAGATCCAATTCCAATTGCAGAAGTAGAACCATGGACTGAAATTGTAAAAAGATTCAAAACAGGTGCTATGTCTTATGGCTCTATTAGTAAAGAAGCTCATGAAAACTTAGCAATTGCCATGAATAGAATTGGAGGCAAGAGTAATTCCGGTGAAGGCGGAGAAGATCCAGTTAGATTTAATAAAGAAGCCAATGGTGATTGGAAAAATAGCGCTATTAAACAAGTGGCTTCTGGGAGATTTGGAGTTAGTTCAAATTATCTTTCAAACGCAAAAGAAATTCAAATTAAAATGGCACAAGGTGCCAAACCTGGTGAAGGCGGACAATTACCTGCAGCTAAGGTAAATCCTATGATTGCTAAAGTAAGGAATTCTACTCCTTATGTTGGTTTAATTTCTCCTCCTCCTCATCACGATATTTACTCAATTGAAGATTTATCTCAATTAATCTATGATTTAAAAAATGCTAATAGAGAAGCTAGAATTAATGTTAAGCTAGTCTCTGAAGTTGGAGTTGGAACTATTGCTGCTGGAGTAGCTAAAGCTAAAGCAGATGTTATATTAATTTCTGGTTATGATGGAGGAACAGGAGCTTCGCCTCTAACTTCATTAAGACACGCTGGCCTCCCGTGGGAACTTGGTCTCGCTGAAGCTCAGCAAACTTTAGTTATGAATGATTTAAGAGGAAGAATAGTTTTAGAGTGTGATGGGCAATTAAAAACCGGCAGAGATGTTGCAATCGCTTGTCTTTTAGGTGCTGAAGAATTTGGATTCTCAACTGCCCCATTAGTTGCATCAGGCTGCATTATGATGAGAGCTTGCCATTTAAATACTTGTCCTGTTGGAATAGCAACTCAAGATCCTGAATTAAGAAAAAACTTTAAAGGAAAGCCAGAACATGTGATTAATTTCATGCATTTTGTTGCTGAAGAACTCAGAACAATAATGGCTGAACTTGGTTTTAGAACAATGGATGAAATGATTGGTCAGAGCCAAAAAATAAACATGAACGGTGCTCTAGAACATTATAAAACCAAACATATTGATTTATCAAATATTTTATACAAACCCAGTTTAGAAAAAAATGTTTCATTAAAAAACAATTCTAAACAAGATCATAACTTAGAAAATGTATTAGATTTTAAAATTCTTAATATCTCCAAAGAAGCAATTAAAAATAATACTAAAATAGATTTATCATATAAAATAAAAAACACAGATAGAGCTGTTGGCGCTATTTTAAGTAATGAAATATCAAAAATTTACGGTATGAAAGGACTTAAGAATGATACAATTAATTTAAATTTTCAAGGAGTAGCTGGACAAAGTTTTGGTGCATTTAGCGCTAAGGGACTAACTTTAACAGTAACAGGAAATACAAACGATTACTTAGGAAAGGGCCTTTCAGGAGCAAAAATAATTGTAAAAATCCCACCAGAATCGACTTTTGAGTCTAATAAAAATGTGATTACAGGTAATGTCGCTCTTTATGGGGCCACTTCAGGCGAAGCATATATTAACGGGATGGCTGGTGAAAGGTTTTGTGTGAGAAACTCAGGAGCAACAGCAGTAGTTGAAGGAATTGGTGATCATGGCTGTGAATATATGACAGGTGGAATTACTCTTGTTTTAGGGGATATTGGAAGAAACTTCGCTGCTGGAATGAGTGGAGGAATTGCCTACATCTATAAGGAATTAGATAATTTTGATGAAAGGAATTTTAATATGGAGATGATCGAACTTGAAGAACCAAACTCTCAAGACTTAGATTTGATTAAAAAATTAATTCAAGATCACTTAAGTTATACTTCAAGTAAATTAGCACAATATTTAATCTTAAACTGGAAAATAGAATCAAATAACTTTGTTAAAATAATGCCAACAGAATATAAATTGGCTTTAGAAAAAATGGCTATTGAAAAAGAATTTGAAATTATTAATTGATATGGGCAAATTAAAAGGATTTATTGATTACGAAAGAGTTGAAGAAGGTTATATTCCAGTTAAAAAAAGAATAAAAGACTATAAAGAATTTACTGTCAAACCTTCTGAAAAAAAACTTAAAGAACAAGGAGGAAGGTGTATGGACTGTGGGGTACCTTTCTGCCATAGTGGTTGTCCGTTAGGAAACTTAATTCCAGACTTTAATGATGCTGTGTATAATAATAAATGGGAAAAAGCATTAAGCATACTACATTCAACTAATAATTTCCCTGAATTTACAGGAAGACTTTGCCCTGCACCATGTGAAGCATCATGCGTATTAGGAATAATCAACCCTCCAGTTTCAATCGAAATGATTGAAAAATACATAATAGAACGAGGGTTTAAAGAAGGTTGGATTAAAGCTATCCTTCCTGTGAAAAGAACCAAAAAAAAGATTGCAGTTATTGGGTCAGGTCCAGCTGGATTAGCTGCAGCCCAACAACTGAATAAAGCAGGGCACTCTATTGATGTTTTTGAAAGAGATTCAAAAATAGGCGGACTTTTAAGATATGGTATACCTGACTTTAAGTTAGAGAAAAATATAATTGACAGAAGGTTAGAAATTCTAATTAGTGAAGGAATTAATTTTAAAACTAATACTGAAGTTGGAAAAAATTTTCCCGTTGAAAATTTAAAAAATTATGATGCGATTGTTTTATGTGGAGGCGCAACAATAAAGAGATCCCTTCCTATTAAAGGATCGGACCTAAATGGCGTCAAGCAAGCAATGAATTTTTTAAAACTTCAAAATCAAGTCGTTGATGGAATTGCCAAACCCGATCAAAAATTAAATGCTAAAGACAAAAATGTTATTGTAATTGGAGGAGGTGATACCGGTTCTGACTGCATTGGAACATCTAATAGACAAAAAGCAAAATCTGTTACAAATTTTGAAATTATGCCTAAACCATTATCTATCAGATCTGAAGATAATCCTTGGCCATATTGGCCTTTTAAATTGAAAACAACTAGTTCTCATGAAGAAGGTATACATAGAGAATGGAGCGTTTTAACTAAAGAGTTTATTGGAGACGGCAATGGAAATGTAAAAGCGCTGAAAACAGTAGAAGTGGAATGGATTAAAAAAGATGGTGAAAGACCTCAATTAAAAGAAGTAAATGATTCAGAAAAATTATGGCCGTGTGAATTAGCTTTATTAGCATTAGGTTTTACTGGTCACGAACCAAGTTTAATTGATCAATTGAATATTGATACTGATGACAAAAATCAATTATTATGCAAAAACTATCAGACAAGTATTCCGAATATTTTTTCTGCTGGTGACATGAGAAGAGGTCAATCCTTAATAGTTTGGGCAATTTCTGAAGGCAGAGAAGTAGCAGTTCAGGTTGATAAATTTTTAATGGGTTACTCTAATCTTGAAACCAAAGAAAAAGGAGATCTTCCCTTAGTTAATTAAAAAAATTCCAAACTAAACCAAATCTTATTGAAAAATCTCTATAGGGATAAGATGGAGAAGAATAAAAATTATTTCCTGTTAAACTTGAATTAAAATGTTCTGCTTTTAAAAACAATCTGGTCTGTTTTATTTTTGCATTTATAAAAAAATCAATTAATGGAAATCCTCCTGTTTTCTTTTCATTCTGTATATGAAATGAACTAATAAGGGGGTTATATTCATTCGAATAGTATTTTGAAAAATATTTAACACTTACACCTGATTGAAAAAACATTGCACCTTTTAAAATAGTATTAGAATAATAAATAGTATTTCTAGTCAAAAATTCAGGTAAGTTTAAAAAGTATCCAGTTTGCTTAACCCTTTGGAATATCAAAGAATTATCTAGACTAAACTTTCCAAATTTAAATTCTTTTTGCCACTTAACCTTTAAGTATTCTATGGTGGATTCTAGTTGATTAACTTTTGGAAGTAAGGTTGTGGTTTCAGCATCAACTAATCCATTATTATTAACTAAAGAAAAATACGTAAAGTCATTTATCAATCTGAAATCTATCCTTAAATCACCCATTGATTTAGAATTAAAGTCTAAAAAAACATTTTTAGTTTGAGTCTTCTTTATTTCATTATTCCAATTTAAATCATAATAACTACTTTTATATAATTCATAATAAAATCCAGGGTGATTAGTTGTAATATTTACTCCAAATCGATATTTAAATTTTTCATTCTTTATTGAATTAATACTGAAATCTATTAAATCTCCTAACCTTTCTCCAAAAAGACTCTTTGTTATTTTTCCACTTAAATGATGGTTAAAAATATTTTTGTTTGCTTTAAATGAAATCGCATTTTCATTCTCGTCAAAAGCTTTAAAATCATCTGAAAATGTGTTAGTTATATATTTATAATTGTAGTTAGTATAAATAACTTCTATTTTACCTAAAAAATTTGATTTTAGAAAAGTATAAAACTCATTTAAAGTGCTTCTGATTTCTGTTTTATCATTTACAAGATTCAATCCTGAACTAAGATTACCATAATATTCGTTAGCAGAGCTTTGAGAAAAAGAGTTATTTAAGGTTTCATATTCAAACCTATGACCAATTGACAATTTATTTCGTTTTGTAGAGTCCTTTTTTTTGGAAAAAGAAAATTGATGATCAAAATAATATCTTTTACTAGAAAAATTATTTATCGCATTTTCAAATTTAACAGAAAGTTTAGACCTCTCCTTAAATAATTGATCTTCCGATTCGAAATTAATTATTGACGAATCAGTTAAGCCACCATTTTCTTTATTTTCATAATTTTGATTTACAACATGTATTCTAAAATTATATCTGTCATTACTAGAATTATAATTAGTTGTAAATCTAAAAACTTTTGATCCAGCTAAAATATTTTGATAGTTTCCTAAAGATCTTAGACCCTTGAAAGCGATTGAAAAATTTAATTTTTCTGAAACATTAGAAGAAAAAAAAGTATCAGTAAATTGACCTTGTTCCATGACTGTTTTAAACAGGAACTCAGTTAAAGGAGTTGGAACATGATAGTAATTAATATCACTGGATTTTAAATAGACAAATTGTTTTGAAGAAAAACTAAATGAAGGTAAAAAAGAATGTTCATTATATGAATGAGTTAAGACGTTATATGTTTGACCTATGTTAGAAAATTTAAGAAGTTCAAAATCATCTTTTCTTAAGTAATTAAACTTATAATGTTTTTTAATTGACAGGGTAGTGTCAAGATAAACGGAGTCTTTAATAGCATTTAGTATTAAATACTTTTTTATGCTAGGTAATTTCGATTTCGAAATAGAATCTGAATTTGAATTTAATAAGTTTTTAAAAGAACTAATTCCCTCATCTTGCTGAGAACAAAGCGAATAAATACAGAAATAAAATAAAATAAAAAATAATGAACCAGTTCTCATTGAAATAATTTAAAGTAAAGTTATTGTTTTCATTTTACTTATATTTTAATTATTATCTATTTTTAAGACAAATACAATTATGTTAAAACCATTTTTTTCTAGCTATGTTGAATGTGGGACTGACGAAGCAGGAAGAGGTTGCTTAGCTGGACCAGTTACTGCTGCTGCAGTTATTTTACCAAAAAAATTTAAAAATATAATTTTAAATGATTCGAAATTACTTTCATTAAAATCAAGAAATAATTTGAAAAAAATCATAATTGATAATGCATTGGATTATGCAATTTATCATGTGTCAGTTAAAGTAATCGATGAAATAAATATTTTAAATGCATCAATTTTAGCAATGAATCAAGCAATTGATCAACTAAAAATAAAGCCAGAATTCATAATTGTTGATGGAAACAGGTTTGAATCGAATAATATGATTCCTTTTAAATGTATAATAAAAGGAGATTCTAAATATATGAATATCGCTGCAGCTTCAATTTTAGCTAAAACAAGCAGAGACGATTTAATGATTGATCTTTCGAAAAAAAATTCACATTACGGATGGGAACAAAATAAAGGCTATCCAACAAAAATCCACAGAGAAGCCATAAAAAAATATGGTATTTCAATACATCACAGAAAAAGTTTTAAATTGATTTAAAATGCACTATAAATTAAAATAAGAGTTCATTACATTTACACTTATAACATAGATGAAAAAAATTCTATTAATAATATTTACTTTATCAATTATTAACTGTGAAAATAGTTATGAAAAAACATCTAGATTAATAGATTTTGTTCCTACAAATCCTTTGCTTTTAATTAAATATGAATCAGCCATAGATCATAAATCAGATGTTTTTCACAAAAGCTTCAAATCTATAACAGAGTTGAAACCAGATTCCATCTTAAATAAATTTTTAGAAAAACCAATGTTAATTAGCTATCACAATATTGGTAAAAACAGTTTAGAATATATTTTATTTACAGAATTTGAAAATGTATTAGAATTAAAAAATGAAGTGCTAGAGGATTCTATAAATTATAATGGATTTATAATTAAAAAAATAAAAACAAACAATAAATCATTTTATTTTACAAAGAAAAATGGAGTTTACATGCAATCTCTTAATAAGCTTTTAATTGAAAATTCTTTAAGGAATTCAAATAACATTAGTAGTGATATAAATAATGAATTTTATAAGTTATATCAATCATCTAGCTCTAAAATCTCTCTATTAATCAATGATCAACTTAAAAAGCATATTGATATTTCTGAAATATCAGATTTTTTTAGTGTTTCAGATATTTCAGATTGGATTCAGTTTGATGTAAACGTCAATCCCAGCCAATTAATGCTTAATGGCTTAGCATTTAAAAAAGATTCTATTCCTAGAGGAATTAATCGCTTAAATGATATAGATTCATCTGTTGCAGACATTATTCAAATAGTTCCAAATAATTTTATCGAATTTGAAAGAAGGGCATATAATCACTCACAGTTTTTAATAAACGTAGAAAAAAACAACACTATAAATAAGCTAGAATTAATAAAAAACGACTCCTTATTTTATGACATATTTGAAATAGGCTCAATAATTTTAAATAAGGATTCTATTTCAACTTTTAGTTTTAAGAATAAAGAATTATTGAATTTTAAAATTCAACATAGCACAGAAAGCAGCTACAACTATAGAAGTACAAAAATTCATAAACTCTCGCAGCCTTTATTTAACTCAAATACAGCGAATTACTTCTATAAACCCATAGACAATACTTATTTAACAATATTGAATGATATATTAGTATTGTCAAAAAATAAAATCGCAATAGAGACAATGATTTTAAACTTTTCTAACGAATCAACCATAAATAATTCAATAAAATTTAAAGAAATATATTCAAAAGTTCCTAAAAAAAGTAATCATTTAAAAATTTATAATCTTGAAAAGTTTAATAATGATTTTATTGGAAAATTTAAAGTTTCAACAGATGATTTTCCATATTGGATTAACCATTTATTAATTGATGATAAGCTAATTCATAAAACACATATAATTGAAAAAACAGTTGAAAAAATAAAATCTCCTGAAGTTGATTTGTTATTTAGTTTTAAATTAAAAAGTGCAATTCACTTAGAGCCTAAAATAGTTACTAATTATGTGACAAAAGAAAAAGAACTAATTACTCAAGATGATTTAAATAATTTATATCTCATTTCAATTAATGGTGAATTAATTTGGAGAAAAAAACTTGAATCTAAAATAGTTGGAGAAATTTTTCAAATAGATTTGTATAAAAACGGGAGATTACAATATGTATTTGAAACAGAAAAAAGCTTATTAATTTTAGATAAGAATGGAGACACAGTTAAAAAATTAAATCACAAAAAAACATCAAACCATGGATTAGCAGTTTTTGACTATGATAAAATAAATAATTATAGATTTTTAATTGATAGGGAAGGAGAAATTGAAATATTAGATGATAACTTTAAAAAAGTTAGAGGTTTTAATAAAAAGAATATTAGTAGTCAAATTGCCAATCTACCTAAACATTTCAGGATCGGATCAAAGGACTATTTAATAATTAATACTAAAAAAAGGTTATACATTACTGATAGAAGAGGAAATATTCAAGTAAAAGTTCCTGAATCCTTAAAAGTAAGTTCAAAAGAAATTTTCGTTAATAAAAATTCATTTGTCACTATTGACAAATCCAATAACTTTATTAGGATAAGCTTAAATGGTGAGATTTCAAAAAAACCCCTTCCTCTTGGCACTCCTTATTTAATTGCTGCAAATAATAATATTTTAGTTACCATTTCTGAAAATATTCTCACAATAAATGAAAGCATAGTTGAACTTCCGTTTGGGAATTATACAAACCCTAAAATATTAACAAGTAAAAAACAAGAATATATATCAATTACAGATAGAGATCAAAATAAAATTTATTTTTTTGATTCTAATTCTAAGTTAATAAGTGGTTTTCCTGTATTTGGCACTAGTTCAATTGATTTTTCAATAAATGGGAAAGGCGAAAAAACCATTACTTCTTTAGGAGAGTTAAATGAAATTTTAGTTTATTCCATTAACTAGTTTAGCAGAAAAGGTAATTAAAAAATTATCAATTATTTTTTTCTTCACTAAGTCTATATCAATTTCTTTTTTTGTTTCATTTGAAATTGAAGACACTGCTTTATTTAGAATTCCACAGGGAATAATATTATCAAAAAAACTCAAATCGTTATTTACATTTAATGCCAAACCGTGCATAGTTACCCATCTACTAGCTTTAACTCCCATAGCACAAATTTTTCTAGCTTCAAAAGTATTAGGATCTAACCAAACACCTGTCTCATTAGAACTTCTTTCTCCTTTTAGTCCGAAACCACCTAAGGTTAAGATCACTACTTCTTCAAGAAATCTTAAATATTTATGAATATCTGTGAAAAAATTATCCAAATCTAGAATAGGATAACAAACTATCTGACCTGGGCCATGACATGTTATATCCCCTCCTCTATTAGTATTATAAAATTTTATACCCTTCTTCTTTAGCTCTTCTTTATTTAATAATAGGTTTTTCATTTCTCCACTTTTACCTAGCGTATACACATTAGGATGTTCCACAAAAACTAAATGATTATTAGTGGCTAGATTCGTGTTATTTCTTCTGTTATTTAATTTTGACTGAATTATTTTATTAAACAAATTCAATTGATAATCTAAGGCTTTATCATAGTCGACTAAACCTAAATCATGGACTATAATTGATTTATTCATTTAAAAAAATTATTTATTAGGATTATTTAAAATAATTAAAGCTGCTATAATTCCTGGGACCCATCCACATAAAGTTAATATAAATACAATTATAACAGAACCACAGCCTTTATCTATAACAGATAAAGGTGGAAAAACTATTGACAAAAAAACTCTGAGAAAACTCAATTTTTAAATTTTAAAAACAAAGATAAATATATAATAGTGAATATAAATACTTAGGTTGTAGCTTGTTCATGATTCCTTATATTTGATGTAATTTAAAAAAATAATTATGCTATCTGAACAAGAGCAAATCAGAAGAGAAAAATTAAATAAACTCAAAGAATTGGGAATCAATCCATACCCGGCTCCCCTATTTCTAATTAATACTGATACAAATGAAATAGTTTCAAATTTTTTAGAAAACAAATCCGTATCGATAGCAGGCAGATTAATGTCAAGAAGAATACAAGGAAAAGCTAGTTTTGCTGAAATTCAAGATAAAATTGGTAAAATTCAAGTTTATTTTAACAGAGATGAAATTTGTCATAACGATGATAAAACTATGTATAATGAAGTTTATAAAAAACTTCTTGATATTGGAGATATAATTGGAATTGAAGGAACTTTATTCACTACTCAAGTTGGAGAAAAAACAATTTTAGTAAAAAAATTCACTCTTTTAAGTAAATCTTTAAGACCTCTTCCTTTGCCTAAAAGTGATTCAGAAGGCAATGTTTTTGATGAATTTACTGATCCTGAACTCCGATACAGGCAGAGATATGTCGACCTAATTGTCAACCCTAACGTTAAAGAAACTTTTTTAAAAAGAACTAAAATCATGAATATCATGAGGTCTTTTTTTAATAAAAAAGAATATCTTGAAGTTGAGACACCAATTTTACAATCAATTCCAGGTGGAGCAACAGCTAGACCATTTATCACTCATCATAATGCATTGAATATTCCTTTATACTTAAGAGTAGCAAACGAATTATATCTTAAAAGATTGATTGTTGGTGGATTTGATGGTGTTTATGAGTTTGCAAAAGCTTTTAGGAATGAAGGAATGGACAGAACTCATAATCCAGAATTTACCATGGTAGAATTATATGTTGCCTATAAAGACTATTACTGGATGATGGAGATGACTGAAAATTTACTAGAAAAGATTGCAAATGAATTAAATCAAACTAGTAAAGTAGAATTAGGAAATAAAACAATAGATTTTAAAGCTCCTTATAAAAGGATAAGTATTCTAGATTCAATAAAAGAACATACTGGAATTGACGTTTCAAAAATGAATGAAAAAGAATTATTTGAAACCGCTAATAGCTTAGGGATTGAAGTAGATAAAACAATGGGAGTTGGAAAGTTAATAGATGAAATTTTTGGAGAAAAGTGTGAACATCTTTACATACAACCGACATTTATAACTGATTACCCCAAAGAAATGAGTCCCTTAACAAAAGAACATAGAGATAATCCAAATCTTACCGAAAGATTTGAATTACTAGTTAATGGTAAAGAACTTGCAAATGCTTATTCTGAATTAAATGATCCTATTGATCAGTTATCTAGGTTTGAAGATCAATTGAAATTGTCTGAAAAAGGTGATGATGAAGCTATGTTTATTGATCATGACTTTATTAGAGCTTTAGAGTATGGTATGCCACCAACTTCTGGAATAGGCATAGGAATAGATAGGTTAGTTATGCTCTTTACAAATAATCAATCTATTCAGGAAGTTATATTTTTTCCGCAAATGAAGCCTGAGATTTCTAAACCTAAGCCTAAAGGAGAAGATTTTATTGAAATAGGAATTGATAAAAATTGGATTGATTATGTTATAGATGTTTACTCAAGTAAAGAAAATTTACTTTTAAATAAACCCACACAAGTACATCAAAAACTTAATGGCTATAGAAAGAAAAATAAATTAACTATTGATGCTCTTCAATTAATTGATGTAGAAAAATGGTTTGTTTAACATTTCGAGATTGATTTATGCCTTTATTAATTTATTTTCCAATAAAATTTAATTTTAGTTAATTATTTTTTTAACTTAATGTTTGAAAAAATTTAAATCATGAAAAATTACACTATATATTCTCTTTTATTTGTTTTTTTATTCTCATTTCAAATAAATGCACAAAGCCCCGCTAAAAAAGATAGTGACGATGATAGTAAGGAGAAAAGTAAAGAAGCAAAGAAGCCTAAATCCTATGAAGATATAATAACTAAAGATGCCGTAACAGATCATGGTCTATTTGATATTCATAAGGTTAAAGAAAAATATTACTATGAAATAAACGATTCATTATTAGGAAGAGAAATGCTTATGGTTACTAGAATTGCCAAAACAGCTTCTGGTATTGGATTTGGAGGAGGAAAACAAAATACGCAAGTTTTAAGATGGCATAAGAAAGATCAAAACATATTATTAAGAGTAGTATCACATAGTGTTGTAGCAAATGATTCTTTACCTATCAGTGAAGCAGTTTTAAACTCGAATTTTGAACCTATCTTGTATAGTTTCAAAATAGAGACAGTAAATAGAGATTCGACTTCAACAGTTATTGAAGTCACAAAATTATTTACTGATGACGTTAAGCCATTAGGCTATCCTCAGTCAAGAAGAAAAAGTTATAAAATAACTAGTCTCGATTCCAAAAGATCATTTATAGAATCTTTAAAAAGCTATCCTCAAAATATTGAATCAAGACATGTAAAAACTTATAATTCTTCTGAACCTCCTTCAAATGCTAGTGTTGGTGCTATTTCTTTAGAAATAAATAACTCTATGATTTTACTTCCAAAAGTCCCAATGAGAAGAAGATATTCTGATCAAAGAGTGGGTTGGTTTGATAGATCTCAAGTTGATTATGGGTTAGACAATCAAGAAAGCAAATCTTTAAAGTATTTAGACAGATGGAGATTAGAAGTTAAGGATGAAGATTTAGAAAGGTTTAATAATGGGGAACTCGTAATTCCTAAAAAACAAATAGTTTACTATATTGACAGAGCTACTCCTGTTAAATGGAGACAATTCATTAAAGATGGTATAGAAGATTGGCAAGTTGCTTTTGAGGCAGCTGGATTTAAAGAAGCCATAATAGCAAAAGATCCACCAACTAAAGAAGAGGATCCTGATTGGAGTCCAGAAGATATTAGGTATTCCGTTGTAAGATACTTAGCATCTCCTATTCCAAATGCAAATGGACCCCACGTGAGTGATCCTAGATCTGGCGAGATTCTTGAGTCTGATATTAATTGGTACCATAATGTTATGACTCTATTAAGAAATTGGTTCTTTGTTCAAACTGCTGCAATCAATGATGAAGCTAGAGGAGTTGCTTTTAAAGATGAGGTTATGGGAAGATTAATTCGTTTTGTGTCTTCTCATGAAGTTGGTCACACGTTAGGATTGCCACATAATATGGGAAGCAGCAGTGCTTATCCAGTAGATTCTTTAAGGTCCGCAACATTTACAGATAAATTTGGAACGGCTCCATCTATAATGGATTACGCGAGGTTTAATTACATAGCTCAACCTGAAGACAAGGGAGTGGCTCTAATGCCAAATATTGGGGTTTACGATAAATATGCTATTAAATGGGGATATCGACCTATTCTAAGTGCAGAAAAAGCTGAAGATGAAAAAGCTGTATTAGATAAATGGATATTAAATAATCAAAATAGTCTTCTTCATAGATTTGGTAGTGCTGGAATAGATCCAAGTTCACAAACTGAAGACCTTGGTAATGACGCTGTAAAAGCCGGTGAATATGGGATTAAAAATTTAAAAAGAATCGTACCTAATTTGATCGATTGGACTTCTGAAGATGGTAAAGATTATTCTGATTTAAATACAATGTACGGGCAAGTTCTTTCACAATTTAACAGATATATGGGGCATGTTGTTTCTAACATTGGGGGTGTATATCAATATTATAAAACTTATGATCAAGATGGACCAGTATATACTCATGTACAAAAATCTCATCAAAAAAAATGTATAGAGTTTTTAAATATTCAACTTTTTGAAACTCCTAATTGGATGATTGACACTAACATTCTTAATAAAATTGAATTTGCTGGAATTACAAATAGAATTAGAAGCACTCAGTCTAGAACTCTGAACAGCATATTAGATTTTGGAAAAATGGCAAGGCTAATTGAAAATGAAGCAATCAATGGAAGTAATGCTTATACTTTAATTGAAATGATGTCAGATTTAAAAAGAGGAATTTGGAAAGAGCTTTACACAAATAAAACAATTGATGTTTACAGACGAAATTTACAGTTAGCTTATTTAGATAGAATCAGTTATTTGATGAATGAAGAACAGGACTCCGTCCCATCTTTTGCTAGAGGAAGGGTTACCACTGTAAAGGTTAGTCAGTCTGACATAAGAACCATTGCAGTTGGCCAACTAATAGAATTAAGAAAAGATATTAAAAAATCTATCAAAAAAAATTCAGATAAAATGAATAAAATGCATCTTGAAATGGCTACAGCTAAAATAAATAGAATTTTAATAGGTAAGCCTATCTAAAGAGTATAATAGCACCAATTATTCTTGTTTTGTTTTTAAGCTTTGGCCTAATTTAATGTCATTGTTTTTAAGCTTATTAAGGCTAATCAAATCTGATATACTAATATTGAATTTTTTTGAAATAGAAAATAAAGTATCTCCTTTTTTAACGATGTAATATTTATTTGATATTTTGATATTTATTGAATCTTTTTCAGAAAGGCTTTTTTCTTTAGATTTATTTAAAGATTTTTTAGATCCATCTAATTTCCAAAGCTCATACCTTTCAATAATTGAAATTAATTTATCCGCATAAGTTGGATCTGTAGCATAACCAGCTTTTTTTAAACCTTTAGCCCACTTTATATAATTATTTTCATTTAGTTTAAATAAAAAATTATATCGACTTCTAGATTTTAAAAACAAAGAATGATCTCTATATGAAGTTTCAGGATTTCTATACTTTCTAAAACATTCTCCCTTTTCATCATCATCATGATAAACCTTTTTACCATTCCAAGTGCTATGACATTTTATTCCAAAGTGATTGTTAGATTTTAAAGCTAAACTCCCCTTACCTGAACTTGATTCCAAGATTCCTTGAGACATTGTTATACTGGCAGGAATTCCATACTTTTTCATTTCATTTATAGCTGTTTTGGAATATGTGTTTACGTACCAATGAGTTCGTTGCTCATTAGTCATTGTATTAAAAAACTTGTTAGTGGATTTTACAGATTTATTTTTAATTTTCTTTGGACTGCTATCCCTGTATGAAACTTTTTTCGACCCACATGAATACAAAAAAATTAAACAAAAAAATATTAATATTTTATGATTTCGCATCCTTTCTTTTTTAATTTGTTATTCATTTCTTTTATTGACTGCAGACCTCCTGTGTTAATTAATAAAATTTTTTTTCCAAACCCCCATTGATTATTTTCTATAAGTTTAATTATTTTAAATAACATTTTAGAATTATATATTGGATCTAATATCATTCCTGTATTTTTAAAAAAATTATTTATAAAACTAACTAACCTGTTGTCAATTTTGGCATACCCTCCAAAAATATCGTCATCAAAAATCTTCCAATTTTTTTTATCAGTAAATTTAGTAATTACATTATTTATTTCACTCCCTTTTAGAGCAGAAAAGCCTAAAACTTTATGACTATCATTACTTGAATTAATAATTCCTGCAATTGTTCCTCCAGAACCCACAGGACAACATATAACATCAAAAAAAGAATCCTCTAAACTTAAGATTTCTTCACAACCTAACACACCAAATTCATTAGTTCCACCTTCAGGAATAATATATGAATCTTTAAATTTATTTTTAATGTAATTAATATAATCTATTTCATTTCTTTTTCTATAATCCTCTCTTGAAATAAAAATTAATTTCATTCCAAAATCATTACATTTTTGTAAAGTAGAATTATAATTAATATTTTTCAATTCTTCTCCTCTAACAAATGCTAAAGTTTTTAAATTTTCATTTTTTCCTACATAAGCAGTTGCTAACAAATGATTTGAGTAAGCACCTCCAAAAGTTATTAAACAATTTTTTTTTAAACCTTTAGCCTCTTGTACATTGTACTTTAATTTTCTGAATTTATTTCCTGAAACTATTGGATGAATTTGATCTTCTCTTTTTATATACATTTTAAAATCACCATCATTTAACATTGGTAAAATAAATTGTTGATTAACTGATTTAATTTTCTCAAAAAATGACATAAATAAAAAACTAATATATTTACAAAAATGAAACTGCGTTAAAAATAACACAACTTAAAATGAATTAAGGCACAGTAATTGATTAATATATTTTAAATTGTAGTTATGAAAAAATTATTCTTAAACATTGTATTACTATTTTCACTAGTATTTTATAGCTGTGGAACAATAAAAGTAGCTTCAGATTACGATTCAGAAACAGATTTTAGCAAATATAAAACATACGCTTTTTACAAAACAGGTATTGATAAAGTAGAGATTTCAGATATTGATAAAAAAAGAATTTTAAAATCAATAAAAAAATCATTCACAAACAAAGGAATGTCTATTAACGAAACACCTGATTTATTAATTAATATTTCTACTAAATCATCAGAAAATATTTACATAGACAATTCTTTTTATAGTCCTTATTATACTGGATGGTATCCACATTATGGAAGAAGAAGCCACAGTAGGGTTGCTTATTCCACTTCAGAAGGTGCGTTATATATTGACGTTATTGATACAAAGTCTAAACAATTGATATGGCAAGGTAAAGGAATAGGTGTATTATCTTCTAACAAGACTAATCGAGATGAGTTAATTGAAAACTTTGTTAATAAAATTCTAGAAGTATACCCACCTGCAATATCAGAGAAATAATTTATATAAAAGAATCCGCTTCTTTTAATATTTTGGTGATTCCATTAATGTTATTTCCACTAGCTGTAGCAAAAAATGGTTGACCCCCTCCAAAACCATCTATATATCCACCTAATTTTTTAACTATTAAATTTGCATTCATTTGCTTAGATGCTACTAAATTTTTAGAAACATAGCAAACAACGAAAGCTCTTCCTTCGAATTTAGATGTTATAATCAAAAATAAATTTTCAATTTCTTTTCCAGCTTTAAACACAAGGTTTTTTAGAATATTAGGATCACATGAAAGTTCAAAAGCACAAAAATTAAGATCTTTAATTAGTGTAATTTTTTGTTTAATCTCTTGTAAATAGAAAGCAGAAAGTTCATTATTAACTTTTTCTAATTTTTTATTAAGTATTGTACTTTGATTTTTTATTTTATTAATAGCTTCAACAGGATCTTTATCAGTCAGTAAAATAGAATTAACTTTTTTAAGTGTTTTGGATTGACTAAATAAAAGTTTGATCGCTTCAGTTCCGCTAACTGCTTCAATTCTTCTAATCCCAGTTGATATAGCAGATTCTGAAGAGATAATAAAACTCCTTAATTGGCTGGTGTTAGAAACATGAGTTCCTCCGCAGAGTTCATGTGAGTTCCCAAACTTTACAGACCTAACTGTCTCACCATATTTTTCATCAAAAAGTGCAATAACACCTTGATTAATACAATCTTTGTACAGAGCTGACCTGTTTTCTTCTAAAGGAATTTGATCAATTATTTTTTGGTTAACAAGTGTTTCAACTTCTTCAATCTCTTTTTCACTCAATTTAGAAAAATGCGAGAAATCAAACCTCAAATACTTGTCTGAAACCATCGATCCTTTTTGTTGAACATGCGTGCCTAAAACACTCCTTAAAGCTTCATGAAGCAAGTGAGTAGCAGTATGATTACTTGAACTTGCTAACCTATTTTTTTCGTTAACTATTAAAGTAAACTCGTTACTCAAATTCTTAGGCAAAGAATCTACTATATGAATGATAGAATCATTTTCTTTAACAGTATCATAAATTATAATTTTTTCATTATCAAAAGACTCAATCATCCCAACATCTCCAAGTTGACCTCCGCCTTGTGCATAAAATGGAGTTTTATCAAATACTAGTTGAAAAACATTACTACCTTTTTTAGAAATGGATTTTCTATATCTAACAAGTTTAGTGACAACATTTAACTTGTCATATCCTACAAACTCAGTTTGATCAGAATCTAATAGCCTCACCCATTCTTCATTAGAGCTATTAATTGCAGATTTTGATCTGTTTTTTTGAATTTTCATTAAAGACTTAAACTCATCAGAGTTGAAATTCATGTCATTTTCTCTTAATATTAAAGCTGTTAAATCCTTAGGAAATCCAAATGTATCATACAATTCAAAAACATCTGATCCAGAAATCAGCTTATTATTGCTCTTTAATATTATTTCATTCAATTTTAAAATTCCTTTTTCTAAAGTTCTTAAAAATGATAATTCTTCTTCTTTAATGACATTTTCTATTATTTCTACCTGATCTTTAATTTCAGGGAATGCAGTCTCAAACTGAACAGACAAACATTTAACAAGTTTATATATAAATGGTGTTTTAAGATCCAAAAAAGTATAACCATACCTAACTGCTCTTCTTAAAATTCTTCTAATAACATATCCTGCGCCATTATTTGAAGGCAATTGTCCATCTGCAATAGAAAAAGCAACAGCTCTTAAATGGTCAACAATAACTCTAATAGCTATGTCATTCTTTTTGTTTTCACCATATTTTAAATCAGTTAATAGTTCCAGTTCCTTTATAAGAGGACTAAAAACATCTGTATCATAGTTTGAAGTAACTCCTTGTAAGACCATGCACAATCTTTCAAAGCCCATTCCAGTATCAATATGTTTTAAAGGTAGATTTTCTAAAGAACCATCTTTTTTTCTGTTAAATTGAATAAATACTAAATTCCAAATTTCAATAACTCCTGGATGATCCTTATTGACTAAATTTTTTCCAGGAACTAAAGCTTTATCTTTTTTAGATCTAATATCTACGTGAATTTCCGAACATGGACCGCAAGGCCCTGTATCACCCATTTCCCAAAAATTATCTGCTTTATTTCCTAAAATAATTTTATCTTTTTCAACAACTTCGCTCCAAATATCATAAGCTTCTTGATCTAATAAAGTTTCATCGTCTTTCGATCCTTCAAATACAGTAACATAAAGTGATTCTTTATCAATTTTATAAACTTCTGTCAACAATTCCCAAGCCCAATTAATTGCTTCTTTTTTAAAATAATCTCCAAAACTCCAGTTCCCTAGCATTTCAAACATTGTGTGATGGTAAGTATCAATCCCTACTTCCTCTAAATCATTATGTTTCCCTGAAACTCTTAAACACTTTTGAGTATCAACAACCCTTTTATCTTTGCTAATCGAATTTCCTAAAAAATTATCTTTAAACTGATTCATCCCTGCATTAGCAAACATTAATGTAGGGTCATTCTTTATAACCATAGGAGCAGATTTAACTATCTTATGATTTTTATTTTTAAAAAAATTTAAAAATTTTGAACGAACAAGATTAGAATTCATTAAGTGCTAATTATTAATTGACATTTACAAAAAAACTATTTTATATCTTTACTTAAGTTTTAATTAAAAAGATTGAATATAAATCACAGTAAAAATAGTATATTTTAGTTAATGTTTAAGACCAAGTATTATTACGATCATAAAACGCTTTCCTATAGAAAGGTTGAAACTAATAAGGTTATTCAATTAAGAAATGTTTTAGCTTTTTTATCAGCTTCAATATTTTTTGGAATAGTTGGATTATTAGTTCTTCTTAATTCTTCAATTGTAAACACTCCAACTGAACTGTCACAAGCTAGGGAAATATCTAATTATAAATTTCAATTTAATTTACTAAATAAAAAAATAAATCAATTAAACATTGTTTTAGAAGACATTGAGCAAAGAGATAATAACGTATACAGAGTTTTATTCGAAACTAATCCTATTCCTATTGAGGTGAGAAAAGCTGGTTTTGGAGGAATCAATAGGTATGAAAATTTAGAGGGGTTTGATAATTCAAAACTTGTAATTCAAACCACTAAAAAAATTGAAATCTTAACTAAGCAAATTGTTATTCAGTCTAAATCTTTAGACGAGATTGAAAGACTAGCTACTGATAAAGAGAAACTACTATCTGCTATACCTTCAATTCAACCAATAAAAAATAATGATTTGACTAGAATGGCTTCTGGTTACGGCTACAGAACAGATCCTTTTAATAAATCAAGAAGAATGCATTGGGGAATGGACTTTACCGCGCCTAGAAACACTCCAATATATGCAGCAAGTGACGGTAAAGTAATTAGGGTTGATTCTAGATCATCTGGATATGGAAAACACATAAGAATTGATCATGGTTTTGGATACATAACACTTTACGCTCACCTTAACAATTATAATGTAAAAAAGGGGCAAAAGGTGATAAAAGGAGATATTATTGGCTATGTGGGAAGCTCAGGAAGGTCTCAAGCTCCACATTTACACTATGAGGTGCAAAAAGATAAAAAAAGAGTTAATCCGATCAATTTTTATTATGGCAACCTTACGCCTGATGAATTTGATGCCTTATTGAAATTAGCTAATCAAGAAAATCAATCATTAGACTAATGCATATTGATTTACCAGAAAAACTATATTATAGTATTGGAGAAGTTTCTGAGGCATTTAACGTAAACACCTCATTAATTAGATTCTGGGAAAAAGAATTTGAAATTCTTAAACCAAAAAAAAATACTAAAGGAACAAGGAGATACTCGTCGATTGATATTGAAAAATTTCAAACTATACATCATTTAGTAAAAGAAAAAGGATACACTCTTGAAGGTGCTAAAGAACAATTGAAGATTTTAAATAAAAATTTTGAGGTTATTAAAAAATTAGAAAAAATAAAAAAAGTTCTAATCAATATAAAAAGTGAACTCTAACTTATTCTATTTTTTTCTAAAAAATATATTAATTGGGACTCCATTAAAATCATATATTTCTCTTATTTGATTCTCTAAGTATCTTTTATAGGGATCTTTAATGTACTGAGGTAAATTGCAAAAGAAAGCGAATTGTGGATATGAAGAAGGTAACTGGGTACAAAATTTAATTTTAACATATTTACCTTTATAAGCTGGGGGAGGATTTCTCTCAATTATGGGTAACATTGCTTCATTAAACTTTCTGGTAATTATTGATTTTTTTCTGTTTTTATAAACTTCCATAGCAGTTTCGACTGCTTTAAAAATTCTTTGCTTAGTTAAGGTTGATATAAACACAATAGGAACATCAACAAATGGTTCAAGTTCCTTTCTTATTTGTTCTTCAAATAATTTTATAGTATTGGTTTTTTTATCAACTAAATCCCACTTATTAACCAATATAACTATCCCTTTATTATTTCTTGCAGCAAGCCAAAAAATATTTTTAACTTGTGAATCAAAAGATCTAGTGGCATCAAATATAATTAAACAAACATCTGAATTCTCAATCGTACGGATTGATCTAACAACAGAGTAAAATTCAACATCATCACTGATTTTTGCTTTTCTTCTTATCCCAGCCGTATCAATTAATTTAAAATCAAATCCAAATCTATTAAAGTGTGTATCAATACTATCTCTTGTTGTTCCTGGTTCATCTTTTACGACATATCTGTCAATCCCAAGCAGAGCATTTATAAAAGATGATTTTCCAGCATTAGGTCTTCCTACGACAGCAAAACCTGGAATATCTTCAACTTCTATTTTATTATCGTCAGGAAAGAAACTTACCAATTCATCTAAAAGTTCTCCACTACCACTTCCGTTAATTGCTGAAATATTAAATATTTTTTTAAAGCCTAAAGAGTGAAATTCGTTGGAATCTAATTGTCTTTTGTGATTATCTACTTTGTTAATCGCTACAATAACATCTTTATTAGATTTATGCAAAAGTCTGGCAATATCACTATCCGTTGAATTAAGGCCGCTTTCAACATCAACTGCAAAAATTATTACATCTGATTCTTCAATAGCAATCATTACTTGACCATTTATTTCTTTTTCATAATTATCATCCCCACCAAGCATATAACCTCCTGTATCAATGACTGTAAAATCTTTGCCGTTCCAGAAAGAAAACCCATAATGCCTATCTCTTGTTACTCCACTTTGAGAATCAACAATAGCTTCTCTTTTTTGAATTAATCGATTAAAAAGTGTTGATTTACCAACATTGGGACGACCTACAATTGCTACTATACAACTCATGTTATTTATTAAAGGGGTACAAATCTAAACTTTTAAATGAAATAAAATCATTATTGGTGGTAACCAAATCTTTTAAGTTGTTTTTCACTTGATCTCCAGTTCTTATTAACTTTCACTTGAAGATCAAGAAATATTTTTTTATTAAAAAAAACTTCCATATCAATGCGGGCTTTAGTACCTACTACTTTGATGGCTTCTCCTTTATGACCAATGATTATACCCTTTTGACTAGACCTTTCAACCATTATTATTGATCTAATTCTAATGATATGCGATTCTTCTTCAAAAGATTCTGTTATAACTTCTACTGAATAAGGAATTTCTTTTTTATAATTAAGTAATATTTTTTCTCTAATAATTTCATTTACAAAAAATCGCTCAGGCTTATCTGTTAACTGATCTTTCGGAAAATAAGCAGGCCCTTCAGGAACAATTTCTAATATTCTGTTTAAAAGCTCATTAATATTAAACATTTCTTTAGCAGAAATTGGCCATATTTCTGCATTTGGAAGTTCAGCTTTCCAATGATCAGTTTCAGATTCTAATTTTGATTGATCTATGTTATCTATTTTATTAATAATTAAAATCAGAGGGATTTTAGTATTCTTTATTTTATTAAATAATCTAGCATCTTTAAGATTGTAATCCTTGTATTCAACCATATAAATTAAAACATCTGCATCTTCAAAAGTCATATTTACAGAATCCATCATTGATTCATGTAGTTTATGAGCAGGCTTTATAATACCTGGTGTATCTGAAATTACTAGTTGATAATTTTCATGATTAATTAATGCAAGTATCCTATGCCTAGTAGTTTGAGCTTTAGAAGTAATAATAGAAAGTTTTTGACCTAATAAAGCATTGGTTAGAGTAGATTTCCCAACATTTGGGTTTCCTATAATATTTACAAAACCTGATTTATGCATATAACTACAAATGTAATACTGTTAAATTATAATTGATATAACTTTTTGATTTATATTAAAAAGTTGTAAATTCGCGCTCACATCGCGGGATAGAGCAGTAGGTAGCTCGTCGGGCTCATAACCCGAAGGTCACAGGTTCGAGTCCTGTTCCCGCTACAACAACCCTTGTTAATCAATTGATTTTCAAGGGTTTTTTATTTAAATATATTTTATCTTCCAGGGAATTGCCAGTATTTAAGCTTTAGATTACTTATTCCTACCTATATAAAAACCCAAAAAGTTTCAGTGCATCACTTAATTTAAAGTGAGGGGTGGGTTTTGTAGAAATGGTCTTCTTTTTTGAGGTTAGCTGTGATATCTATATATAATCTAAACTATGCTTGAGTTACATTACATCCCACCCATTAAAGTGCTTTTTCATTTTCACAACTTATCAAATGGCATTTTCAAAGGTATTTTGAATCTGGGTCTTATGCCTTCTTTTTATGTAATCAATAAAAATTTGATTCAAAACTATTTGGCCAGATCCAGAATAAGAGACTTTAACTTTATTTTTTACAACCATCCATTTTTCCAGATGCTTTACAATAGAAGGATTAAATTCGTATAACACTTTAACCCCTATTTCTTTGAGAGCTTCTGCATTGCAAAGTTGCTCATACTGGTTTTTCATAGGAACAACTAAGAGTTTTTTTCTCAAATATAAGGCCTCTGCGGGTGTTTCAAAACCAGCACCACAAATAACCCCATTGCAATGAATGAGCTTTTTGTTAAACCGCAACTCATCAATAGGGTTTATGTGAATGTTCTCAATTTTATAGGCGGTCTTTCTGTGTTTGGAGAACACCATCCATTTGGTTTCTGGAAATGCACCCAAAACTTCTATAATCCTCTGCTCGCTAAAAGCTGGTAAATAGACCACATAAAACCCTAGTTTTTTTGGTACGGCAAAACGGATTTGCTTCTTTATTACAGGCAAATGAATGTCACTGTGATATTTTTTAAAATGAAATCCATAAGTCTTTGAGGTTGGGGCATAATATTTTAAAATTAGCCTAGAAAAAAAAGCTTTTTTATGAGGTTTTGGAACTGAAGGATAAAGCAAGCTCGCCTGGTGACTCAATGAAATGGCATATTTTTTCTTCAGCAAACAAGCCCAGGCAGAAACTGGTTCAAAGTCATTAATAACTATGTCGTACTCATCTAAAGAGAGTTCGCGTACATCACTAATAAACTGTTTAAAATTTAATCCCTTAATGGTTTGCCACAAATGAATACCCCCATGCTTTCCAAACACAAAACTCAATCCATGAAAGCGGTATTTTATAGGATAATCTAAAGCAATATCTGCCGCAGTACCACTAACCAAAATATCTAAATCAATGTTTTTTTGAAGTAGTGGAATAAGTTCTTGGGCTCTGGATATATGACCGTTTCCAGTAGCTTGAATGGCGTATAATACTTTCATAGGCTGCTGTAATCGTGAAGATTAATGTCCAATACAAGGTCAGAAAATAAAGCTTTGGCGTTTTTGTGTTCAAACTCTTCAAGAGGATCAATTTGTAACTTATGTGCTTTGTATTCGTAAAGCGACCAGTGCTTTTTATGATACTCTAAAGCGGTCATATTTTCTATCCAGTCTCCTGAATTCAGGTAAGTGGTCTTGCCTTTTTCAGAACTAAAATCTTTTATACAGGGCTGGTGAATGTGACCGCAAACCACATAGTCATAGCTGTTTTGTATAGCTATATCTGCAACTGTTTGTTCAAAAACACCTATAAATGAAACTGCCGCCTTTACCTTATTTTTAATGGTTTTTGAAAAAGACAACTTTTCCTTCCCTATATAATACAAGAATTTATTAACAAGCGCATTAAGTCCAATGAGTAAGTCATAGCTATACCCCCCAATTCTAGTTAACCATCTGGAGTGTTTCATGGCAACATCAAAAACATCTCCGTGAAAAAACCAGGCCTTTTTGCCGTCCAAATTAAGGATTACTTTATTTACTATTTTAAATCCAGCCAACTCAAAATTCACAAAACGTCTTAAGGCTTCGTCATGATTTCCCGCCACGTAATATACTTGAACGCCATTGGAAATAAATTCCAAAAGTTGCTTAAGAACTTTTGTATGGTATTTGTCCCAATAGCGTTTACTAAACTGCCATACGTCTACAATATCTCCGTTTAATATAACTGTTTTTGGATCAATAGACTTTAGGTATCTGTACAACTCTTCTGCACCAGCGCCAATACTACCCAAATGGGTGTCTGAGATAACCACTAAAGATACCTTTCTTTTTTTACGTTTCACACCATCAAAATTAGCTTAGTAAGAGATCAATGGTGTTAAGGGGCTATAAATAAAAAGTTAATAAATGGTTTTAAACAAACAATTAAAATCAGAGGAACCCTTATTATTGGAGATTCTTCTTTTATGTCAAAAAAAAAATAAGTAAACTAACATTATATGTCACTTTTCATCCTTTATATATACTCTGAAAACCAACACACTTCCCCGCAACCAGGCACAACAACATTCTAATCAAATTCAATTAGAAATTCTTTGTTCAATGCCTCTTATTTTAATTAAGTACAAATAGTGAGTTAAACGTTGTTGAAGTAGCTCTTGAAAATTACTCGCTAAAAGAAATAGAAGAACATATTGATTCTATTTATAAAAATTATGACCAACCGTTGTTGATACGTATTGATGGGGTTTTTAATAAAATGAAACTTCATAGTGTTAATTTACCTGAGGGTGAGCAAGTGTCATCGCCAGATGAAGCTCACCAAGGATTAACTCAATATGAGTTGAATGGTATTAGCGGATCTTTAATAGGTTTCTTTTCTCGCCATCATAAGGCTGTTTTTACGCATCATGATAGTTTTTTCCATGCGCATTTTATCTCCGACGATCGTCAAGTATTAGGACATATCGATGAACTTAACTTTAATTCTTCTAAAGTAACCCTGAAAGTTTCAAAGTAATTTTCTTGTCTGTGAATAGGGAATCAAAATTCAAACACCTGAATTTTGACAATGATTTTAATCAAATTATAGGTATTAATAAACTCTCTGTGGGATATATAAACGTTCGATATTTTAATTGAGTTATCTACTAAGGAGTAATCAGAAATGGTTACTCATTATTTTTGCTTAACAATTATTATTGGTAAATTACGCCACCAAATTTTATATAAAATTATGAGTGATAAATACATTGATATTGATACGCTAAAATATATGCTTTATGACATTCACAAACTAGAAAATCTTCTTGATAGAGAAAGGTTTGTAGACCACGATAAAGAATCTTTAGATATGTTTTTAGACTCAACAAAAGATTTTGCAGACAGAGAACTTTTTCCATTCATAAAAGAAATGGATGAAAGACCGGCTTATCATAAAGATGGAAAAGTGTTTGTTCACAGGCAAGTAGAAACTATGATGAAAAAAGGAGGTGAACTTGGATTTATTTCTGCACCTTTTGATTATGATATAGGTGGAATGCAAATTCCACTGATGGTTCACACTGCAGCAACTTATATTCTTGATGCTGCAAATAATCATCTACCAGGTTATGCAGGTCTTACCCAGGGAGCTGCAGAATTAATTATTCACTTTGCTAGTAAAGATCTTTTGGAAATATTTGTTCCTAACATGCTTTCAGGAAAATGGGGAGGAACGATGTGTTTGACTGAATCTCAATCAGGAAGTTCATTATCTGAAATTGCAACAAAAGCTATACCAAGCCAAAATGGATGTTATAAAATTAGTGGTCAAAAAATATTTATTTCAGGTGGTGATAATCAATATGCTGAAAATATTGTTCATCTTGTTTTAGCAAGAGTAGAAGGGGCATCTAAAGGGACAAAAGGAATTTCTTTATTTATTGTTCCCAAAAATAGAAATAACTCTGACGGATCACTATCCTCAAATGATGTGACAACGGTTGCTGATTTTCAAAAAATGGGTCAAAAAGGATACTGTACAACTCATTTAAGTTTTGGAGATAAAGAAGATTGTCAAGGTTGGTTAGTTGGTGAAGAGAACCAAGGTTTGAATTATATGTTTTTAATGATGAACGCTGCTAGAATTGCCGTTGGTCGTGCATCCTCTGCAATTGCTTCAGCAGCTTATTATGCATCATTACAATATGCGAATGAAAGACCTCAAGGTAGAAAATTAACTAATAATGGTAAAAAGAACATTGAACAAAGCCAATCTTTAATCATTGAACACCCAGATGTTAGAAGAATGTTGTTATTGCAAAAAGCAGTAGTAGAAGGATCTATGAGTCTAGTTTTACTTGCAGCCAAATATTATGATTTAGAAAATACAGCTAAATCAAAAGAAGAAAGAATAAAATACAATACATTACTTGAAATGATTATTCCTGTTGTAAAAACATATCCATCAGAAGCAGGTGCTTATTCTGTAAATAATGGACTTCAGGTTTTAGGAGGTTATGGATTTTGTTCTGATTTCATTCTTCAACAGTATTATAGAGACATTAGAATTTCATCAATCTACGAAGGTACAACAGGAATTCAGTCTCAGGATTTACTAGGAAGAAAAATAACAATGAATAACGGCGAAGGTTTAAAGCTCTTATTAGCTGAAATATTATTAACTGTTAAAAAAGCAAATGATTTTCCTGAACTAAAAAACTATGCTGATTCTTTAAATCAAAAACTTATGTTGTCAGAAAAGGTTTTAAAAATATTGATGCCACATGCACTGAAAGGAGATTTTGAAAAATATCTTGCAGATGCAAGTGTTTTCATGGAGTTCTTTAGTCTTATTATTGTAGGATGGAATTGGCTTGAAATAGCAATCAATTCGCAAGAATCATTAAATATTAAAAATAACAAGTATTCAAATATCTTTTATAAAAGTAAAATAGAAACAATGAAATACTTTTTCGATTATGAATTGCCTAAAACAGTAAGTCAGTCTGAAATACTAATGAATCCATCCTCTGTAACAATTAAAAAAGAAGAAGAAATATTAATTTAAAAATCATTGTTGTAGAGAGAACTATTGAAATTTAAAAATATTTTGATTGAAATAAAAAAACCCTCAAATTATTAAGGGTTTTAAAAAAATACTATTATAATATATATGAAATCAACTTACAAATTATTTAATAATTTAAAATTGTTATTACAATAAGCTCAGCTCTTGCGTAATAACTTTCTGATTTTATAGCCCATTCTAACGCGTTGTATCCTTGATCACAATAATCTGTATAAGGTTGTGCTCCATATCTTATTAGTAAGTTTACCATATCTGGTTTATCGTTAATAACTGCATGAACTAATAGTGGCTTTCCATCAACAATTAAGCTAGCAGATATAAACCTATTTGAAAGTAATTCTTTGACTGAGTTATAATCATTGGACTTAATACTTTCAATAATTTGCTCATTTAATTCTACTATTTGTATAGTTCTTAAAGTATCAAAATTTGCATTGATAAATGTATTAAAGAACAACAAGAATAAAAAAATGTTTTTCATATATATATTAAATTTTATTCAAAAATAATACATATAAAGAGTAATATATTATGTATTTTATCATATACTTGTACTATATTAACATTAATTATATTATTTTTAATAATTATGTTAAATTAACATGTATTCAATGATTCAAAACAAGAAATTATTAATAAAAGCTGATTTAGAGGCAATTCAGTTAGAAAATGCCTCGTTTTCTTATCAATTATTTGACATAAACAACAAAAATCTTAACAATAAGTTTAAGAAGTGGCACTATCACCCAGAAATTGAATTAGTTTATGTAAATAATGGTAAAGGAAAAAGACAAGTAGGCTTACATTTATCAAACTTTCAAGATGGTGATTTAGTAATGATAGGATCCAATGTCCCACATACTGGATTTACTGAATATTTTGACATAGATAGAAAAGAAGTTGTCATTCAGTTTAATTCAAATTTTTTAGGAGATTCAATTGAGAAAGTTTTAGAATTCAAAAACATTAATAAATTATTTGAATTATCAAAAAAAGGACTTGTTTTTTCAGGTGAAACAAAAAAAACCATAGGAATTAGCATGTTAGGACTTCAATACGAAACGCCAATTCAAAAACTATTAACCTTAATAAAAATATTAAATGATCTTTCTATTAGCAAAGATGTTACTGTTTTAAATTCAGAAAATTTTGATTCTGCAAATATACAAGAAAACGAAAGAATTAAAAAAGTTTTCAATTACATAAAGCTAAACTATAAAGAAGAGGTTTCATTAAATGAAGTTTCTGATCTAGTATTTATGACACCCCCATCATTTTGCAGATACTTTAAATCAACGACAAACAGAACATTTACAACTTTTTTAAACGAATATAGAATCAACAATGCCATAAAACTATTGGCTCAAAGCGAAATCGATATTAAGAACATCTGCTTTCAATGTGGTTATAATAATTTCTCTCATTTTAATAGACTTTTTAAAAAACAAATTCACATGACGCCATCAGAATATAGGAAAAAAATGAATTCTCAAGGATCTTAAACTACTTTTTCTTATAATAATCTATAGAATATTTACCAGGACCAAAAAACATTACAAGAACAAAGCATAATAAATACAAAATTGCTAATTCTTTTTTACCAAAAGAATCTTCAAAATGAACTACAAAAATAGCTATCAACATGGTGAATGCTGGAAAAAAAGATGCTAACCTAGTTTTATATCCTATTATGATAAATATAGGAAAAACAAATTCTCCTAAAACAGCGAGAAATAACGAATTTCTTTCGCCTATAGATAGAAGATCGAAAAATCTAATTTTTTCATAAAAAAGTTTTTCTAGTTTAGGAAAACCATGAGTCATTAACAACAATGAACAGACTACTCTTAATAGTAATTTACCAACATGATCCATACATTTAATTTAATCAGTTAATTTAAGCAAAAATTACAATCAAAAGAAAACATAAAACTTCTTATTCAAAATACAATTGCCGCAGAGGGTTTTAACGTCTGGTTGTTAAATTTTAAATTCAAATCAAAATACAAAGGAAGAGACTCTCAAAATATGGCTGATGAATTTAAGGCTTATGGTTTCCAAGTTTAATAGATATCTCTGTATTTTTTTATAGAATGTCTTATGGTTGGAGCTGTTTTCGTTCACTTAAATATAAATGATCCTTTTATTAAGTACGTTCCTGCTTTTACAATGTTAATTCTTTGTTCTATTCTAATGGTAATTTAAAAAACCTATTAATCATATCGGAAACTAAATAAAAAAATATAAATTCTTTTAAATTCATATGATATAAACTATTTTTACAATATAAAATAAATTATATGGCATTTAATATAAAAATGATTGAGAAAGTATATCAGCAAATAAAAAATAAAGTTGATAAAGCTAGAGAAATAACACAAACGCCTTTAACTCTCTCTGAAAAAATACTTTATTCTCATCTTTGGAATTCTGAATTAGATTCTCCATTTAAAAAAGGAGAAGATTATGTTGACTTTGCACCTGACAGAATAGCCTGTCAAGATGCTACAGCTCAAATGGCTTTATTGCAATTTATGCAAGCAGGAAAAAGCAGAGTAGCCGTGCCAACAACTGTGCATTGTGATCACTTAATACAAGCATCACTTGGGGCAACCAAAGATCTTCAGTCGGCACTAAACAACAGTAACGAAGTTTTTAATTTCTTAGAATCTGTTTCAAATAAATATGGAATAGGATTTTGGAAACCTGGAGCAGGAATTATCCATCAAGTGGTTTTAGAAAATTATGCTTTTCCTGGAGGAATGATGATAGGTACAGATTCCCATACAGTTAATGCTGGTGGACTTGGTATGCTTGCAATTGGAGTTGGAGGAGCAGACGCTGTAGATGTAATGGCGGGAATGCCCTGGGAATTAAAGTTTCCTAAATTAATTGGAGTAAAACTAACCGGAAAGTTATCAGGATGGACAGCTCCAAAAGATGTCATATTAAAAGTTGCCGGAATATTAACGGTGAAAGGAGGAACTGGAGCAATAATTGAATACTTTGGGCCAGGTGCTAAGTCTATGTCCTGTACTGGAAAAGGGACCATCTGTAATATGGGTGCTGAAGTTGGCGCAACAACCTCAACTTTTGGTTATGATGAGTCAATGGAAAGGTATCTAAGATCAACCGACAGAAATGATGTTGCTGATGCTGCAAACAAAGTCAAAGAATATCTTACAGCTGATCCAGAAGTGTACGAAGATCCTGATAAATATTTTGATCAAGTAATTGAGATAAACTTATCTGAATTGATGCCTCATGTTAATGGACCATTTTCCCCAGATATAGCTACTCCAGTTAATGAGATGGCTGAAATGTCTAAAAAAAATGATTGGCCTTTAAAGGTTGAATGGGGGCTTATAGGGTCTTGTACTAACTCGTCTTATGAAGATTTATCTAGAGCTGCATCAATTGCTCAACAAGCTATCGACAAAGGCTTGGAAACTAAAGCTGAATTAGGAATAAACCCAGGTTCAGAACAAGTCAGATACACTGCTGAAAGAGATGGTTTTTTAGCAACTTTTGAAAGTTTAAATGCAAAAATATTCACAAATGCATGTGGACCCTGTATTGGACAATGGGCGAGAAAAGATGCTGAATTAAAAGAAAAAAATACAATAGTTCATTCTTTTAACAGAAACTTTGCAAAAAGAGCAGATGGAAATCCTAATACTCATGCATTTGTTGCATCCCCTGAAATGGTTGCGGCTATAGCAATTGCAGGAAGGTTAGACTTCAACCCCTTAACTGATTCTTTGATTAATTCTTCAGGAGAAAAAGTTATGCTTGAAGAACCGACCGGTTGGGAGCTCCCTCCAAAAGGTTTTGAAGTTAAAGATGCCGGTTACTTAGAACCAGTTTCTGATGGATCAAAAATAGATATTATTGTAAATAAAGACTCTAAAAGACTTCAATTACTTGAACCTTTCAAACCGTGGGACGGAGAGAATATTACTAATGCTAGACTGCTCATTAAAGCATCAGGTAAATGCACAACTGATCATATTTCTATGGCTGGTCCTTGGTTAAAATTCAGAGGTCATCTAGACAACATTTCTAATAATTGTTTGATTGGTGCTGTTAATGCTTTTAACCAAAAAACCAATTTTGTAAAAAATCAATTAAACGGAGAATACCAAGGAGTGCCTGATTTACAGAGAATATATAAAGAAAATAATATAGATACCGTAGTAGTAGGAGATCATAATTACGGAGAGGGTTCATCAAGAGAGCATGCAGCAATGGAGCCTAGGCACCTTGGAGTAAAAGTGGTTCTAGTTAAATCTTTTGCAAGAATTCATGAAACCAATTTAAAAAAACAGGGAATGCTTGGAGTAACCTTTGTTAATGAAAATGATTATAACCTAATACAAGAAGACGATAGATTTAATTTTATAGATTTCGAAAAATTTAGTCCTGGGAAACAAATTAGCATTGAATTAATTCATTCAGATGGATCTAAAAATTTAATAATGGCTAATCATACATATAATGATCAGCAAATAGAGTGGTATAAAGAAGGGTCTGCTTTAAATTTAATTAAAAAACATAATTTAGTTTAAGTTTTATTCAGGAGCCAACTCAAATTGAAAACCATCTAATTCTTCATTAATTTGAATTTGGCAACCTAACCTAGAGTTGCTTTTGATATGGAATGCTTCCGAAAGCATAGCTTCTTCTTCTGCATTTTTTTGTTCAATTAATGCTTCTGATTCAACGTAAACTTGACAAGAAGCGCACATTGCCATTCCTCCACAAACACCTTCAACAGGTAATTCATTGGCCTTGCAAAGCTCCATAATATTCATATTCATATCTGTAGGAGCTATTAAAGAATGTTTTTTTCCATCCCTGTCTATAATATGAATCGTAATATCTTTCAATTAATTAAAAGTATAAAAAAAGTTACCTATTCCACATGTCTTGTTCAAAGTCACGAATTTCTTTTTTAATTCTTTGAGACTCAATAATAGATTCTAGACCAGGTTTTTTATATTCTTTAATAGCCCTGTCTCCGTATAGATTATCAACTTTATATATATATGAGCTAAAACGCCTAGTAGATAGAAGCTGATCAAAAGATATTCTATTAGCATTATTTTTATCATTAAAGACTAGTTCTTTATGTAAAATCTCTCTAATACTAGGGTACCAAATCCAAAATAAATCTGTATTATTTTTACCATTATCATCTTTAATATTTTTACCAATTGGCATAATTCCCAGTAGCCTATAGCGCATTTCACCATGTCTCTTATCAAAGTACCACATGCCTTTAATTCTATATCCACTTATATCAATTGACTCAAGAACTTCTGGCTCAGTTATCACTCCATTGATTTTTTCAGAAAAAGAAACAACTTCCATAACATCCTTGTAAGTCATAGGGTCTTTAAAATTATCATTTCTATTAAAGTAAAGCTTATTAATGTTTTTATTAATAATATTTTCTTTCAACACTCTCCATAATGATTTACGATTATTTTTATAAGTTTCATCGTTAACAGGATACAATAAAGGAAAATTTATTCTTTCGTTTAAATCAATTTTTTCATAAACAACTCTAGACCAAAGAATATCTCTGTCGTCAATAAAATCATATTCAAAAAACGAATCCTGATTAGACTGAACCTGATCAAAATTCTGAATTCCTATTTCTTCTGGCGTATTAGCATTTAAAATATTAGACTGGCCACGCGAGTCTGTAATTAAAATAACACTTAAAAAGATTATTAGTTTTTTCATTCTAAAATTAAAATAAAGTTTTTAACAAGATAATTTGGGTTTATAAAATCTCCATCCTTAGCATTAGCTTTTATATTAGATATTCTGATAACGGTTCCCTTACCCTGAGTCTTAATATCCGCCTCGGCTTGTTTATTGAACCTAGGTGAATTTCCAATAACTTTTTTAGATGGTGAATTCCCTACTTTAATATCAAATGAAGTAACATTAATAGTGAAATTATATAAAAAATCTACTGGCTTATTTCCGGTAATCATTCCATTTGAAAGGTGTCTCTTAGAAATGTTTTCAGTAGGTTTATAAAATCTCTCATTAACCTTAATAGAGCCTTCAGCGGGTGGAGGCTCTAATATTCTAAACTCACCGCCATCAAATTTCCTTTCAATTCCATTTAACTCACCTATAACACTAATTTTCATAGTTGTTATTTTAGAGTTTGTAGATGGTATTGCGCTCCATCCTTCTTTAACTTTTAAAAATTTCCCATTACTACTAAATGGTTTAATTGAATTAGCTGCTACCCCAGGAATAGAAATAGAAGTTGGGTTTCTTAATCCTCTATAAAATACCTTCATGTTTTCAGCTGAAACTACAGCAGAATTTGGTTCGCTAATAACTAGAATTTTTTGATCAACTGGAATTGATTTAAGCTCTTGTGTATTAACATCTTTTTTAGAGATAGTCCCAGTTAGTTTGTAATTACCAGGAATTGTCAATCTTTTTTTAAGAATAACTTTACCACTTTCAATAAAGAACTCATCGTTGCTTAAAGGTATACCATTAATAAATAATTTCACTTCATCTGGAGTGTAACCCTCGTCTTTCTTTCCCATTACAATTGCCGCATCAATCACATCACCAGTATAGTACACTGACTTAGTTGTCTCCAGTAAAGTCTGAAAAGTATCAAGACTAATACCCTTATCCTTAATAGCTTGTAAAATTTCATTAAGAACTTTGTTCTCAATATATCTTATATCACTTTGAATTTTAGTAAATTTTGCAATAGATGCTATTACTGGAAATCCTTTGAAATTATATTCTAAATATGGCTGCTTAATACCTTGACTGTTTATCACAAAATCCTGGTATTTGAACCTATTTTTTAAATCCTTTTTAACAGATTCAAAATTAAATAATATTTTATTTTCTTTTTCACTACTATTTTCTAAAAATGTAATAGAATCCAAAATATTATTAAAAGTAGATGAGTAATTTTTATAATTAGAAATAAACAATTGACCATTTTCGTTTATTAAATCACGATCAAAAAAATAGTCATCTAGAGTTTGTGATTTATCCATTTTTTGATAATCCACAAACGAAATAACAGTGTCTTCACCTTTTACATTAACCTCTTTAATGTATTTATTCTCATCACCATTAATTAAAGAATCTTTTATTGCTTGAAGGAAATTATAATAATCATTAGATAATTTTTGAATTTTAACTAAATTGTTCGCAGCAATTTTATAATCTAAACTTTCTTTGTTAGAATTAATTTGAGAATAACTTGATTTTGAAGAGTTTTCTAATTCAACAATTGAAGATTCTAAATCATTATCCAGAATTCCAATTGTTGCTAGCACCTCTTTATCAATTTGAAGAGCAAGCATAGCAATAAACACGAGGTACATCATGTTTATCATTTTCTGTCTTGTATCTAGTTTTGCTGACATAATTTATTAATCATTCATAGCATTAAGTAAGCCTGTATATTTCTTATTAAGTTGAGCTACTTTATTTTTCATTTCTAATAATTCTTCATTTAAACCTTCTGGAACATGAATTGTACTAATAGAATTACTTGCTTTGCTTAATTCTTCATTTAAAGTCGAAAGTTTTTTAACAGTACTATCTAAGGATTTTGTAAGGTCATAAGTTTCAACATCATCTTGCTTTTCAAATTCACCAGAATCAATTGTAAAGTATCCTTTTAAACCAGCAATAGCAAAAATAATTGCTTCAGAAATAAGTCCTACTGTTAGCATAAAATTACCTGTAATAGGTCCAAAATCAGCATAAGTTATTTTAAGTAATGCACCTAATATCACAATAGATGCACCCATGCCGAACATAAGTTCAATTAGATTATCTGAAATAAAAAATTTCTTTTGTTTAATTGGTTTCATAACGTTTATTTGTTTTTAATTTTTTTAGAATTTTGATTCAAGCCAATATCTTCACCCAAATAATCTTGAACAGTTCTAAACCCTATATAAGATCTTTTTTCATCTTTATATTCATAATCCCTAGAACTTACTCTTAAAAAGTAAGCAACATCTTTCCATGATCCTCCTCTTATTACTTTTCTTAAGTTAGTAGAATCTGAAATTTTAGGATTCAATCCAGAAGCAATATCATAAGAGCCCTTATCGTATGAAGATTCAGTCCATTCCGATACGTTTCCAGACATGTTGTAAAGACCAAAATCATTTGGCCAATAAGAATTAGCTTCAACTGTATATAACGCATTGTCTGAAGCATAATTCCCTCTGTTTGGTTTAAAATTTGCTAAAAAGTATCCTTTAGAATCTGTAGTATAAGGACCACCCCAAGGGTAAGTTGCAGATTCAATTCCTCCTCTTGCAGCATACTCCCACTCAGCTTCACTAGGTAATCGAAATGAAGGTACTCCTTGAACTGATTTTTTAACCTTTGAAACAGTCAAGCCTCTAAACCATCTTAAATAAACATTTTCACCATTCTTTCTTTGCCATTGATTTTTATACATTGTTCTCCAATGAGCAAAAGCTTTAGCCTGTTCCCATGAAACTCCAACCACAGGATAATCTGTATATGCATCATGCCAGAAATAATTATTATGCATCGGCTCGTTATAGCTGTATGAAAAATCTTTTATCCACACAGTCGTATCTGGGTAAATTGCAATAGATTTTTCTTTAAAAAATAATTTTCTAGATTCACTTTTAGATTTAATAGCAGCTTGAGCATCAAACGAGGTATAATTATATATTATTTTTTTTGTGTTAAAGGTTCTTTCTCCATTATAAGATTCTTCTTTTGGCAAAAAGAAACCAGTACCTTCCTCAAATTCCCCTTCCATAACTTGAGCATAAGCTAAATCTGGATAATTGTCTCTCTCCCAAATTAAATCATTATCATAATTTAAAACATAGGTTTTTTTATCAGAAAAATCAATTCCTATAAAATTATTTTCTTTATAAAGCTCATAACCTCCTTTTTCTTCATCTACAATATCTTCTACAACTTCATAAATTGGAAAAAATTTATTAATACTATTTTCTTTATCTAAATCCTCTTGAGAAGGTGTTTCACCTAAATCAAAAATAGCTCTTTCAGCAAGGGCGACTCTTACAACAGAATCTCTAACCCAGTTAACAAACTGTCTATATTCTCCATTTGTTATTTCAGTTTCATCCATATAAAATGCCTTAATTGAAACTGTACTTACTGGAGCATTTTGTAAGTGAGCCATGTCATCATCAGACATACCCATTAAGTATGAACCACTTGGAATCAAAGACATCCCTGGGGGTTTATTTGGGGAAAAATTTTTAGCCTTTGTACCAGTAAGCTCTCCTCTATCAGGTTTAAAACAGGATGTTATTAAGATAGAAATAACAAAAAATAATAATATTTTCTTCACTAATTTATTTTATTAAACTTATAGCTCATAAAAATAACTTTTTTTTAAATATGCTTAATGAAAATGGATATAATTCTCATTATATTTAATTATATAAAGTTTCTTTTTAAACTTAACAATAACTTATTTGAAATATCTCCATTACAAGCATTCAAATAATCATCATAATTACATGGAATTAACGCTATATCATTAATTTTATTGCTTTCATTTAATAATTCAAACCACCACTTTTGACTTAAATCACTATGATAAAATTTTAATTGCTGATTATTGAGGTCAACATGATAAAATTTTCCTTTAAAATTTTCAGATTTTGGATCCTCCATAATCCTTAAGCTAAACCCATCAATGAAACACCACATAGCTTGAGATAATAATGCGCTTGATATATCATTTTTAAAAACCTCAAAAACACCTACACTAGAGATTCTGCTACTGATTCCAGCATACCTAAAAATTGAACATATCTGATTAGCTTCAAAACCATTGGGATAATTATGTGCAAAATTCAATTCAGAAGATTTAATAGCTCTGAAATCAATTGACAAGATATCAGTAAATCTCAAGCAAGGCTCAACTAAATCTATCTTTTGATTTAATTCTCCCAACCTATAAGATTCAAAATGAAATTTTTCTAGTAAATCCAGCTCTTCTTGAGAATTTAAAAATGTTTGAAAACCTATATTACAATAATGACTAAGCTTATTTTTTTCATCCATTATTATTTTAGACATATAAGATGATGAATCAAAATCATCTGTAATCTGCCCAAAATCAAATTTATTATCAATTGATGTTAAATTTACATACTCCTCTCTAAAGGCATAAGACTGATATACTGGGAATGTAATGTCCTGAGAACCTCCGATAAAAAATGATAATATATTTTTATTTTTAAGAACTTCATTTATAGATCTAACAGCATAATAGGTGTCAAATTTACTTTCTCCATTAATCACATCACCTAAATCGATGATATTTATTTTCCAATCTCCTAAATACAAGGAATAAAATTCCTTTCTGAAGGAGTTAACTTCTAAATATTCGTTATTGTTCTCTTTGGATATGATTGTTTCCTTCAAACCAATAATAGCGATATCTACTTCGTTTAAATTTAAATTCTTGGAACTGTAAAAAGAAATGTTTTTTCCAATACTTAACTGAGGTAATTCATTCTTGAAATTAACTATTTCCTTATTAACTGGTAATAAATACTCAGTTATCATTTCTGTTTTTTAGGTTTAGAAGACGTTTTCTTTGTTTTCTTTTTTTGAAATAAAGCTTTAACATCATCAATAGTATACTTATCTACATCTGTTCCTTTAGGAAGTTCGACTTTAACTTTACCTTTAATCACATTAAATCTCCCCCATCTAGCTTTTTCAATTCTAATCCCTTCATCATCCCATGATCTTAAGAGTTTCTCCACTTCTTTTTTCTTTTTAGCTTCAATTAAATTGGCACAATCTTCATGGCTTAAATTATCAAAATCATAATTTTTATTAATATTAATAAATAATCCATTCCATTTTATAAAAGGACCAAATCTACCTTTACCCTTAGCCACGTCAAAACCATCATAATTACTTATTGGAGCATCAGCTTTTCTTTTTTCTAAAATTAACTCAATTGCTTTGTCTAATGAAATTTCTAAAGGACTTAATCCTTTAGGTAAAGAGACAAAAATATTATTATGTTTTACATATGGACCAAATCTACCAGAATTAGATTCAATTTTTTCATTTTCAAAATCCCCTAAATAACATGGCAGTTTAAAAAGATTTAATGTTTCTTCTAAAGTGATTTTACTTATTTTTTGATCAGGCAAAAGTCCTGCAAAAATTGGGTTTTCTTCTTCATCAACAGTTCCAATTTGAGCCATTGGCCCAAATTTACCTAAACGGACACTAACTTTTCTTCCTGTTAATGGATCATCGCCTAATATTCTCTCTCCCGTTTCTCTTGCAGCATTCTCCTGAACATCTTCAACTAAGGGATGAAATGAAGAATAGAAATCTTTTAAAAATTTTGTCCATTTTTTATCTCCATTTGCAATTTTATCAAAATCTCGCTCTACACTAGCGGTAAAATTATAGTTCAAAATATCTTTAAAATTTTTCACCAAAAAATCTGTAACAACAATGCCAACTTCAGTTGGAACCAACTTTCCTTTATCTGAACCAGTATTTTCAACTGCATTATTCGCAATTACAGAACCTCTTTCTAACACAAGCTCCTTATACTCTCTTTCAATCCCTTCAAAAGAACCTTTAACAACATATTTTCTATTTTGGATAGTAGTAATAGTTGGCGCATATGTTGATGGTCTTCCTATCCCCAATTCTTCCATTTTTTTTACAAGTGCTGCTTCAGAATACCTGTAAGGTGGACGAGAAAATTTTTCTGTAGCGATCATTTTTAAATTGCTTAAATCCTCTCCTTTATTTAGAGAAGGCAGTATTCCACCACTACTCTGATCTTCCTCATTATCAGTTCCGTCAATATATACTTTTAAAAATCCATCAAATTTAATTACCTCTCCTTTAGTAATAAATTCATCACTATAATTATTTGCCCCAATTTTAAAAGTTGTTCGTTCAAGAGTGGCATCACTCATTTGAGAAGCAATAGTTCTCAACCAAATCAATTTATATAATTTAGATTGATTAGACTCCATATTAACTTCCTTGTTAGCTAAATTAGTTGGTCTGATAGCCTCATGTGCTTCTTGAGCTCCTTTGTTTTTATTTTGATATTTTTTTCTTTTGGAATATTGATCTCCATAATTTTTTGAAATTACAGCTTCGGCAGATTTTAAAGCATCATCAGATAAATTAACACTATCTGTTCTCATGTATGTTATATTCCCTGATTCGTATAATCTTTGAGCTGCAGACATAGTTCTACTTACACTAAATCCTAGTTTTCTTGAAGCTTCTTGCTGTAAGGTAGAAGTAGTGAAAGGAGCTGAAGCCGATTTTTTGAAAGGTTTTTTGTCAATTGATAAAATGTTGAATTTAGAATTAATGTTTTTTTCTAAAAAAGCATTGGCATCCTCTAGGGAATTAAAACTTCCAGAATGCTGTGCGATAAACTCTACATTATTTGCATTACTGAATTTAGCAGAAACTTTAAATGAAGAGTTTGAAATAAAGTCATTGATTTCATTTTCTCTATCAACTAAAAGTCTCACAGCAACAGACTGAACCCTTCCAGCAGAAAGTCCACCCTTAACTTTTCTCCATAAAATTGGAGAAATTTCAAAACCAACAAGTCTATCAACAACTCTTCTTGCTTGTTGAGCATTTACTAAATCATAGTTAATTTCTCTAGGATTTTCAATAGCTTTTAAAATAGCACTTTTTGTAATTTCACGGAAAACTATCCTTTTTGTTTTAGCTTTTTCAAGATTTAAACTTTCAAACAAGTGCCATGCAATAGCCTCCCCTTCACGATCTTCATCACTAGCTAACCAAACAAAATCAGCCGCTAATGCTTTTTTCTTTAAATCCTTTACTACATCTTTTTTGTCTTTAGAAATAATGTATTTAGGTTTAAAGTCATTTTCAATATCTACTCCCAATTCTTTTGATGGTAAATCAGAAATATGACCATAACTTGAGGATACTTTAAAGTCACTTCCCAAGTATTTTTCAATAGTTTTCGCTTTTGCAGGAGATTCAACAATTACTAAATTTTTGGACATCTGTTTAAGATTTGAGATCACAAAAGTATATTATATTTTTTAATACTATTTAAATAATACAATTAATAATTAAAACATTACTGACATATTGTCATAATTTATTTTTTATAATTATATTTGTATCATATTTTAACAGAAAGATATATGAGCATTGGATTAGGGATTAAAAATGAGATATTAGAAACCGATAAGGATCAGATAGTTTTTAAGAAGTTCTATATAGAAAGCTATGGCTGTCAAATGAATTTTGCAGATAGCGAAGTTGTTACCTCAATAGTGTCTAATCAAGGTTATGTTTTAACTAAAAACCTAAAAGAAGCGGATTTAATATTATTAAATACTTGCTCTATTAGAGAAAAGGCTGAGCTTACAGTTCGAAAAAGACTTGAAAGTTTCAATAAACTAAAAAGGCATAATAAAAATTTAAAAGTTGGTGTCCTTGGATGCATGGCAGAACGTTTAAAAGATAAATTTTTAGATGAAGAAAAAATTGTTGATCTAGTTGTCGGGCCAGATGCCTATAAAGATCTTCCCAACTTAATTGAAGAAATAAATAAAGGCAGAAGTGCAGTAAATGTCATTTTATCAAAAGAAGAAACTTATGGAGACGTTAGTCCCGTTAGATTGTCCTCAAACGGAGTAACTGCTTTTGTTTCAATAACAAGAGGGTGTGATAACATGTGTACTTTCTGCGTCGTCCCTTTTACTAGAGGAAGAGAAAGAAGTAGAGATCCTAAAAGTATCTTAAAAGAAATTCAACAGTTAGTTGACTCAAACTACAAGGAGGTCACCTTATTAGGTCAAAATGTAGATAGTTATTTATGGTATGGAGGAGGCTTAAAGAAAGATTTTGATAAAATAAGTGATTTAAGAAAAAAATCTTCAATAGATTTTTCAAAATTATTAAAATTAGTTGCTGAGTCTTTTCCAAAACTAAGAATACGGTTTTCAACATCTAATCCTCAAGACATGAGTCTAAGTGTTATTAAGACAATGTCTAGTTATAAAAATATCTGCAATTATATTCATCTTCCTGTTCAGTCCGGTAGTGATAAAGTTTTACAGGCAATGAATAGGCAACATACAAGAAAGGAGTATTTAACACTAATTAAAGAAATAAGAACAATTATTCCTGAATGCGGAATTTCGCACGATATGATAACTGGCTTTCCTGATGAATCTGAAGATGATCACAAGCTTACGTTAGACTTGATGAATGAAGTAAAATATGATTTTGGGTACATGTTTAAATACTCTGAAAGACCTGGGACTTATGCGGGGAAAAAATTTGATGATAACGTTGCTGAAGAAGTAAAAAAAGTTAGACTTCAAGAGATAATTGATTTACAACGAAAACACAGTGATTTTAGAACAAATCAGTATGTTGGAAAATTTGTAGAAGTATTAATTGAAAAAGAGTCAAAAAAATCTAAACTTTTTTGGAGTGGAAGAAACGAGCAAAATACAGTTGTAGTATTTCCTAAAGAGTTTTATAATATCGGAGATTTTGTTAATGTCGAAATTAATAGTTGTACTTCTGCAACCTTAATAGGCCAAGCTATTGGCTTCTCAATAAAATAAAATATGGAATCGTCAGCAATAAATATTAAACAACGTTTTGGAATAATAGGAAATGATCCTATTTTAAATAGATCGATTGAAAAAGCAATTAGAGTTTCTCCTACTGATATTTCTGTACTTATAATAGGAGAAAGCGGCGTTGGTAAAGAAAGTTACCCTAAAATAATTCATCAATTGTCTAACAGAAAACACAATAAATATATAGCGGTAAATTGTGGGGCTATTCCTGAAGGAACTATTGATTCAGAATTATTTGGTCACGAAAAAGGAGCTTTTACTGGAGCAAGCAGTGCCAGAAAAGGATATTTTGAAGTAGCAGATGGTGGTACAATTTTTCTAGATGAAGTTGGAGAACTTCCTTTAACCACTCAAGTAAGGCTATTAAGAGTATTAGAAAATGGGGAGTTTATTAAGGTTGGGGCATCGGATGTACAAAAGACTAATGTTAGGATTGTATCTGCTACTAATTTAGATATGGATAATGCCATAAAAAAAGGGAAATTTAGAGAAGATCTATATTATAGATTAAGTACTGTGGAAATTAAAATTCCTCCTCTTAGAGAAAGAAAAGAAGATATTCATCTATTGTTTAGAAAGTTCGCTAGTGATTTTGCTAAAAAATACAATATGCCTACTATACGATTAGAAGAAGCTGCTCAAGAATTATTGAATATTTATCGTTGGAATGGAAATATTCGCCAACTTAGAAATATAGCTGAACAGCTTTCTGTACTTGAAGAGAAAAGAAATATTTCAAAGTCTCTTCTTCAAACTTATTTACCTGATTTTAATTCAAATTTTCCAGCTATAATTAATAAAAAATCAGCGAGTGACTTTTCAAATGAAAGAGAAATACTTTATAAAATTTTATTTGACATGAAGAAAGATTTAAATGATTTAAAAAAAATTACTAGTCATTTAAACAATGCTGACAGGTCTGTAAATTATGATAAGAAGGAAGTTAATGTTTTTGAAAAACTGAATAGTGAATACTCAAATGTCAATAAAGACGATGAATTAGCAGAAATTAAAGAAAAAGAATCTACTTTTAATGTATCAAAGTCTTCCAAAGGTAAATTTGATTTTGCAGAAGAAATAAAAGAGGAAGAAACTTTATCTATTCATGACAAAGAACTAGAATTAATAATCAAAGCGCTTGAAAGAAATAACGGCAAAAGAAAAGCCGCAGCTAGTGAACTAGGCATTTCTGAAAGGACACTTTATAGAAAAATTAAAGAATATGATATTGAACTTTAAAATAAAGATATTTTATGTTCTAACTGCATTTCTGATTTTAGGCTGCGGAAGTTACTCATTCACTGGAGCTTCAATTCCTGAGGGAACAGAAACTTTTCAAGTGAATTTTTTTCAAAATGATGCCGGAAATAATATTGGATCAATTTATGAACCTGGAATAGACAGGGATTTTACCTTGGCTCTTCAGAATATATTGCAAAATCAAACCAATCTACAACTAGTTAGTAATGATGGAGATTTAATATATGAAGGCGAAATCTCAGAATATAGAGTTAGCCCAATGACTGCAACTTCAGACTTAACCGCGTCTCAAAATAGATTAAGTTTAGGTGTAAATGTTAGATTCATTAATATTAAAAAAGAAGAAGATAATTTTGAAAGAAAATTTTCATTTTACTATGATTATCCTGCAGAAGTGCAGCTACTAAACGTGAAATCTGAAGCTCATGACTTAATTTTTGAGAGAATAACACAAGATATATTTAACGCATCTTTAGCAAAATGGTAGCATTAGATAAAAATACCTTTTCACAATTATTAAAAAATCCGAAAAAAATTACTTTGGAGCAAAGTCTTTCAGTAAAAAAAATTATAAATCAGTATCCTTTTTTTCAAATTGCACGGATAATTGAAATAATAGGACTTAAAAAACACGATCATTTGAAGTTCAACAACGCATTAAAAAGCTGTGCTATTTACTCAACCGACAGAAGTGTTTTATATGATATAATAGAAAAGAAGATAAGAAAAAACAACTTATCAGTTGAGAATGTCAAGATATTATCTTCTGAAAAGACAAAGAATTCTTTTATAGATTGGTTAAGTATTTCTAAATCAGTTTCAGAAAATACTAATAACACGCTGATTAGTAATTTCTTAAAAACAAATCCTAAAATTTCTGCAAATGGAAAAAAATCAAACAAAGATTTAGCAAGTGATTTTAAAATCCGCAAAAAAGAATATATGACTGAAACACTAGCGAAAGTTTATTTTAAACAAGAAAAATATAATGAAGCTATTAAGGCTTATGAGATTCTTTGCTTGAAATATCCAAAAAAAATCAGTTTATTTGCAGACCAAATAAAAACTATAAAAAATAGTTTGACAAAATAAATAATAGTTATGAGTAGTTTTTCAATATTTTTAGTCTTAATAATTTCAGTTTCTTTTTTATTAATATTAGTGATTATGGTTCAAAATCCAAAGGGGGGAGGATTATCTTCTTCATTTGGTGGCGATTCTCAACAATTAGGTGGGGTAAAAAAAACAACTGACTTTCTTGATAAAAGCACGTGGGTTTTAGCTGGAATTTTATTAATGCTGATATTACTCTCTAATCTTACAATTAATAAAAACACTGAAAATTTTGATTCAAAACTTTTAAACCCTAATGACATTGAATCAAGCATTCCAGAATCTTTGCCTGAAGAAATTCCTTTAGAAATTCCTATTAAAGAATAGAATTAGGAGAAAGTATAAATGTCATATTGTCATTTTTAAACTTGAATATTACAATTCTGTCAGTAGACTTAATTTGGCACGATTGATGTAAATTATATTTTAAAATAAAACATAAATTATGAGTAAATTAAATATTAAACCTTTGGCTGATCGAGTATTGGTTAAGGCTTTAGAAGCTGAAACAAAAACTGCTTCTGGAATTATTATTCCTGATTCTGCTAAAGAAAAACCACAAAAGGGAAATGTAGTAGCAGTAGGTCCTGGGACAAAAAAAAACCCTGTTACAGTTAAAACTGGTGATACTGTTTTATATGGTAAATATTCAGGAACTGAATTAAAGTTAGAGGGTAATGATTATTTAATAATGCGAGAAAGTGATATTCTTGCAATTGTTTAAACTTTTAAAAATATAAATAAAATGGCAAAAAAAATTCAATTTGACGTAGAAGCTAGAGAAGGACTCAAAAGAGGTGTAGATGCTTTAGCAAATGCTGTTAAAGTTACATTAGGCCCAAAAGGTAGAAATGTTATTATAGGTAAATCTTTTGGAGGACCTCAAATCACTAAAGATGGTGTTACTGTTGCTAAAGAAATAGAATTAGAAGATGCTCTTGAAAATATGGGAGCTCAAATGGTTAAAGAAGTAGCTTCTAAAACTAATGATTTAGCTGGTGATGGTACAACCACTGCTACAATATTAGCGCAAGCAATTGTAAAGGAAGGTTTAAAAAACGTTACAGCTGGCGCAAATCCTATGGATTTAAAAAGAGGTATTGATAATGCTGTAGAAGCTGTAGTTGCCGAACTAGGCAAAAATTCACAAACTGTTGGTAACTCATCTGATAAAATAAAACAAATTGCTACAATTTCAGCAAATAACGATGAAACTATTGGCTCTCTTATTACAGAAGCATTTGATAAAGTAGGCAAGGAAGGTGTAATTACAGTTGAGGAGGCAAAAGGAACGGATACTTATGTAGATGTAGTTGAAGGAATGCAATTTGACAGAGGATATCTTTCTCCTTATTTTGTTACTAATTCCGAAAAAATGGAATCAGATCTTGAATCTCCATATATTTTGCTTTATGATAAGAAAATTTCTGCAATGAAAGATCTTTTACCTATACTTGAACCAGTTGCGCAAAGTGGTAAACCATTACTTGTAATTGCTGAAGATGTAGACGGAGAAGCATTAGCTACTCTTGTTGTAAATAAATTAAGAGGCTCTTTAAAAATTGCAGCTGTTAAAGCTCCGGGTTTTGGGGATAGAAGAAAAGCAATGCTTGAAGATATTGCTATTTTAACTGGTGGAACTGTTATCTCAGAAGAAAGAGGGTTTACTTTAGAGAATACTACATTAGAGATGTTGGGTTCTGCTGAAAGAGTTACTATTGACAAAGATAACACTACTCTTGTGAATGGAGCAGGAGATAAAGAAGCTATAGCAGCAAGAGTTAACCAAATTAAATCTCAAATAGAAACTACTACATCTGATTACGATAAAGAAAAACTTCAAGAAAGGTTAGCAAAATTAGCTGGTGGAGTTGCTGTTTTATATGTCGGAGCTGCTTCAGAGATTGAGATGAAAGAGAAAAAAGACAGAGTAGATGATGCTTTACACGCTACAAGAGCTGCAGTAGAAGAAGGAATTGTTGCAGGAGGTGGCGTAGCTTTATTAAGATGTATAAAAGTACTTGAAAAACTAACAAGCGATAACTTAGATGAGCTTACGGGTATTCAAATTATAGCAAAAGCAATAGAAGCTCCTCTAAGAATAATTGTTGAAAATGCAGGAGGCGAAGGATCTGTAGTCGTTGCAAAAGTTCTTGAAGGAAAAGGTAATTTTGGGTACGATGCTAAAACTGAAACCTATGTAGATTTATTGAAACAAGGAATAATAGATCCGAAAAAAGTTACTAGAATAGCTCTAGAAAATGCAGCTTCAGTTGCTGGAATGATTTTAACAACAGAATGTGCATTAGTCGACATTAAAGAAGCAGCTATGCCTCCGATGGGTGGTGGTGGTATGCCGGGAATGATGTAAAAAATTAATAACAAGAACTGTCTTAATAAGTATTAAGGCAGTTTTTTTTTATGTATAAATCTGATTTAAATAAAATTAAGAATATTATAAATGACTTAGATCTTAATTCTAGTCTAGAACTGATTTGTGATTATTTAAAAAAAAATATTCATGGCTATGATTGGGTTGGGTATTATTTCCACGACACTTCCAATAAACAGCTTGAATTAAAAGCGTTTTCTGGACTGCCTACTGAACACACTAAAATTCCATTTGGGAAAGGCATTTGCGGACAAACTGCAGAGTCAAATAAATATATGATTGCTAACGATGTCTCTAAAGAGTCTAATTATCTCTCGTGCAGTGTAAATGTAAAATCAGAAATAGTTGTCCCTATTTTTTTAAATAACATAAATATTGGTCAAATTGATATTGACTCAAACCATCCCAATAGATTTTTAAAAGTTGATTTAGATTTTTTAACTACCATCAATGAGTTAGTTTCTGAAAAATTATTAAAATAAATAAATATTTCTAATTTTTTTTTTTTAAAAAAAACTACTTTTATACTTCATTTTTATTTCCATTAAATATGTTACAAATAAAATCTGCTTTGATATCAGTTTTTGACAAAAACGGACTGGAACCAATCGCAAAAAAACTTAATTCTTTAGGGGTTAAAATTTATTCAACTGGCGGTACAGAAAATTTTTTAAAAAAACTTAATATTCCTGTTATTAAAGTAGAAGACATAACAAACTACCCTTCTATTTTAGGTGGAAGAGTTAAAACTCTACATCCCAAGGTTTTTGGAGGAATACTAAATAGAAGTGAAAATGAAAATGATTTATCTGATATTAAAAAATATGACATCCCAAATATAGATTTAGTGATCGTTGATCTTTATCCGTTTGAAAAAACAGTCGCTTCAGGTAAAAATGAAGAAGAAGTAATTGAAAAAATAGATATTGGAGGAATCTCTTTAATTAGAGCTGCTGCAAAAAACTTTAAAGATGTTGTTTGTGTGTCATCTAAGGATGATTACGAATATTTTTTATCTGAACTTATTAAAAATTCTGGTAAAATTCATGAATCTTTTCGAAAAGAATTTGCGGCTAAAGCGTTCAATGTCTCATCACACTACGATACCGCAATATTTAAATACTTTAATTCAGGAACTGCTGTTTATAAAAGTAGTTTTCTAAACGGGCGAACTTTAAGGTATGGTGAAAATCCACATCAAAAAGGAATTTTCTATGGAGATTTTAATTCTTTTTTTACTCAAAAAAACGGAAAAGAATTGTCTTATAATAATTTTTTAGACATTGATGCCGCAGTAAATTTAATGAATGAATTTAATGAAGACTTGCCAACTTTTGCAATCTTAAAACACAATAACGCATGTGGCTTATCAACCAGAAATTCAGTTTTAGAAGCATATAAAGATGCGTTGGCAGGAGATCCTATTTCTGCATTTGGAGGAGTGCTAATTTCTAACAGACCTATAGACCTTCCAGCTGCACAAGAAATTAATAAATTGTTTTGTGAGGTTGTAATTGCTCCTAGTTATGATAAACAAGCTTTAGAGTTGTTGAGCTCTAAAAAAAACAGAATCATTTTAATAAAAAAAGGCGCTGAATTAAGCAAGGATTCTGTAAGGACATGTTTGAATGGGGTTTTATACCAAGAAAAAGACAACGTTACTGATTCGGAATTTGATTTTAAAACGTGTACCATTAAACAGCCAAGTGAAAAAGAAATTCAAGACTTAACTTTTGCTTCCAAAATATGTAAGCATACAAAATCCAATACTATAGTTTTAGTTAAAGACAAACAATTAATTAGCTCAGGAACAGGACAAACATCTAGAGTTGATGCATTAAAACAAGCAATTGAAAAATCTGCTAATTTCAACTTCGATTTAAAAGGATCCGTAATGGCAAGTGATGCCTTTTTCCCCTTTCCAGATTGTGTTGAAATAGCTCAAAAACAAGGAATTTCATCTGTAATTCAACCTGGAGGATCAATTAAAGATGACTTATCTATTGACTATTGTAATAAAAATAATTTATCAATGGTTTTAACTGGAATTCGTCATTTTAAACATTAAATTTATTAACTTGTAATATACTATTGAATTATGGCATTTTTTGACTTTTGGACTGAATCTATAGCAATTGATCTTGGCACAGCCAATACTCTAATTATTCATAATGATAAAGTTGTAGTGGATAGTCCTTCAATTGTAGCGATTGATAAAAGAACTGATAAAATCATAGCTGTTGGGCATGAAGCCAACTTAATGCAGGGTAAAACTCACGAAAACATTAAAACAGTTAGACCTCTAAAGGATGGTGTTATTGCTGATTTTAATGCGTCTGAACAGATGATTAGTTTGCTTATTAAAAGTATTCCTGCATTAAATAAAAGATTTTTTACTCCATCTTTAAAAATGGTGATATGTATTCCTTCCGGAATTACTGAAGTTGAAATGAGAGCTGTAAGAGAGTCAGCAGAAAGAGTTAATGGTAGAGAGGTTTATTTAATACATGAGCCTATGGCTGCAGCAATAGGGATTGGCGTAGACATTATGCAGCCCAAAGGAAATATGATTGTAGACATAGGAGGGGGAACTACTGAGATTGCAGTGATTGCTTTAGCTGGAATAGTCTGCGACAAGTCTATTAAAGTAGCTGGAGATGTTTTTACTGAGGATATCATTTATTATATGAGAACTCAACATAATTTATTTGTTGGAGAAAGGACTGGTGAAAAAATAAAAATTACAATAGGGTCAGCATCTGAAGATCTTGAATCACCACCTGATGATATGTCAGTACAGGGAAGAGACCTGTTAACAGGTAAACCAAAAGAAATTCTAATATCTTATCGACAAATTGCAAAAGCTTTGGATAAATCCATTGTGAGAATAGAAGATTCAGTGATGGAAACTCTTTCACAAACTCCACCTGAATTAGCTGCAGATATTTATAATACTGGTATTTATTTAGCAGGAGGAGGATCTATGCTTAGAGGTTTAGACAAAAGGATTTCTAAAAAAACAGACTTGCCTGTATTTATTGCTGAAGATCCGCTTAGGGCAGTTGTAAGGGGTACAGGTATAGCTTTAAAAAACATAGAAAGGTATAAGAGTGTCTTAGTGAAATAGTTTATAATTATGCAACGAATCATTGATAGCATCTTAAAAAAAAAAGATGTTTTAGTTTTCTTAATTCTGTTGCTCTTTTCTCTTTATTTAATAATAGATTCCAATTACTATCAGAAATATAAATTTATAAATTTATCGAATAATTTCGTTACTAATATCTTACAAGAACATTCTTCCATAATTGAGTACTTTAAGTTAAAAGATTACAACACTGACTTAATTAAAGAAAATATCAACTTAAAAAATGAAATGCTTAATAATAATTATAAAAATATAGATAGCGTTTTATTAAGAAAAAAATTTATCTATACTGATGCTAAAATCATTTCAAATAATGTTTCATTTCTGAAAAACTATTTAATAATAAATAAAGGGAGTAAAGATGGAGTTATAAAAGAAATGGGGGTAACAAGCCCTTATGGAATTATAGGAATTGTAAATGAAGTTTCAGAAAATTATTCCTCAATAATGTCAATATTAAATTTAAATTCAAAAATTAATGCAAAAGTAAAAAGATCTAATTATTTTGGAAGCTTAGAATGGGAAGGTTTAAATACAGAGTTGCTTATACTCAAAGATATTCCCAAAACAGCTAACATCAATGTAGGTGACAGCATAGTTTCTGGGGGAATGTCTGCGATTTTTCCGGAAAACATAAAAATAGGAGTAATTTCAAAAGTAGTTTTAAATTCAAAATTAGATTCTTACTTAAGAATTGAAGTTAAACCACACAATGACATGTCAAGTATTAGAAATGTATATCTAATATTTAGTCTTTTCAAAAATGAAATCAAACAATTAAAAGAAAAAGTAAATGAATAATTCATACTTTTCTATTATTGCAAGATTTATTTTATTAATTCTAATACAGGGGTTTATTTTTAGTAAGTTTGATTTATTTGGTACATATGACCCATATATATGCTTGATTTTCATATTAATCTATCCAATTAAAGTTAACAGAATTATATTCCTATTAACCAGTTTTTCTTTTGGAATCACTTTAGATCTATTCACATCCTCTTATGGATTAAACGCTGCAGCATGTTTATCAATAGCATTTTTAAGACCATACATTTTAAATATCGTTTTTGGTTATTTTTTTGATCCTAGAAGTGTAAAGTTGATAAAAACTTACCTAAAAGATTCATCCATATATCAAAAAATTATTTATCTATTTATAATGATTTTTTTACATCATCTCATTATGTTTTCATTAGAAGTTTTTTCATTAAATCACCTGCCGTTAATTTTCATAAAAACAATCAATACCTCAATATTGTCATTTATTTTTTGTTCTACTTTTATTTATTTATTTCTTCCAAATGAGAAATAGATTACTTCCAATATTAATTATTTCATCAACTATAATTTTTATATTAAGATTGTTCTGGATTCAGTTAATAAATAATGATGAGGTGCAGCTCTCAAATAAAAACTCAGTTCAAAGAGTTTACAATTACCCTGAAAGAGGGTATATTTTTGACAGAAATAATAAACTACTAGTTGAAAATGAGCCTTATTATGATTTAATGGTCGTGCCTAAAGATTTAAAAGAAATAGATACTATTGAATTTTGTAGAATATTGAAGATTGATAAAAAAACTTTAATTACTAAAGTTAGTAAAGCAAAAAAATTCTCAAATATCAAATCCTCAGTTTTTTTATCTCAAATTTCGAAACATGATTACGCAATTATTCAGGAAAAATTATGGAAATACAAAGGGTTTAGTATTCAAAGAAAATCAAACAGAGACTATCTTTTAAATTCCGCTTCAAATATTTTAGGATACATAAGTGAAGTTAATGATTACGAAATAACTGACAATAGTTATTATGAATCAGGTGAATTAATTGGCAGACAAGGAATTGAAAAAGCTTATGAAAAAGAATTAAGGGGTGTAAAAGGTGTAATCTACTATCAAAAAGATAAATTTAACAGAATTACGGGATCTTATAAAAAGGGGATTTACGATACAGTCTATAAGCCTTCAAATGACATCAATTTGACGATAGATTTTAATTTACAAACTTATGGGGACTCTTTAATGATAAATAAATATGGTAGTATAATCGCAATTGAACCCAGTTCAGGCGAAATTCTAGCACTTGTTAACGCTCCTACATTTGACCCGAATTTGTTAATAGGAAGAGACAGATCAAAAAATTATATTAATTTAAAAAATGATACAATCGGAAAACCATTGTTTGACAGAGGCTTACAAGGACAATACCCTCCAGGGTCAACATTTAAATTGGTAAATGCATTAATTGCATTACAAGAAAACGTAATAAATGATAAAACCATTATATATTGTAATCAAGGGCATTATTATTCAAGTAGAAGGTTCATGAAATGTCACTGTAATATTGGAACAATAAATAATTTAGACAAAGCCATTTATAATTCTTGTAACACCTATTTTGCAAATATATACAAGCAATCCATTGAAAAGTTTTCTAACTCTTCAATAGGATTAGACAATTGGAAAAAGCATGTTAGTAGTTTTGGATTTGGAAATTTCTTAGGCTACGATCATCCTATTGGAAGAACTGGTTTAATACCAAATTCCAAATATTATGATAAATGGTATCCGGGTGGTGGATGGAAGGCTGCTACAACTATTTCAAATGGAATTGGTCAAGGTGAAATACTCACAACTCCAATGCAATTAGCAAATTTTTCCGCAGCAATTGCAAATAGAGGGTGGTTTAAAACTCCTCACTTAGTAAAAAAAATTAGTAATAAGGATATAAACGAAAAGTTCAAAACAAAAAAATACACAACAATCGACTCAATTCATTTTGAAAAGGTTATAGAAGGGATGTATAATGTAATTGAAAAGGGTACCGCAAAAAATGCGAAAATAAAAGGAATTAAAGTAGTAGGTAAAACTGGTACTTCAGAAAATTTCATCAAAATTAATGGTAAGCGTCTTCAATTAACAGATCATTCTGTTTTTATTGGGTTTGCCCCAAAAGATAATCCTAAAATTGCTATTGCAGTATTTATCGAGAACGGTTACTGGGGAACAAGATGGGCTGCACCAATAGCAAGCCTTATGATGGAAAAGTATTTAAATGAAAAAATTAACAGAAAGTATCTTGAGAAATACATTTATAATGGAAATTTAATTAATGAATATCTAAAACCTTATTTAAAATCTAATTTCAAAATAAATGAATGAAATAAATATAAAAAAAATAGACTGGATTAGTTTAGCAATATTAAGTCTATTAGTTTTATTGGGATTAATTAATATATACTCAGCAACTCATACTGACTTACTTGAAAGTGCATTTTCATTAAAATATCCCTTTGGAAAACAATGTTTATTTGTTTTTATATCCATAATTATATTTTTTCTAATTCAAACATTACCATTTAAATTTTTTGAAAAGTTTTCGAGTGTTTTATACATTTTATCAATCCTGTCATTAATAGGACTGTTTTTATTTGGGAAAAACATTTCAGGAGCAACTTCTTGGTATCAAGCTTTTGGATTCGGAATTCAACCAAGCGAATTTACAAAGCCGATAACCGCACTAGCTTTAGCAAAATTTTTAAGCGAGATAAACGTAAATATTAAAACAATTAAAACTCAATTCTATTCTTTTTTAATTATTTTAATACCTATAATATTAATTATAATTCAGCCCGATCCTGGTACAACTTTAATA
>JAQCFO010000055.1 GCA_027619415.1 Bacteroidota bacterium
TTTAAAAACTTTTATATTTATAAGATATATTAAATATAATGATTAATCATTCATCAAAAATAATTATAACTGGTGGCCTAGGTTATATAGGAAGTCATACAGTAGTTGAGTTGCAATCTAAAGGTTTTGAAGTAGTAATCGTAGACAACCTATCTAACTCATCAATTGAGGTTTTGGATGGTTTAAAAAATATTATAGGTAAAAACATTGCTTTTGAAAATATTGATTTAAAAAAACCTGATTTAGTTATTGATTTATTTAAAAGGCATAGTGATTTAACTGGGGTTATTCATTTCGCTGCATCAAAAGCTGTTGGTGAAAGCGTCACTAATCCTTTAGATTATTATGAGAACAATATTTATTCTCTAGTAAATGTTTTAAAGGGAATAAAAAAATTAAATAAATCAATAAATTTTATTTTTAGTTCATCATGTACAGTTTATGGTCAAGCAAAAATACTTCCAATAACAGAAAAAGAATCTATAAAAAAAGCTGAGTCACCTTATGGCAATACAAAACAAATTTGTGAAGAAATAATAACTGACACAGTTAGTTCTAGTAAAAATCTAAAAGCTATATCGTTAAGATACTTTAATCCTATTGGGGCTCATGAATCTTCTGAAATTGGAGAGTTACCATTAGGAATTCCGCAAAACCTAGTTCCTTTTATTACTCAGACTGGAGTTGGAATAAGAAGTGAATTAATTGTGTTTGGCGACGACTATCCAACAATAGACGGAACGTGCATCAGGGACTACATTCACGTTGTTGATTTAGCTAAAGCTCATACAGCTGCGTTAATCAGCATGATTAATAATCATCATTCTAAGAATTACGAGTATTATAATATTGGTACTGGAAAAGGAACTTCTGTTCTTCAAGCAATAACAAGTTTTGAAAAAGTTTCTAAGACTAAATTAAAATATAAAATTGGATCAAGAAGAGTTGGAGATATAATTTCTGCCTTTGCAGATACTTCTAAAGCAAATAAACAACTTAACTGGAATGCAGAATTGAGTTTAGATCAAGCTATGGCATCTGCTTGGAAATGGCAAAAAAAAATATCTAAGTAGCTATATTAATAGCTCTTGTTTCTCTAATTACCGTAACCTTAACCTGGCCTGGATAAGTCATGTCGGTTTGAATCTTTTGAGATATTTCAAAAGATAATTTCGCTGCGTGATCATCAGATATTTTATCGCTTTCAACCATAACCCTAAGCTCTCTACCTGCTTGAATAGCAAATGCTTTATTCACTCCTTTAAATCCATAAGCGATATCTTCTAACTCTTTTAGTCTTTGTATATAACTATCTAATACTTGTCTTCTAGCACCTGGTCTTGCCCCTGAAATAGCATCACAAACCTGAACAATTGGAGAAATCAAATTATTCATTTCTATTTCGTCATGATGAGCGCCAATTGCATTACAAACATCTGGTTTTTCTCCATACTTTTCAGCCCATTGCATTCCAAGTAAAGCATGAGGAGTTTCCGTTTCATCTTCTGGAACTTTACCAATATCATGAAGAAGACCTGCTCTTTTAGCTATTTTAGGGTTCAATCCAAGTTCTGAAGACATAATTCCACATAATTTTGCTACTTCTCTTGAATGTTGTAAGAGATTTTGACCATATGAAGATCTGTATTTCATTCTACCAACAGCTTTAATTAAAGCGGGGTGTAAACCATGAATTCCAAGATCAATAACAGTTCTTTTACCGACTTCTATAATTTCATTTTCGATTTCCTTTGAAGTTTTCTTAACAACTTCTTCAATTCTTGCAGGGTGAATCCTACCATCAGTAACTAGCTTATGAAGTGACAGTCTTGCAACCTCTCGTCTTACAGAATCAAAACAAGATAAAATAATTGCTTCAGGAGTGTCATCAACAATAATCTCAACTCCCGTAGCAGCTTCAATTGCACGAATATTTCTACCTTCCCTTCCAATTATTCTTCCTTTAACATCATCGGATTCTATATTAAATACAGAAACACAATTATCAATTGCTTCTTCAGTTCCAACTCTTTGAATTGTGTTAATGATAATTTTTTTGGCATCCTGAGTAGCAGAAAGCTTTGCTTCTTCAATAATACTTTGAGATAACTGTAAAGCTTCAGATTTTGCTACTTCTTTCAAAGATTCTACCAATTCTTTTTTTGCATCTGAAGCAGACAAACCTGAAAGTTTCTCAAGTTTTTCTACCTGTTCTTTATGCATTTTATCTACTTGAACGCTTTTATTCTCAAACAATTCTAGTTTTTTATCTAAAGCAGTAATTTTATCTATAACACTTTGATTATTTTTTTTATTGATTGAAAGTTCATTAGAAACTTGAGTCTCTTTATCTTTTATTCTTTTTTGAACTTCAATTAAATCCTTCTCTTTATTAAGAATATGTTTTTCATGTTCAGATTTTAATTCTAAAAACCTTTCTTTAGCTTGAAACATTTTATCTTTTTTCATGCTTTCACCTTCAATCTCTGCAGACTTAAGAATTCTTGTAGCTTCTATGTTAGCATTGTCTATAGTTTTAGTAACTGATGTTTTTTCTAATAATTTAGAAATTAAAAACCCAGCTACAATTCCAACAAGTGTTATGCTAATATTTATTATTGTGAAAATTTCCATATTTATTTTAATTTTTGTTAAAAAAAAAGCCTACATCATGAAAGTTTTGTATAAACTCTTAATAAAACAAGATTAAGGCTAACAAACTGATCAAGTATCCTTGTGAAAGGCACGCTTTAGCAGATTTGACTCACCCTTTATAAAAAAATTCGCGTTGAGTTTATCAAAAAAATTGATGTAGGCGTAAGTTAATTTATTTAAATGAACGTGTTATGAGCTAATAATGTCTTGAACTGTTTGATTAATTTTTTCTAAACGCTTATTAACTTCTTCATTAATTTTAGCTTCACTAAAATTCTCTTGCTCTGTTTGAGTTGCTAACTGTAAGGCACACATAGCTAAAACATCTTGTTTGTCTTTTACAGCATAGTTTTCCTCATAATGCTTTATCATCAGTTCTATTTTTTTTGATGCAGTCCTCAAGCCTTCCTCTTGTTCAACTGGAACATTTAGAGGGTAAATTCTACTTGCTATAGTTAGTTTAATTTTCTGCAAATTAATATTTTAAGAACTCAAATTTGATATACATTTATCTAAATCTTTTACAAGATTATTAATTTTAAGCTTTGTTAATGATTTATCTTTACTACCTAAGAAAGTATTTGCAATTTTTAATGATTGATATTTATCTTTCCATTCTTTTAACTCATCAGATTTTTCAATCAACGATTCATCTTTTAAATTTAATTCATTAATAATTTTCAAATTTTCGCTTTTTAATTTAATTATTAAAGAATTTAACTTATTAACGTTTGACTCTAAAAGAACAATATTATCAATAGATCTCGACATTATTAAATACT
>JAQCFO010000026.1 GCA_027619415.1 Bacteroidota bacterium
TATTCAAATAATAGAGTTAAAAGTATATATCTCATTCTAAAGCCTTTTATCAGGTAATCGTCTTTTGTCATATTTTAAATCACTGAGCAGGCTTGATTTTATTCCTATAAAGAAATACCAAGAAGCTCTAGTGCTAAACGGAACCCAGTTAAAATTCATTTTCCAACTATCTAAATCTCTTTCAAACCTTAGTTGAGTATAAGTTACGCCACTATTTTTAAAATCATAACCTGATGATCCTCCAATTTTCCATTTTTTTGATAATGAAATATTGCCAGAAAACATCAAAGAATTATTGGTTATTTGTTTTTGAGCTCTATTATTTGAATAGGTCAAGGAATGAGCAAGCCTAATATCCCATGGCATTTTGTTGTTGTAAAAATCTAAATCTTTTTCATCTTCCTCTTCTTCTTCATTATCCTTGTCAAATGAGCTATCTGCAAAATCGTCTACTCTTCCAAATAAGTCATCATCTCTTCCTCCGCTTCTTGAATTGCTTTGACTAGAATTTGAAGATTTATCTTCTTTAGAGTTTTTACTTGAAAATGAAAAACCCATATTTATATTTGCACTAGTCATCCTAAAAAGTTCTCCATTATCACTAATGTTTAGCTTATTAATTCTTGAGCCATTTTCATTTATAGAATACGGATCAAAAGTAGCCCCAATGTTTATATTTAATTTATCATCGAACAATGAAGTTCCAGTAGTCATTCTAACTGGACTCCAATTTAAAGAATCAGAAGCTATATTATAACTAGTTGTTAAGTTTAGATTATTTAATAATTTTATTTTTTTTGGTCCAACTACGGAACTATCACGATCTCTAACTTTTGCCTCTAAAACATTACTTAAACTTAATCCTATTGAACTAGAAAATTTATTTCCAGGAGAACCAAAAAAACCTTCTTCAAATCGTGTGTATTCACTTGTGTTCCCGTTCGCATCGATGATGTACTTATCATAATATTTTTCAAAACTAGGATTTATTCCATAAGTTACAGATGGGCGCATGACATGTCTAATGGATTGGATTCTTTTGCCTTCTTTGAAATTAAATACTCCATAGATTGTTGTTCCAACACTTGCATTAAAATTATATTTACTATACCTGTCAAACCCTTTTATAGTATCTTTTTTACCTTGAGATTCTGATATAATATCATAGTCATTCTTTTTTATAGTCTGACCCGACCAAATTTCTTCAAAATTTCCACTTAAACTAACGCTTATATTTTTAAGAACTTTAAAATTTGTGCTAATAGGAATAGAGTGTTTCATTCCATAAGTGGCATCATTAAACATTTCTTTTTTTAAAAAAAGCGAATCAGAGGTTTGAATTCTATTCTCTCCTCTAGTAGAATATTGAAAATTTATATTTTTGAAAACTCCTTTTTTTTGGCCATTTTTTTTAACAAATGGATATATTCTTTCCATATTAGCTTGAAGAGTAGGTAGACTCATATTCACAGTTTGAGATCTGGTGTTTTGAGAATGTGAGGCAGTTAAAGATAAGTTAATAGAAGGGTATGTTTTAAAAGTTTTTGAATAAGAAACTGATGAGTTTAAAGTATTGTTTAAAAAGTTAGGAGTGTTTAGTTGATTTACTGATTCTCTAAAATAATTACTACTTCCTAAATTTACAGAAGCTGAAAATCTACTATTAGGGTTAGATTTAGAATCTTGACTATGCGACCACCTAATGTTATAAATATTATTTTTAGAATAACCTGGCAATCCTCTCTCACCATTTATTAAATTTTCAAACCTAAGGCTTAACGATCCATTAAAGGCATATCTTTTTTTGTATTTTGATTCAGTTCTAAAACCATAACTTCCATTTGTGTAATAATCTCCAAGTAATGTGATATCAAACAAATCACTAGGAGCAAAATAATAACCTCCGTTTTGAACAAAATACCCTCTATCATTATTTTGACCTATACTTGGAAAAATAAATCCAGTTCTTCTATTTTCAGTTAAAGGAAAATAAGCAAAAGGCAAAAAAATAGGGGTTGGCACATTAGCTATGTATAAGTTACTTAAACCTGCTATTATTTTACTTTTAGGAATAAACTTGCCTTTTCTAATTCGTATATAATAATCGGGGTCAACAGTGTTCTTTGATGTGGTTACTGTAGCTTCTTTAATAAAGTACACAGAATCATTTTCTTTTTTTGTAACTAAGGCTGATATGTTCATTCCGTCTTGTTCACTTTTTGAGTTCCAAATAATAGCTTTTTTTGTATCAAAATTGAATCTTATTGAATCAGGATTAACTTCATTTCCTGCCTGCTTAAAGTAGGGTGGTTGTATTAATTTTCCCGATGAATCTTTTATACTTCCAGCAGATACTTCATTCTTATTGTAATCCAAAACTATTATTCCCGCCTTTAATTCTGTATCTAAATAATAAAGTTCAGCTTTATCATATAGATATAGTTTTCCCTCTGCTTTATTAATTTTAATATACCCTTTAGCGTTTCTTGTTATTTTACCAAGCAGAAAGGGAGATTTAGTTATTGAATCATTAGAAACAATAGAATCGTTTTTTTTAACATCTTGTGAATAATTAATTTTTATATTAAACAATAGCATGCAAATAAAAATTAATTTAACAATTCTAAATATGTGTGAATTTTTTGTTTGCAATTACTATTAAATTTGATAGTAAAATTACATATATTTTTGGAGTCATAATTTTATATGAATAATATAGTTAGATATATATTAAAAGTTCTGTTAACTGTTTTATGTTTTTTCTTTAGTCCTAATGTGTTTTCTCAAGAAAAAACAGAACCATTTACGGTAGTTTTAGATGCTGGTCATGGGGGTGTAGATCCAGGAAACACAGGGAATGGTTACTACGAAAAAAAAATTGCACTAAATATTGCTCTTCAGGTAGGTGAAATACTTGACAAAAATCCTTTGTTTAATGTAGTCTATACAAGAACAAAAGATGTTAAAGTTGATTTATTTAAAAGAGCAGACATAGCTAATAAAGCTAAAGCAGATTTATTTATATCTATTCATTGTGATTCTCATGATTCAAGTGCTTATGGCGCAGGAACATTTGTTTTAGGATTACATGCTAATCAAAGAAATTTTGAAATTGCCAAAAAAGAAAATTCAGTTATTTTTTTAGAAGAAAATTATGAACAAAAATATGATGGATTTGATCCGAACTCACCTGAATCGGTTATAAGTTTAGTGCTTATGCAAGAAGACTACCTTGATCAAAGTATTGTTATAGCTGATTTGATTCAAAAAATTTTTGTTTCTGATTTGAAAAGAAAAAACAGAACAGTAAAACAAGCTGGTTTTATTGTTTTAAAATATACTTACATGCCAAGTGTTCTAGTTGAAACAGGGTTTTTAACTAATAAAAAAGAAGGAGCTTATTTAAATTCAAAAAAAGGACAAAAAGAAATGTCTCAATCAATAGCAAAAGGAATAATTAAATACAAAGAACTCTTTAACAATGAAATTGGAATTAATGTGAATGATTCATTTGAGAGTGATTTAATTTCTGGATCTCAAGATTATTTTGAATTAAAAATTCAAATTGCATCTAGTAAAAAGAACCTTCCATTAAAGTCTTATAATTTTAAAGGACTTTCTGATCTAAGTGTAGATAAAATTGACCAAGTTTATAAGTATTTTTTTGGAAAAACAAAGGATTATGAGTCTGCTAAAAAACTATTGACAAAGGCAAAAGAAACTGGCTATAAAGATTCTAAAATTGTTGCATTTAAAAATGGACTTAGAATTTCTTTAGATGATTTTTTACCTCTAATTAATTAATTTTTTGAAGAATTTATTCATAACTTTAGATTCATAAATATAATCTTACATTGAAAAATAAAAACGAAATAAAAACAGGTTTTCTAGTAGTAATTGGGATTGGCTTATTTATTTTTGGATTCAGTTACTTGAAATCTAATGATATTTTTGTTAATGATAGGGCTTTTTATGCCATATACAACGATGTAGAAGGGGTAGTAAACGGCACACCAGTTACTGTTAATGGTTTTCCAGTAGGCAGTATTCAAGATATTTCATTTTTCAAAAACAATAGTCTTATAGTTAAGTTTAGAGTAGAAAATAACATCAAATTTTCAATAAACAGTATTGCTCAAATTTATGAGACTGGGTTAATTGGGGGAAAAGCATTGGCTATAATACCAGCTAATGATAACAGTAGAGTAGCGGTTTATAATGATACATTAACTTCATCTGTAGCTCCAGGATTAACTGAACTTGTAAATGAGAGGCTTAATCCATTACAGGAAAATATAGAATCCATGATTGTGAACGCAAATAGCGTTCTAGATAAAGTAAACTCAATTTTTGATGATCCTACAAGAGCTAATTTAAGAACTAGCGTTTCTGACTTCAGCGAAACTATTAGAGACTTAAAAGAAACTTCTGTGATGATTAAATCAGTAATGAAATCTAATAAAACAAATATTGATCAAACTATTAATAATATTTTGAATATTTCAACAGATCTTTCAGAAATTTCAGAAACTATTAATCAATCAGAGTTAAGCACTACTATTAAGAATTTCAAAAACTCTTCTGATGATTTAAACAGTATTTTAAAAAATATCAATAAAGGAAATGGCACAATTTCTAAACTTATAGAAAGTGACACTTTGTTTCAAAACTTAAATAATGCTTCAAAGTCTATAGATTTACTTTTAGAAGATATTAGACTGAACCCTAAAAGATATATTCATTTTTCAGTTTTTGGAAAAAAAAATAAATCTTATCAAGCAAAAAATAAATAACTTTTGATTTCAATTTTACCGAACATATTATTTGCTATTATTTTTATTTTTGCAATTTATCATTTCTCTAAAAATGTAAAAAAAATTTATAGAAATATAAATCTAGGTATAAAAGAAGATCGTTCAGACAATAAAAAACAAAGATGGTTACAAATGTTAAGAATTGCATTTGGACAGTCCAAAATGATCGATAAACCAATTGTAGGGATTTTACACATTATAGTTTACGTAGGTTTTTTAGTTATTAATATTGAGCTTTTAGAAATAGTAGTTGATGGAGTTCTGGGAACTCATAGAGTCTTCGCACCATACCTAGGTTCTTTTTATGATTTTCTGATTTCTTTTTTTGAGTGCTTTGCTCTTCTTGTGATTGTGTCTATAGTTTTTTTCTGGTCAAGAAGAAATATCCTAAAAATTAATAGATTTTGGAAAAATGAAATGAAAGGATGGCCAAAAAGTGATGCAAACTATATTCTTTATATAGAAGTTGTTTTAATGTTACTTTTTTTAACTATGAATGGAGCTGATTTATGGCTTCAGAATAATGCGGAAGATTTAAATTACATTAAAGCAGGATCATTTCCTGTAAGTCAATTTTTTCTTCCTTTATTTGGAAAATTTTCAGTTAATACTGTTTTTATAATTGAAAGAACAGCTTGGTGGCTACACATTCTAGGGATACTTAGTTTCTTAAATTATTTATATTACTCAAAACATTTACACATTTTATTAGCTTTTCCAAATACATATTTTGCAAATTTAAATCCAAAAGGAAAGTTTTCAAATTTAAAATCTGTTACAGGTGAAGTTAAAATGATGATGGATCCCTCAATAGATCCTTTTTCTGCTCCTGCCGCAGATGAAGTTTCAAAGTTTGGTGCATCGGATGTTTCTGATTTGTCTTGGATTCAACTTTTGAATGCCTATACCTGTACTGAATGTGGTAGGTGTACAAGTGAATGTCCAGCTAATCAAACTGGAAAAAAACTATCTCCTAGGAAAATAATGATGGATACAAGAGATAGACTAGAAGAAGTAAGTAGAAATATTGATAAAAATAATGGAGAATTTAAGTCAGATGGAAAACAACTGTTAGGTAATTATATTTCTAATGAAGAATTATGGGCTTGCACATCGTGTAACGCTTGCGTAGAAGCTTGTCCAATAGGTATAGATCCACTTTCAATTATAATAGATATGAGAAGATATTTAGTTATGGAAAAGTCTGATGCACCACCTGAACTAAATAACATGATGACAAACATTGAAAATAATGGTGCTCCATGGCCTTTTAATCAAATGGATAAGTTGAATTGGAGAAATGAACTTTAAATATTAAATATTATGAAAAAAGAAGATGTAGATAAGCTTTTAAGTGATAAGATGAAAGATGGCGAACATATCAGTCCAATTTTACCTAAAGGAATAAAGAATTATCTAATTGACATTGATGGGACTATTTGTGATGACATTCCTAATGAAGAGCCTGAAAGAATGGCTACTGCAAACGTTTATCCTGATGCTTTAATAACATTAAACAAATGGTATGAACAAGGACATATAATTTGTTTTTTTACATCAAGAATTGAAGAACATAGAGAGATTACAGAAGATTGGTTAAATAAACATGGATTCAAATTTCATGGAATGGTAATGGGTAAACCTAGAGGAGGTAACTATCATTGGGTAGACAATCATCTTGTTAAAGCAACTCGTTATAATGGTAAATTCACTGATTTAGTAGACAAAGAAGTGACAATTCAAGTCTTTGATGACGGACAATATGATTAATTATGAAAAAAATTGAAATTCATACTTTTTCGGAACTATTAGCTCAAGGTAAAACACCAGAAATTTTATTTTGGGTGGGTTGTGCAGGTAGTTTTGATGAAAGAGCTAAAAAGATAACTAAAGCTTTTGCTAATATTTTAAATCAAGCAAATGTTTCATTTGCAGTACTAGGAAGTGAAGAGGGTTGTACAGGTGATCCTGCAAAAAGAGCAGGAAATGAATTTTTATTTCAAATGCAAGCTTTATCAAATATTGAAGTGTTAAACGGTTATAACGTAAAGAAAATTGTCACGACCTGTCCCCATTGTTTTAATACCTTAAAGAATGAATACCCTGAATTAGGTGGTAATTATGAAGTGATGCACCACACGCAGTTCTTGAAATCTCTATTAAACGAAGGAAGGCTGACCGTAAGTGGAGGAGCGTTTAAAGGTAAAAGAATTACTTTTCATGACCCTTGTTATTTAGGTAGAGCTAACAATGTTTATGAAGCGCCAAGAGAAGTTCTTGAGAAATTAGATGCAGAGTTATCAGAAATGAAAAGCTGTAAACAAAAAGGATTATGCTGTGGGGCTGGGGGTGCTCAAATGTTTAAAGATGCAGAACCTGGAGATAAAGAAATAAATATAAAACGCACAGAAGAAGCTCTTGATACAAAGCCTGATATAATCGCATCAGGTTGTCCTTTTTGTAATACCATGCTTACAGATGGTATTAAAAACAAAAAAGAAGAAGACAATGTACAGGTTTTAGATATTGCAGAATTAATAAACCAAGCATCAGATTTATGATAACCTCTTTTTCTGAAATGTCGAAAGATTCCAGAGTTTGGATTTACCAATCAAACAGGAAATTTATTAATTCAGAATTAGAATTGCTAAATAGTAAAATATTAGATTTTTTAAAATCGTGGGCTGCACATGATTCAGAAATGCTTTCTAGTTATCAAATCAAATATGATCGATTTATTATTATTGCCCTAGATGAATCTAAAACTTCAGCAAGTGGTTGTTCTATTGATTCATGTGTTCATTTCATTCAAGGACTTGAAAAGACTTTTGAAGTAATTCTTTTAGACAAGATGAATGTTGCTTTTAAACAAGGCGACTACATAACGTATAAGTCTATTGAAGATTTTAAAAAATTAGTATCTAGTAAATCAGTTTCTAAAAAGACGATAGTTTACAATAATTTAGTTGTTGATATTGATGATTTTAATTTAAATTGGGAGGTTCCAGCTATTAGCAGTTGGCACTCCAGGTTCTTTTAATAGTTTCAAAAAAGCATTTAATCTAAAATTTTAATAATCATTCTAATTATTTAATACATTAGTTTAATATAAATTATCTATGAGATATTATTTCACTTTATTATTTGCATTTCTTTTTTCAGCATTTTTATTTTCTCAAAATCCACTTTTAACTGTGGATGTTGAAAATCAAAAAAAGTGGGTTGATAGCACATATAATAGTTTGTCAATAGATCAGAAAATAGGTCAGCTATTTACTATTTGGGTGGCAACAAAACAAGGTCCTGAAAAGATGAAAGAAGTTTCATCAATTATTGAAAAAAATCATTTAGGTGGTTTAATTTTTTCATTAGGAAATATTGTTGACCAAGCAAAAGCAACAAATAAATTTCAAGCTATTTCAAAAGTTCCTTTATTAATTGGAATGGATGCAGAATATGGTATAGGAATGAGACTAGATAATGCTTTTTCATTTCCATTTAACATGACTCTTGGAGCTATTGAAGATAATTCATTAATATATAAAGTTGGTAAACGAATTGGAGCACACGCTAAACGATTAGGCGTTCATATCAATTTCGCGCCCGTTACTGATATTAATACAAATCCAAATAACCCAATTATAGGTAGCAGGTCTTTTGGAGAGGACAAAATAAACGTTACTTTAAAATCTTTAGCATACTTAAAGGGAATGCAATCTGAAGGTATTATGGGCTCTGCTAAGCATTTTCCAGGACATGGCGATACTTCAACAGACTCACACAAAACTCTTCCTAGTATTGATTTTTCTGCAAAAAGAATTAATAATGTGGAACTTTATCCATACAAAGAATTGATAAAGAATCAACTGTCAGGTGTTATGGTTGCTCATATGGAAGTTCCTTCTCTTGAGAAAACACCTAAGCTTCCTTCAACTTTATCTAAAAACATTATTACTAAATTATTAAAGAATAAATTAAAGTTTGAAGGCCTTATTATAACTGACGCCATGGATATGAAAGGTGTTGTTGATTTTAATAAAGATGAATCAGCTGACGTGAATGCTCTTTTAGCAGGAAACGATGTATTGTTAATGCCTGATGATTTAGATGAAAGCACAAAAAGCATTAAGAAGGCATTGAAAAATGGGATTATTAGCGAAAAGAGGCTTAGCTATTCAGTAAAGAAAATATTATTGGCTAAATATAAAGCGGGGTTGCATAAAATAAGTGAAATTTCTCTTGAGAATATTTCTAAAGATTTAAACACAGAATTAGATAAGTCGTTGTTTGAAGAGCTTACTGAAAAGTCTATAACACTTATAAAAAATGACAATGAAAATTTACCAATAAAAAATCTATCATCTAAAGTTGCTTATTTAAAGATGGGTGATTCATATTCTGATGAGTTTTTTAAAATGTTAAATCATTATACTAAAGTTGATAAAATAGATTACACAGATAAATCAGTAGTCTATAATAATGTATTATTGAAATTATTAAAACCTTATGATTATGTAGTTGTAGGATTTCATAAATCGGATAAAAGCCCTTTTGATAGTTATAAATTTTCAGCTAATGAGATAGAAATATTGGAGATGATCTCAAAATCTAATAATGTAATTTTAAATGTTTTTACAAAGCCTTACGCTCTAATGGGTGTTGATTTGAATAATATTTCTTCCATAATGGTTTCTTATCAAAATAATATTACGGCTCAACAAAAATCAGCACAAATAATTTTTGGAGCTATAGCTTCTCAAGGTATATTACCAGTAAGTATTAACGAAAATTTCCCTGTATACACTTCTTTAAAAACAAAAGTTTTAAAGAGACTTAGCTATGGCAATCCATTAAATCAGGGTGTTGATATAAATAAGTTAAATAAAATTGATTCAATTGTAAAATTTGCAATTGATATGAAAATGATGCCAGGTGCACAGGTTCTAATTGCTAAAAATGGTCAGGTGATTTACAATAAATCTTTTGGTAAAAAAACTTATGATTCATCTGATGATTTGAAATGGAATGATTTATATGATTTAGCTTCTTTGACAAAAATCCTGTCTACTTTACCACTTGTTATGAATGAGTATGAGTTAAAAAAAATGGACAATAAAACTACGCTATCAAATTTATTTCCTGAGGCACTATTAAATGATAAAGGTAATTTGACAATATTGGATATGTTAACTCATAATTCAGGTTTATTCCCGTGGATACCTTTTTATAAACAAACTATAGACAGTGTGACTGGCCTACCTTTAGAAAGTTGGTATAGTAAAAAAAAAAAAAAAAATTTACTATTCGTGTAGCTGAAAAGCTTTATTTAAAAAATTCTTTTTTAGATACTATTAGTTCGAGAATAATAAAAAGTGAACTCTCAGAAAAAAAATCTTATTTGTATAGTGATTTACCGTATTATTTTTTTAAAAATTATCTAGAAAGTAAGTACAATAACTCTTTAGACTATCAAATTAAAAAGAAACTATTATTTGATTTAGGAGCAAATTATACGACTTATAATCCAACAGAATTCTATTCTGTAAACAAAATAGTTCCATCAGAAGTTGATAATTATTTCAGAAACGATACTTTAAGAGGTTTTGTTCATGATATGGGTGCTGCTATGCAAGGTGGAATAGGTGGACATGCTGGACTTTTTTCTAATTCTAATGATGTAGCTAAAATCATGCAGATGTATTTGCAAGGTGGTTATTATGGTGGTAAAAGATTTTTTTCTAACTCAACTATTGATAACTTTAACACATGTTATTATTGTGATGATGGTAACAGAAGAGGATTAGGTTTTGACAAACCTCAATTAGATGATAGTTCGACTACTTGTGGTTGTGTTCCCATGTCTAGTTTTGGTCATTCTGGATTTACTGGCACCTATACTTGGGCAGATCCTGAAAACAAGATAGTTTATGTGTTTTTGTCGAATCGAACATTTCCTACAATGGAAAACAAGATGTTGTCAAAATATAATATTAGAACAGAAATTCAAAGAGTGATTTATGAATCATTTAATTAAAAATAAAGAATGAAAATTGCGATAGTTTGTTACCCTACTTTTGGTGGGAGTGGAGTTCTTGCCACTGAATTAGGAATGTCATTAGCTGAACATGGTCATGAGGTTCATTTTATTGCTTACAAAAAGCCAGTTAGGTTAAACAACTTAAATAATGGATTGTTCTTTCATAAGGTTGAAGTTCCTGATTACCCTCTTTTTAATTTTGCACCATATGAATTAGCACTCTCAACAAAACTAGTTGAAGTGATAAAAAATAATTCTATAGATTTAATGCATGTTCACTATGCTATTCCTCATGCATATGCTGCGTATATGGCAAAGAAGATGCTAAAAGATCAATCTATTAATGTGCCTATTGTAACCACACTGCATGGAACTGACATCACACTAGTTGGAAATCATCCATCTTATAAAACAGCAGTAACCTTTAGTATTAATAAATCAGATTTAGTTACTTGCGTTTCAGAAAGTCTTAAAAGTGACACCTTGGATCAATTTGAAATCACTAAAGACATACATGTGATTCCAAACTTTATTGACATAAATAAATACAACATTCAACAGCTAAAATGTCTTGATGAAAACCCAAAAGTCTCAGATGAGTTTATAATAACTCACGTTAGTAATTTTAGACCAGTTAAAAACATCAGACATGTTATAAATGTGTTTAATAATATTCAGAAAGAAATCAATTCTAAACTAGTGATGATAGGCGAGGGGCCAGAAAAAGAAATGGCGGAACAGCTTTGTGTGGAATTAGGAATTTTTGAAAAAGTAGAATTTCTAGGAAATACAAATCAAGTAGAAAAAAAATTATGTCATTCTGACCTTTTTCTATTACCCTCAAGTGCTGAAAGTTTTGGTTTAGCTGCTCTTGAAGCAATGGCTTCAAAAGTTCCGGTTATTTCCTCAAATGCTGGAGGATTATCTGAAATTAATATTCACGGAGAAACAGGCTACTTAACAGATAAAGACGATGTCGAATCTATGTCTAATTATGCAATTTCGATATTAAAAGATCCAAAAGTACTAGATGAGTTTAAAACTAGGGCCTATAAGAAGGCTCAGGAATTTGATATCAAAAAAATAGTTCCACTTTATGAAGAGATATATTTAAAGGCTTTAAAGCCTCTTAAATAGGCTGAGTGGCTGAATCGTAAACCTGAACTTTTTTCCAAAGGTGCTTAGCTTTATCAATAAAAATCAAATGACTTGGGTGATCTTGATATATTCTTTGATTTTTCAAAGATGGAAACGTGAAAATCAAACAATAATCATATGAATTATCTATAACACCCCTTTTAGTAGTACTTGCCGGTTTACCTAAATGCATTTTTAAAGCTAAATTATTAGTATTCATTAGCTTTTTTATTTCTTTTTCAAATAAAGACACCTCTTCTAAGTCATCTGGATTATTTAACCAAAAATACACTGTGTGAACTATCTCACCTTCAATGATTTTAGAACTTTCTTTTTTAACAGAATTACAGCTTGTTATTAAAAGTATAATAACGGTAATTAAAAGTATCTTGGATTTCATAATTTACTTTGGGTTGTATATTTTTTTAGAATTTTTATAAATTTCCTCTTTATTAAAAGTCATTTTTTTTGTTTCAAATTTAGAATACATTTCCATTTGATCATTGTAATGTGGGGAATCTTCGTGATCACTACTTCCGTAAGAAATAACAGATTCAATTTCTACCTTTCCATCTACAAACTTCACTAGTTCGATATAGGATTCACCATGAGTAATTTTTATTTTACCATCCTTATAATCAACTCCTCTCATCGCTGTGATTACGTCTGGCATTCCAAATATAGAAATTTCTTTATTTCCTCTTACCAGTTTCTGATAGTCTCCTAATCTAATATTAATAGTTCCGAAAGATTCGATCATTTTCAATTTAACTTCTTTAAGACATTCTTCTAACATTTCTTTACTTACAATTTTATCTTCTTTAAGTTTTGGGTAGTATTTCCCTAAATTATAATAAACCATAGCATAGGCTCCTGCTCCAAATGATTCCGCGTTAGCTTCTCTATCCCAGTTTTGAATTATTTGAATTAAGTCTGAAATTTCAGGGTAATCATTAGAATTCATTTCAAATAACTCATTAACATTAACATAGTTGTAGTTTAATGGAGTGGGTAAGGTTCTATCATACTTTATGTTTTTAAAATCCTGGTAATCAATTTTATCATATGAGTTAATTAAGTCGTAAAGTCTAGTACTTCTATTGTTATCATATAATTCATAACCCATATTTTTTGAAAAATTTTCAGCAAGCGGGTTTTCATCTTTTGAAGTAGATTTAAAAGGACTATGATTCGCATTATAGATATATCCAGATTTTGGATTTAAAACTTGAGGAAGATCTTCGGTTTTATAGTAATTATTCCAAAGTGTTTTCTTGGTATTTCCTGGGACTACTTTTCTCCAGTCATAATTATTATTTCTCTTAGGAATAATCCCATTTGATATGTAAAAAATAGTATCATTTTTATCTGCGTAGCCAATATTGTAACCAGGAAGATTATTCTTTTTAAGAATATTATAAAACTCAGTAAATGACTTAGCTTTATTCATTCTCCACCACTGTTCTAAGGATTTTATATTAAATAAACTAGGAGTTCTTATAGAATAGAAACCACTTTTATTTTTTAGAGTAGGACCATAAATACTTGTAAAGTATTTTCTGTTTACTTTTAACTTAATACCTAGGAATTTTACAAATAATTTAGCTTGTTTTTTTTCTAGTTTATAAGTTTTTCCATCCACAAGGTAATGCCACTTTTTAGTTGGATGCATTTCAAGTTCAAAAACATCTGCTTTATCAGGATAGTTAACTGTATGAGTCCATGCTAAATTTTCAGTAGCTCCTATTAACAGAGTGGGAGCTCCCGCAAACGTGGCTCCAATAATATTAGTACCTTCTTCACTTACTAAATGAGCCTCATACCAGGATGTAGGCCCGTCAAGTGGTTGGTGAGTGTTTATTGCTAAATAGGTTTCGTTTTTACCAGTTTTATTAGAGTTAAAAGCAAAGGCATTAGACCCATTCATTTCCGCCTTAATAGGATTAGGTCTAGGAACCTTGTTTGAAACTATAGAACTAACTAAGTTGCCTGCTTCATTTGAAATAAATAGTTGTAAAAATGAATATCGCAACATCTTTTTTACAGTCACAGGAAATAATGTCTTTTCAAGAACTTCTCTAGGATGTAATTCAGCATATTTATTAATTCCCTGTGCATAACCCTCAGCAACTTTTATAAAATCTGAGCTTAAAGTGCTATAAAGTTTATCAACAGTTTCTTTGGATTCTATTAATTGAGTTAAAAAATCAGCAGGTGCCCCCTTAATTCCCAAATATTTACTTAGTATGCCATTACCTGCAAGATAAGCTTGTTGAATTGTTTTAAAATCATCTTCTGAATGAGCCCAGGCTAAGCCGTAGGCCACTTCTGCATCAGTTTTACCATAGATATGAGGTACACCATAATTATCACGTACAATTTCAATATTCCCTGGGTTAATTTGAGAATAATTTGAATTTATAAACAATAATAAAATTACTAATACAAGAATTTGTTTTTTCATAAATCTATAGGATCAATAACCATACCATTAAGACATACTTATTACATATAATATTAAGTCAAACATTTATTAAATTTAATTATATATTTATAATAGATTAACTAGATATGATAAAATTCATTTCAGGAAGATTAAAAGCTATTTATTATTCTTTAAAGGGAGCTCTTTATTTAATTAAAACTGAGCATTCCATTCAAGCTCAGATTTTTATAGCCATATTGTTTGTTATAGCAGGTAATTATCTTGATTTATCTATTACTGAATGGTTATTTGTTTTGTTAGCAATTAGTTTAGTTCTAACTGCGGAATCTTTAAATTCTGCAATCGAAAAAGTAGCTGATTTTATTCATCCTGATTTCAATAAAAAAATAGGATTAATTAAAGATATTTCTGCAGGTGCTGTATTCTTTGCATTTCTATTTGCTTTAGCTGTTGTATGTTTGGTTTATATTCCTAAACTTTCTTAAACTTAAGTAGTATCTCGTCTATTCTCTTTGCAAGAGTAAAATCTAAAGAGGTTAGTGCTTGTTTATCATGTGTCCACAAGATTATTTCTAATTTATTGTAGTTATTTGTCCATTGCGGATGGTGATTCAATTCTTCACTTATTTTAGCAATTTCTTTCATGAAATTAAATGCAGAATTAAAATTTAAAAAGTTAATGTTTATTCGTAGTTTATTTTCAACTACTTGCCAACTGTCATTGATTAATCTTAAATTATTTTTTATTTCTCTTGAATTCATTTGGACATTTCTGTATTATTAAAATAAAAAAACCCGCAATTAAGCGGGTTTAGTCAGTATATATCTTGGTTAGTTTAAGATATTAGTATCCGTAGTTTTCTACCATGTTAGGATTGGCATTCATTTCGCCTATTCCAATAGGGAAAGCAGTTCTATAACTTCCGTATGAAGGAGGAGTTCCCGTTAGGTCATCATTTAACTGTTTAAATCCGTCAATTAGCGGCATGCCTTGACCAGTTCTTAATAAATCGTCATAACGTAATCCTTCAAAATAGAACTCTTTTCTTCTTTCTAAAAGAATGTTGTCAAGAGTTGCAGAAGCATAGTAACCAGCTCCTAATCCTCTTACAGCAGGAATGTTATTAAGATATGTTAAAGCAGTTGCAGCATCACCAGCTCTTAGCATTGCTTCCGCATATATTAAGTGCATTTCTTCTATTCTAATTGGAGTAATATTATCAGATCCATCCATAGTAGGGTATTTACCTAGCACAGTAGGATATCCTTGTGCTTCACCAATCATATCAGCACTAAATCTCACATCTGTAGCGTCAAAAATATCATACAAATCAGGATTAGCTCCAGTACCTGTTAATATTCTAACATCTCCATAAGACGTACCTCTTAAGATATAAGCACATCCATTGATTCCTCTTGAGTCAGTTCCAGAAAAAGCAAGTTCAAATACTGAGTTACTTGCATTGTCTGTAGTATAAGATGCAGCAAAACCTGCAGCACTTACCGGACTTTTACCTGAATTATCAATAACCCACTTAGCAGCAGTTCCAGCAGTTCCATATAAACTTGGATCTACAGAACCAGCATATAAAGCCGCTCTTGCTAACACAGCGTAAGCACCCGCTACAGTCATGTAACTAGATGAACCATCTAAAGATTGACTCATCATTGCTATTGCAGTAGTTAAATCTGAAGCTATATTTCCAACATTAGAACCTACAGTTTCTCTAGCAGGAGTTAAGTTTGCAGGGTCTTTATATGTTTTTACATAAGGAACTCCCAAACTTGCAGCACCGCCTTGACCAGTGATGAAATGTTGACCATAAGATTTAAGCAAATCAAAGTGAGCTAAAGCTCTTAAAGCATAAGCTTGACCCTGAGTATGAGCTATTTGAGCTGCACTTCCTGTTAGTCCAGCAGCATCTGCTCCAATTACAATATTAGTAATAGCAATTACGCCATAAATAGTACTCCACGGTCCCGCTCCTTGAGAAGTATAGTTCATTCCAGAACTAGCAAACCTTCCCGAGTTCATGTTTGAATAAGCATTGTCAGTTCTAACATCTCCATCTATAATGAAATCTCTTCCATAATAAGATGATGCGGACATTCTATCATAGGCAGAGTTTAAAACAGAGGCTAGATCGCCAGCTGAAGTAATACCAGAGGCTAAATCTTTGTCTTGAGCTAATGTTGGCTCTAGATCATCTTCGTTACATGAAACAATTACTGTAACTGCAACAAATAACATTAAGTATTTATATATATTTTTCATATTCTTAAAATTTTAAGTTTAAACCTAATGAAATAGATTTCAATGGTGGCGTGTATATTTCCCACGAACCGCTATTACTTATTTCAGGATCAACAGTTAAATCTGGGTCTTTTACCCAAGTAAATAAGTTAAGTCCTCTAACGCTAAACCCTACGTTGTCTAAACCTAATTTGTTAGCAGCTGCTTGAGGAAGACTGTATCCCATAACTACATCTCTTAGTCTTACAAAATCACCATCGTGTAAGAATCTAGTTGTATTTCCGGATCCAGTTCCAGTAGTACTTGTGCTCCATCTCATTCTAGGAACATCAGTGACATCACCAGGTTTTTGCCATCTATCCATTAACTTGGCAGCACCTTGGTAATATCTAGTGGATAGTAAGTTAGTTGATTCAGAATACCAGCTCCATCTTTCATATACCTTATGTCCACCTGCGAAGTAAAAATTACCATCAAGATAAAAGTTCTTAAATGATAGTCTTGTACCAATACCACCAGAGTAAGTAGGAATTCTACCTCCTTGTACAGCCTGATCAGCAGCATTGTAGCTGTTTACAATCTCCATACTTGGATCAGTCGCACCGCCTTTATAGTATAAAGGATTACCTGTAGCAGAATCTACACCAGCCCAACCTCTAATATACCAAACGCCAATTGCTTCTCCAGCTCTTGTTCTGTTATATCCACCATCTAAGTTAAGATCGTTTCCTTGAGCATCTTTTGCTAATTTTAAAACCTTGTTATCGTTAGTGGCATAATTTCCATAGACATTCCAAGAGAAGTCTCCTAGTCTAAGGATATCAGCAGATAATTCGATTTCATAACCTTTATTTTCAACTTCACCTACATTTTGTGTTTGTGAACTGTGACCTGAAGTTGTTGATAAAGGAACACTTTGAAGTAAGTCATTTGTGTTTTTATTATAGTAACCAACAGAACCTGTGATTCTATTATCAAATAAGCCAAAATCAATACCTATATCATAAAGTGTTTGTTTTTCCCATGATAATAGTAAATTTCCAAAAGAAGATGGGTATACAGCACCTTGATCATTATAATTAGCACCGTATCCAAATAGAGACTGGTACGCGTTTAATCCAACACTGTTACTTCCGGTTTCTCCAATTGAAGCTCTAAACTTTAAGTTGTTAATTACTTTGTTATCAGATAAAAAGTTTTCATTACTAATATTCCAAGCAAGTCCTGCTGACCAGAAGTTTCCGAATCTATATCCTAAAGCAAACCTAGAAGAACCTTCATTTTTAAATGAAAAATCAGCAATATACTTATCCATATAAGAGTAGTTTAATAACCCTAAATAAGAAAGTTGTTTCCAATCACTAAATCCACCATAAGCACTCTGGTCTGTTCCAAAACTAGCTACATAATATAATCCTTCAGCAGCAACACCATACCCTGAGGATGAGTTAGATGTACTTTTATTTTTTTGCCATTCCATTTGAGCTAAAGCAGAAATAAAGTGTACATCATTAATAGTCTTATCATATGATAAGGTATTAGTTAAAGCCAAAGTTTGTGTTCTAGTTGTGTTTTGGTAAGAATAACCATTCCTACCTTTTCCATCTCCGTGAAATTGATTTCTGTATTCATGAGAAGCACCTAAAGTATAGTCTAAAGCAACTCTAGTACTAAACTTAATATCTTCAGAGAATTTATAATTTACTGTCGTATTGGAGAGCATTCTAGTACCATCATTTTGCTGAATATTTTTCTCAGCTAAATAAAGTGTGTTAAATACACTAGTTGGAAGATTGATGTTCCATGTTCCATCAGGGTTTTTAGGTTGTGCAAATGGACTCATAAATATTCTGGTTGCTTGTGGAGCTCCAAAAAAAGAACCACCTTCATGAATACCATTTTGAACCGAGTTAGTTACCCTGTTACTTGTGATAATATCAACTTTACCAGATTTTCTTCTATAAGTAAAAGATCCACTTATACTTTCAAAATCTGTACCAACAGATGTACCTATCGTATTTTTATATCCTACAGACATTCTGAAATTTTCTTGAGCAGATCCTCCAGAAGCTGACAGGTCATAAGATTGGTAAGGAGCATCTTTAACTTTAATAAGCTCTTCCCAGTTACCATCAATTCTTCCTCCAGCATCCCAATCTGCAGCACCAGCAAAATTTGCTAAGACATAGTTGTTAGCATCGGATTGACTCCAGCCATAATCATTAATGAGTGTTTCTGCACCAAGTTCAAATCTTTGATTACCTGTTAACATTGGACGCTCGTCTATAGCATAGTTTTGAAAACCATACTGAGTATTTAAGTCATATTTAACCTCACCAGCACTACCACTTTTTGTAGTAATTACAATAACTCCATTTGATCCTCTTGCACCATAAGGAGCAGTTGCAGAAGCATCTTTAAGAACTGTAATGCTTTCAATATCAGAAGCATTAAGCATAGATAAAATACCCATGTCAGTTAGTAAAGGGCTAATAGAACCATTGTTTACCGGAACACCATCAATTACAAATAAAGGTGAGTTTGATCCAGAGATTGAACCTTCCCCTCTAATTCTAATTTCTTGTGGCGCACCAGGAGTTCCTGATGTTGTAGCTACCCTTAAACCAGCAACACGACCTTGAAGTGCTTGATCAGGCGAGCTAAGTGCTATACCTTCAATAAGCTCGGAGCTAACAACAACAGAGCTACTAGTTAATCTTTTACGATCTCTACTAGTAATACCTGTTACCACTACCTCGTCAAGTTCATTGCTTGAGGAAAGAGAAACATTTATTTTTGAGGAGTTACCTACAGTAATTGACTTGCTATCAAATCCAACGTAACTAAAGACCAAAACGTCTCCAACACTAGCTGAGATAGAATAATTACCGTCAAAATCAGTAGTTACACCATTTGAGGTGCCTTTTACCAATACAGTTGCACCAGGTAGAGCAAGACTGTTATCATCTGAAACATTTCCAGTAATAATGTTCTGTGCAAAACTCCATACAGACACCATCATAAGAGATAATGTCAGGAAAAAGTTTAGTTTTTTCATATATAAAATTTTTTGATTACATACAAATATGTTAAATTAAAGTTAATATTAAAAGCTTTTATGTAAATTTTTTGTTTACAATTTAGATAATTCCTGTTTTCAAGACTAA
>JAQCFO010000056.1 GCA_027619415.1 Bacteroidota bacterium
AAATAGAAGGTAGAGTTTTAGGTCCTGTTAGCGCACCTATATTTAGATTAAAAAAAAAATATAGAATTAGATTATTAATACGAGGAGCAAAATCTCTTAAATTACAGAATTCTATCGCAAAAATTATTCAAAATTATAAATTTTCTTCTGGAATAAAACTTTCAGTTGATGTCGACCCTATAAACTTTAATTAAAAGGAAAAAAGAGCGTTTTAGGGCAATGTGTTACTTGAAGACATTATGCTCATATGCTAATTAAAACGTGATTTTTAAATAATCTTTAATAACAACAAAGGTAACCAGTTGAGTAAAAATAAGAGATTTTCTATCACATCTTCAAGCAGGTATTCATTAGCCCTTTATGAACTTGCAAATGAGAGCAATCTACTTTCGAAGATTGAAGAGCAATCTTCTAGAATTTTAAAATTAATACAATCCAGCATGGATTTTGCTAATTTAATTAAAGACCCCACAAGTATTCAATATGATTTATTAAATGTTATTAATAAGATTTCAGAACAGTATAAGTTTGAGAGTTTATTAAAGAATTTTTTAAGCCTTCTAATAACTAAAAAAAGATTTTTTTACCTAGAGCAAATACTTAAAAGTTTTATAGAAACATGTTCACAAAAAAGAGGAGAATTGAAAGCTGAATTGAGATCAGCAATAAATCTTTCGAATGACGAAATTACTAAAATTACTGATGATCTTTCAAAAAATTTTAGTTCTAAAATAAAATTAAATTATAAACAGGACAAAAGTTTAATTGGAGGATTAATCGTACAAGTAGGTAGTACAATGGTTGATACTTCCATTAAAAATAAATTACAACAAATCCAAAATAAAATGATGGAGACATAAATGGAAATAAATCCTTCAGAAGTAACTAAAATATTAAAAGAGCAAATTAAAAATTTTGGTAGCAAGGCAGAAGTCACTGAGGTTGGTCAGGTATTATCAGTAGGAGATGGTATCGCCAGAATCTATGGTTTAGATAATGTCCAAGCTGGAGAAATGGTTGAGTTCGCCGATGGCTCTAAAGGTATGGCTTTAAACCTAGAAAGTGAAAATGTGGGAGTAGTAATTTTTGGTGATGATAGAAGAATTAAAGAAGGTGATATTGTTAAAAGAACAGGTAAGATTGTTGATACTCCAGTTGGTAAAAAGTTATTAGGCAGAGTACTTGATGGACTTGGTAATCCTATTGATGGTAAAGGACCTTTAGATAAAAGTATTCAAAAAAGCAGAGTAGAAGTAAAAGCTCCAGGAATTATTCCACGACAGTCTGTAAGTGAACCTATGCAAACAGGATTGAAATCAATCGATATTTTAGTTCCGATTGGAAGAGGTCAACGAGAATTAATTATTGGTGATAGACAAACTGGAAAAACTGCAGTTGCAATTGATGCAATCATTAATCAAAAAAAAATTAATGAGTCAGGTGATGAGAAACAAAAACTATACTGTATTTATGTAGCTATTGGTCAAAAAAGATCAACGGTAAGACAAATTCACAAAACTTTAGAAGAAGCGGGTGCTATGGAGTATACGACTATTGTTGCTGCAACAGCATCAGATTCTGCACCTTTGCAGTTTTTAGCGCCATATACAGGATGTACAATGGGTGAGTATTTTAGAGATAATGGAATGCACGCCTTAATAATTTATGATGATTTATCTAAGCAGGCAGTAGCGTATAGACAAATGTCTCTATTGTTAAGAAGACCTCCAGGACGAGAAGCTTATCCTGGTGATGTATTTTATTTACATAGTAGACTTTTAGAGAGAGCTGCAAAATTAAGCGATGAACATGGAGGAGGTTCTTTAACAGCACTTCCAATTATTGAAACGCAAGGTGGTGACGTTTCAGCATTTATTCCAACCAACGTAATTTCAATTACAGATGGCCAGATCTTTTTAGAAACTCAACTTTTTAACCAAGGCATAAGACCAGCAATTAACGTAGGTTTATCTGTTTCTAGAGTTGGTTCAGCCGCTCAAACTAAAGCAATGAAAAAAGTTTCAGGTTCAATGAAGTTAGAATTAGCTCAATATAGAGAAATGGCTGCTTTTGCTCAGTTTGGCTCTGACTTAGATGCTTCAACTCAACAACTTTTAAATAGAGGTTCAAAATTAACTGAACTTCTGAAACAAAAACAATATACTCCGATGACAGTAGCCGAACAGGTTATTTCAGTATTTTGTGGTGTAAAAGGTTATTTAGATAATATTGATTTAAAAGATATTGCAGAGTTTGAATCTAAGATTATTGAAAAATGTAAATCTGACAAACCTGAGATTATAAATTCAATTTTAAGTTCAGGAAAACTTGAGACCGATACAGAAAAATTACTCATTAATGTAATTATTCAACTTAAAGAAAAATTTAAGTCATAATAAACCGATGGCAAGTTTAGACAATCTAAAAAAAAGAATAGCTAGCGTAAAATCTACACAAAAAATTACCAAAGCAATGAAAATGGTTGCTGCAGCAAAACTCAGAAGGGCGCAAGAAAGTGCGGAAAAAGGAAGACCGTATTCTGAAAAAATGAATAATATCATTTTAAATTTATCAAGTGGAATTTCAGATAAAGAAAATGCACCAAAGCTACTATCTGGAACTGGTAAAGATAAAATCCACTTATGTGTGGTAATGACCTCGGATAGAGGTTTATGTGGTGGTTTTAATAGCAATATAATTAAGAAAGCTAAAAATTATTTTGCTAAATTGTCAAAGCAGGGAAAAGATTTAAAAATAATAACAGTTGGTACCAAAGGATATGATCAACTTAAAAGAATATATGCTGAAAAAATTATCAAAAATATTTCATTTAAAACTTCAAAAAATGCTAATTATTTTGATGCTGAAAAAGTTGGTAAACTAATTATTGAAAGATTTGAAAAAGAAGAATTTGACGTTTGTGTAATTTTTTATAATCAATTTAAAAATGTAATTACTCAAATTCCTCAAGCACAACAAATAATCCCTTTAATTACAGAAAGTTCTGATGGTACTCAATCAGATGACAGTTATGAGTTTGAACCAGACGAAGATGAAATTTTAAGTAATTTATTACCTAAGAATATTTCAACACAAATATTTAAAGCCATGTTAGAAAATTCAGCTAGCGAACAGGGTTCAAGAATGAGTGCAATGGATAACGCAACCCGAAATGCAGGTGAAATGGTTGACAAACTTACTATTGAGTATAATAGAAGTCGTCAAGCAGCAATTACTAAAGA
>JAQCFO010000057.1 GCA_027619415.1 Bacteroidota bacterium
AATCAGTTTAAATCAGATTTTGTTCAAAGCAAAGGATTTAAGTACATGCAAATTGGTGTAAAAGCATAGAAATATGCGTTTAAAGAATATTCTTGACTCACAATCATTAAAAGATTTTTCAAGTCTCTTCTTAGCTAATATTTTTCAAAAATTATTAGGTTTGATAAGAGAGTTAATCATTGCTTTTTTTTTAGGATCTTCTATTTTGTATGCAAACTTTCTTTTATTGAGCGTTGTTTCTGATTTATTTTCACAGATGACGGCTGGAAACGCATTAAAGGCTAACTTACTTCCTAAATTAACAAAGTTTTACGATAAATTTGAAGACGGCTCATTGAAGCAGGTATTTTCATTCTCAAGAAAAACATCTGGATATTTATTTGTTATGAGTCAGATAATTCAAACAGCTATTATTTTTCATCTTAACTTAGAAAGTAATTTTCTCTTTTTTGCAGCCTCTCTTGTTTTGAGTTTAAGCCTTTGTTTTAATTTTAGCACTACAATTTTTCTTACGATTATTCAGGCCAGAGGAAAATTCTTGAAGTATTCTTATGCTTCTATTACTAATTCTTTAGTGTTTACCGTATTAGTTTATCCTTTAATTGGTTTAGCTTCTATTTTAGGTTTAGCATTAAGTAGGTTAGCCGGAATCTTAAGTATGAGTTATGCTTTTGTAAAGCCTATGAAAAATAAAAATAATGGGGTGGAGATTGAATTGAATCGTTCTGATTTTAATTTTCCTACTCTTATTTTAGGTAATTTCGCAAATATTATAATTATTTCTTCTCGTTGTGTTGCGGGTGCTGATGGTTCAAATAGTATTACATTTTTTATGTATGCAGTTGTTATTTTAAATACATTACTAACTGCTGTTATTGGAAATGTAAGCACAATATTATTAAGGAAAGTGTCGCTTATAAAAAATACAAGGTTAATGGTTTATTCTTTAATCCTATCTCTGTTAACAGGCGTATTAATGATTTTAGGTATCTATTTTTTTAGCTATGAAATTATTGAGGTAGTTTATTTTAGAGGAGCTTTTAGTCTCACAGATGTGGCAGACACATCAGCCTATTTATATGAGTTGAGCTTTAGCTTCTTCCTTTTATTTTTGGCGACAATTTTATTTCAACCTTTTTTGAGTTTGCCAATTTTAACAACTAATAGTATTAGGTTAAAAATAGTTTATGTGTTTTTTGGTGTCCTTTTCCTTTCTTGTGCTATAATAGTTTCTACTGATCTTCCTCCTAAAGAGAAAGCTTTAGTAGTAATGTATTGTTCTTCATTATCAGCTTTTTGTTTGGCTGTGTATTCTTATGTTAAATACCTTAAGCATGAAAAGTAATAAACTTTTTTCTTGGGTATTTATGCTTTCAGCTTGTGCGCTTTTAGCAATTGGAAGGGTATATGATGAAAGACTTGTAATTGCAGGTTTTAATTTAGTATTGTTTATTTGTTTATTTTTTCTTGTTTCAATAGTTTTTTTGTTGTTCTCTATTAAGAAGATGGTTCTCTCAAAATCTAAAGTGCTATTCTATATGTTCTACTTATCAGTATTAGTATTAACTCCAATTTTATGGATGCTTTTTAATGTTACTGAATTTGGATTAGAAAAGTATTTGAACTTTTGCCTTATTGTTGTTCCAGTTTCTATAGTAATCATAGAAAAATATGATAGGGAAGATGTTGTTAAGACATTGTATATACTTCTAGGAGTAACCTGTTTCTTAGCTTTGTTATCTTCTATTGGCTTGTCTGTTTCAGATAGGGTTGATGGGAGAATGGCTGCTTTAGGAGGGGGTCCAATTGTTTTTGCAAGATGGATGGGTTTTGGAATTATTTCTCTTTTTTTATTGCCTCTAAAAGTGAAGAGTAGGTTTAAATATGTTTTAATATTTATTTTCTTCTTGTTGGCTTTGGCTAGTGGCAGTAGAGGTCCTATATTGTCGTTACTAATTACATTCCTTATTTATGTTTTCTTAAACTTTAATAAAGTAATTGTTAAAGTTTCTTTTGGATTTATTCTTTTGATTTCTATTGTTATTTTTTCTGCTGCAGGTAAGCAGTTAACTAAAGTTGGAAAATTTGATAGAGTATTTATGAATGTATCAAAAAAAGGGTGGAGTAAGCAATCAACTAGTACGCGAACAAATTTAGCTGTTGGTTCGTTTATTATTCTTCAAAACTATCCATTAGGAGTTGGTGCAGGAAATTGGCAGGAAATATCAAATCAGCTTAGACCAACTCATTTAATGCCTTTAGAATACCCTCATAACTTGTTTTTAGAAGTCGCTTGTGAATATGGGTTGCCTACTTTATTGATACTAATATTGATGTTTGTTTATGTTCTTTATCTAAGTTATAATAAGATGTTGAATTATAGGAGTAACGCTTCTTCATTATATCCTTTGTTGTTTTATTTATTTATCTTTTTTTTATTGAATTCTTTAGTGAGTGGGATGTTAAATGACTCAAGGCTACTCTTTATAATTATATCGTTCATTCTTATTCATAAACCATTACTAATTTCTGTAGATGAATAATGTTGCGGTATTAATATCAACTTATGATGATGCGGAGGACTTATGGACTCCTTTAGAACAGACTTTTCAGAAATTCTGGAAGAATATTAAATTGCCCATTTATTTAACAACTAATTATAAAAAGTTTGAAAGTAAACTTTTTACTTCTTTACAAATTGGGGAAGAGTTATCTTGGTCAGATAATTTAATTAAAAGTCTAAATAAGGTTGATCAAGAATATGTTTTATTAACTTTTGATGATTTGTTTCTAACAGCTAATGTAGACAATCAACTTATTGAACAATTAATGAAACGTTCTATCGAAAGCAAATTTAATTATTTACAGTTTTATCGTTCTATTTCAAGAGGGAAGAGAGTTGATAACTTAATTTTTAAAAAATCAAATCATACAAAATATAAGAACTCTG
>JAQCFO010000027.1 GCA_027619415.1 Bacteroidota bacterium
ATTTTTTTCATTTACTTTATAAGGAATTGGTTTTATTATTTTCCAGTTTTTTTGTAAAATTATAATTTCTTTTTTATTTTTTTCTAAATTTTCAATTGAATCTAAATTCTCAGCTTTCTTAATTATTTCCTCCTGCTTAGAAATGTTTTCTTTATATGTTATTTTTAAATTTTTGAAGTATTCGTTTTTTTTCGAATAAAATAATCTAATGATGTTTTTATAATTAGACCAATATTTTTTTTTCTCTTTTATTGGAATTGGTCCTGATGTTTCAATTTCGCTTTTAATCCGATCAAATGATTTTATTTTTGTTTGCCATTCCTTTGTTGAATTTCCTTCTTTTTCAATTAAATTTTCAATTTCCTTTAATAAATTTATTTTTTTTAAATAATTATCATTTAAAATTGAATATTTATTTTTGTCAAATTCCTTTCTATTTTCTAATATCAATTCTCCAACAGAGTAAAATTCTTTCTTTAATCTTATTTCATCTTCTTTTTTGGTAGGTCCTATTTCAAATTTCCATTTTTTATTTAACCTTTCGAAATATTTGATTGCCCTTATTTTATCCTCACTGTCTATTAATTTTTTTGCTTGTTCTATTGTTTCTTTTTTTTGCTCTAAATTATATTTTACATCGATTTCTTTAAATTTTCTATTTAAGTGTAGGTAGTCATAAAAATTTTTTATGTGATGCTGAAACGTATTCCAAATAATAGTATTATTAGCTCTTGGAACAGATCCCGTTTTAAACCAATCATTTTGAATTTTTTTAAAACCTAAATATTTTTCATTCATTTTTATATCTAAATTAATAAGCTCTTTTAGTTTATTAATTAGATCTTGTTTTGTTTTTAGGTTTTTTGATAAATCTATATTTTTATCCAAAATTATATTTTTACACAAGTTATTTTTTTTATTTATTTATTCCAAATTTTCCAACTCTCTTCAGCTTGTATTTCTAACATTCTTAATCCATTTACAGTAATCGCCCCATTTTTTTTTGATTTTTTTAAAAATTCTGTTTCATTTGGGTTATAAATCAGGTCATAACAAATATGATCTTTTCTAATATATTTATATGGAATATTTGGGTAATTTTCAATGTCAGGAAAAGTGCCTATTGGAGTAGTATTTACGATTATTTGGCACTCATTTATTTTATTGGAGTTTAGTTCTTGATAAGTTATGTCTCCATTTTTTTTATTTCTTGATACTTTTTCTGATTTAATATTTAACTTTTTTAATCCATATTCTATTGCTTTTGAAGCTCCACCTGTTCCAAGAATCAGAGCTTTTTTACAATTTGAATTTAAGTATGGTTTTAAGGATTCAATAAAACCGATAAAATCTGTATTATAGCCAGTTAAGGTATTGTCATTATTGATTTTTATTGTATTAATTGCTCCAATTAATTTTGCATTATTTTCAATTTCATCTAGGTAGCTTAATACTTGTTCTTTATATGGAATAGTAATATTTAATCCTTTTAAGTTGTTCTCTTTTAGGATATTCACTAAATCTTTAATATTATTTAAATCAAAATTTTTATATCTGCAGTTTTGTATTTTGTCTTTTTTAAACTTTTTAGAAAAATATTTTTCAGAAAAAGAATAACTAATGTTTTTACCTATTAGTCCATATGTTTTTTGTTCTTTTGACATTTTTTTCTAAAAATAATACTATAAATAAACCAATTATTATCCAAAGAAAAGCAATATAAGTAGACGTTTCTGTAAAGTCCGGCAAATATTTTAAAAATTCATTTGAGGATGTTGAAGTATTAATTGAACTCTTATTGTGATTTAAATTATTTGATATCATTTTCCAAGGCCAAATAATTAATAAGGACCCTGTTACAAACCCTATGATTAATTGATTTATATTTTCATTATATTTTTTAATTAAAACACTTAGTAATTTTGAAAGAAATATAAGTCCTATTATTGATCCTAAAGTAAAAAATATTAGTATTTGTAATAAATTTAAATCATGTTCAAACGAACTGTTTAGATTTATAAAATTGTATAAGGAGTCATATAAAGCATTTACAGAATCTATTAGTAATAATTTGTAATTACCTAGAAGAATTAAAAGAAAAGAACCTGATATACCTGGAATTATCATTCCGCAGACACTTATGAATCCACAAAAAAAAACAAAAACAAGATTTTGATTTTCAGAAATTGGATTAGAAATGCTAAATAAGAATCCTATGCTAAATCCTGAAATTAAAAACATTAATGTTTTAAAATCCCAATTTTTATTGTTTTTTATTAAAATCATTAAAGATGCAATGATCATTCCGTAAAAAATTGACCAAACATATAATTCAGATTGTTTAAAAAAATAATCTAATATTTTCGATGTAGTGAAATAACTTACAATTATTCCAAAGAGAATAGTTAAGATAAAAACCCCATTATGTTTAGAATTAAATTTTTTAAAATCTCCCTTAAATATTATCACAAATGATTTGATGTTTAAGGTTTTTATTGACTCAATCATTTCGTGATAAAAGCCAGTTATAAGAGCTACTAGCCCGCCAGAAATCCCTGGCAATTTATTAGCAGTACCCATAAATATGGCTTTTAGAAAAAGAAATATAAAATCTTTTCTGTTTCTATTGGACATTTTTATTTGTGTTAGCTAAAAACTCAATAATTAAAACTGACATAAATCCAAATGCAAAAAACAGTATTCCGTTTCTAAATTCTAAATTCATAAAATTTCCTTCAGGAATATATAATTTAGAAAACAAAATTTCTTCTTTATTAGATTTTATTTTCCAAGGCCACAGAGAAGGAAGAGAGCCAATCATAAAACCAACTAAACATGAAAGAGTGTAGTTCATATGTTTATTATATGACCATGTTAAAACTTTTGAAAATAATTTAACACTTAATAAAGCTCCTAGTACAAATGAAAAAAAATTCAAGAAATATTCAGAATTTAAATTAAGAACTCCTTTAATCGTTTTCAGCATTGTTTCGTAGGCTCCAAGTAATATTAATATGTATGCTCCCGAAACACCTGGAAGTAGCATTGCAGTAATACTGATCATTCCACAGAAAAAAAGATAAGTAGAACTTATTTCTTGAATACCTGGATTTAAAGTCAATACTAATAATGATGCTCCTATTCCTAATAAATTAAATATTAAAACTTTTATAGTCCATCTTTTTATTTTTTTAAATAAGTAAAAAATACTTGAAGTTATTAGTCCTAAGAAAAATGACCATAACACAATAGGTTGGTTTTCAATTACATATACGATTGAATGACTTAAAAGAAATATACTTGATAATATCCCAGAAACTAAGCTTAAGAGAAAAGATAAATTATATTTATTCCACAGTTCTTTAAACTTACCATTTTGTATTAATCTAAATATATTTATGTTTAGGTTATTTAGTGTAGATAAGAATTCTTCATAAACACCCGTAATAATTGCTATTGTTCCACCAGAAACTCCAGGAATAATATCAGCTATTCCCATCATCATCCCTTTAATAAACACAACTATGTAGGATTTAGATTCTTTATTCATGACTTTAAAATTAATACAATTTAATAACTATTGAATTAGTACGCTTTAAAGGTTTGAAAATTTGGAAATAATTTAAATATTTTTTTGTAATAATCGTACTTAGAAGGATTTTGAAAATATGCTTTTTTAAGAAAAATTAAAGCTTTATCGTTTTCTGATTTGTTGTAATATATAGCAGATAACAGGAAATTTATTTCGCTGTCAGCAGATTTAGGCAATAAATTAATTGAATTTAAAAGTTTATTCATTAAACTATTATTTTCAGGAGTTTTTATAGTTATTCTTGTTAGAACTGTAAGAGTTTTAATATTGAATTCTTTAAGTGATAAAATTTCATCAAAGGCTAGCTCTACCTCTTCATGTAGTTTTAGATTAAAATTTATTTTAGCATATAACTCCCAGTAATTGATTTTTTCAGAATTTATTTCTATCGCTTTTATTAAGTTTTCTTTGGCTTCAATTAATTTGTTTTTCTGATATAATTTAAGAGCTATAGACATCCATGCTTTGTCGTGCACAGGGTCTTCAACTACAGTTTTACTGTAATATGATAATGCCAAACCTTCATTTCCAAGCTTATCATGGCAACAAGCAATTCTGTAAAGAGCGAAAGGATTTGGATCTTCAATTTTTGATGCTATTTCGTATTTCTCTATAGCTTCATTAATTTTGTTCAACTTTTCTAAGACTTTACCCATTTCAATATAGGCACCTATAAAACAATCATCAGAAATTATTGCAAAATCAAAAGCTGTTAAAGCTTCTTTAAATAAATTTTCTTTAGCATAAAGTTTGCCTAACTTATGCCATGCAATTTCATTATAAGGGTTTGTTTCTAAAAATGAATTGAGATAATTTATCGTACTATCATTGTCTCCAATTGAATCAAAACAGTAAAGCACATTATTTAAAACACTATAATCAAATTGATTTAAATCTAAGTAACGGATAAAATATTTTTTTGCATTTATAAAATCATCTAAAAAAAGATATTCTTTTCCAATTAAACTTAATACATCAAAATATAAATCTGAATCTCTCTCAATTTTTATTAATATGTTAATAGCTTCTTGATGTTTTTTTTTTTTTGATAGAATTTTAGCTTTTTGAATGAACATTTCTGTATTTAATGGTTCGATTTTAGAAATTTTTTCAATCAATTTGTTAGCTTGATCTAAGTCATTATTGAACAATAAGAGCTCTATTTTTAAAAGAATTAAAGCTATTGAATTTGGATACTGATTAGTAGCCATTGCTATTGCTTTTTTAGCTAATGAAACATTTCCAATGTCTAAATAATAAATTATTATTTCTTCAAATTCATCAGAGTCAAAAAACAAAAATCCATTTGTTTTAAGCATTGATTCAAACTTGTAAATGGATTCATTATAATAATCATCAAATTCTTCTTTCATGTAAACTATTGTTAAAGTAAAGATAGAGTCAGAAGATATTTTAATTTCAATTATATTTTTTTCTTTTCAACAAACTAATGAACAGAATTATTTATTTGATTTAAAGTTTCAATTATAATTTTACAACCTTTTTTTATTTCACTTTTTTTAATAGTTAGTGGCGGTGTGATTCTTACTGCCTTTGACTCAAAAAGTAGATAAAACAAAATAAGTCCCTTTTCTAAACATTTAATAACCAAATTATTAGCAATTTTTTTATTTTCTAGAATCAATGCTAGCATTAGGCCTTTTCCTCTAATTTCTTTTATTAAGGGGTGTTTTAAATAATTCTTGAAAAGTTTCTCTTTTTCCTCAACTTTACTCATTATTTTTGTCTCGAATATTTCTTTAACATTAGCATATGCTGCAGCAGCAATTACTGGATGACCTCCAAAGGTAGTTATATGACCAAGAATAGGATTTTCTTTGAACGAATTCATTATTTTTTTACTACAGCTTATTGCTCCAATTGGAAACCCGCCTCCCAATCCTTTACCATATACTAAAATATCAGGAATTACATTGTAATGTTCAAAAGCAAATAGTTTTCCAGTTCTTCCAATGCCTGGTTGTATTTCGTCAAGAATTAATAATGTATTTAGTTCCTTACATTTATTTTTAATCTTTTTCAAATATTCCTCAGATGGAGTAATAAAACCTGCGCCACCTTGAATTGTTTCTAGTATAACTGCTGCAGTGTTTTTACTTATTTTATCAATATCATTCTCATTATTAAATTCTATAAATTTTATTCCAGGTAATAGAGGACGATATCTTCTTTTTCTTTCTTCAAATCCCATTATGCTCATTGAGCCTTGAGTGCTTCCATGATAACCATTTTTTGCTGCAATTATTTCTGCTCTTCCTGTTACTCTTTTTGCTAGTTTCATTGCAGCTTCTATAGCTTCAGTACCTGAATTTGTTAAGTATGTGTTTGATAGGGATTTAGGCAGGTTTTTAGATAATATTTCACATAATTTAACAGTAGGTTCTTGAATAAATTCCCCATAAACCATTACATGCCAATATTTATTTATTTGTTTTATAACTGCTTTACTTATTGCTTTGTTTCTATGCCCTAGGTTAGAAGCTGAAATACCCGCAACAAAATCTAAATATTTTTTATTTTCACTGTCATAGATATAGCTTCCTTTAGCATAAGAAACTTCTAATCCAATGGGATGATTTGTTGTTTGAGCTTGATATTTAATAAATTTTTTTTTCAAATTAAAAATCAAATAAATCTTCTATTTTATAAATTTTTTCGTCTATTCTCCATATAAATCCATTTAAAATTTTTTCATTTACCTCAATCTCATCTTCAGGATAAATTTTCCCCATTGGGTTTGTAAAAAAGGAGATATCTTTTATATTGTTACCTTCAATACTCATTGAAATTGAACTACATATTGCTTTGTCAACACCAATTAACTCACTAGTTTTTTCGTCATATAAATAGTAAATCATTTCTGTATTTTGAACAAGACTAATAAGCTTTAATTCATTATTATAGAATTTACCAAATAAGTTAATCCCTTTCATCTGATTAAAGTTATCAATACCTAATGTGTCTTTTTCCACAACAAAAGCATTATTTAATATTTTTAGTGAATCAAGATCATTTGTTTTAATGTTTCTTAGAATATGTATTTCATCTCCAGTCATTTGACTCTCCCCATTCCAAATTATAGGATTTATTTTTGAAATTTCTTTTGAGGTTAAGATTTGTTTTTCTCTTTTACTTAATTCTTTTCTAAGTAATTTTGTTAATCCACTTTTTTGATTAATAATTATTTTATCTGCTTTTCCGCTTAAGTTTTTTTTTAAAAATTTAACATTATATCTTCCTTTGATAATCCTGTTTTCAGCTGGACCAATAGCAAATAATGTATCTGCTTTTATATATAATGAATCTTTATCTACCATTTTAATGGCGTATGTTTTTTTAGTTATCATAGCTGAGTCTAGAGCCTTGAATACTTCAGCATAATCACCCTTAATAATTGTTTTATTTAAAGTGTCAATAAGTCTAACATTTCTAGATGCAGAGGAAAATTGAGTTATATCGTTAAAGGTCAAACTATCTCCTTTAATCTGTCGATTTTCGTAATTTATTTTAGAGTTTTTTATAAAATAACCTTTTTTATTTTTAATATCGTAGAAACCCCTTTCACAATATATGTCGTAATCTAAACCTACAATTGTAGTAGGTCCAAAAAAATATGCTTGTTCATGTTTTGTTAAATAATCTAATTTATTTGAATTTATTGTATAATCAGGGTTTTGAATTTCAACCTCATTTACAAAAGTGTACTTTAAATTTTCTAAATAATATCTCCCCTCAATACTTTTAATTATTGTTAGACTATCTTTTATTACTCCTCCTTTTTGAAAAAATATTTCTTTCAAATCCCTATCATAAAAAAGTATTTCAGTTTTTAGGTTTGTATTATTGTTGTAAAAGTCAACATTTCCTTCAGCAATAATTTCTCTAAGGTTTCCGTCATAATTCAACTTATCACTATACAACTTGATGCTATCTCCTTGTTTTATAACTACATTTCCATTCGCCCTAAAAGAATTATTTTTTTTAAAAAATAGTGCATAATCTGACCAAATATCCATTCCATCATGAAGTAAATGAACCCTTATTTTATCGTTTTTTTTTAAAATATTAGCTCCAGGAATTTTTTTTTCATTTCTTTCAAATGACCCAGCTTCAATTATTTGAATAATTTTTTTTTCTTGAGAAGAAATTAAATTTATAAAAAGTATTAACAGTATTGACAGGTAGAGTTTCAATTTTATGTTATCGAATTATAGTTTGTGTTCTATCAGGTCCAACTGATATTATTGAAATAGGTACATTTAGTTCTTCTTCTAAAAACGATACATAATTCATGAATGTTTTTGGCAATAATTTTTCTTCTTTGATTTTACTAATATCTTCTTTCCATCCTTCAAATTCAGTATAAACTGGTTTTAAATTTTTACTATCTACTGTAAATGGAAAATGAGTTATTACAGTTCCGTTATAATTATATCCCGTACAAATTTTTATGGATTTAAACCCAGATAGCACATCTCCTTTCATCATCATTAATTTAGTTACACCATTTATCTTTACTGTATATTTCAATGCTACTAGATCGAGCCAGCCACATCTTCTAGCTCTTCCTGTTGTTGCTCCAACTTCATTGCCAATTTTACTCATTATCTCAGCATTTTTATCAAATAATTCGGTAGGAAAAGGGCCGCTTCCAACTCTTGTTGTATAAGCTTTAAATATCCCGAAAACATCTTTTATTTTATTTGGTGGAACTCCTAATCCTGTGCATGCTCCAGCTGCAGTTGTGTTAGATGATGTTACAAATGGGTATGTTCCAAAATCTATATCTAAAAGTGAGCCCTGAGCTCCTTCAGCAAGAATATTTTTTCCTTCATCCAATTGATTAAAAATATAATTTTCACTGTCAATAAATGGTATTTTTTTTAAATTTTCAATAGCATTAAAAAAATCTATTTCTAATTCTTTTAAATTATACTGAAGATTTACATTGTAATTTTCAATCATTGACTCATGCTTATTAGCTAAATTCCTATATTTTAATAACCAATCTTGGAGTTCAATATCGCCTATTCTAATTCCGTTCCTTCCAGTTTTATCCATATAGGTTGGGCCAATTCCTTTTAAGGTTGAACCTATCTTAGACTTACCCTTAGATAGTTCAGAAGCGGCATCTAACAGTCTATGTGTAGGTAGAATTAAGTGTGCTTTTCTAGAAATACATAATGATGATTTGAAATCAATATTAAATGGTTCTAGTTTTTCAATTTCTTTTTGAAAAATAACAGGATCAATTACAACCCCATTTCCAATTAGGTTTATAGTGTTTTTATGGAATATTCCTGAAGGAATAGTGTGAAGAACATGTTTTATTCCATCAAACTCTAAAGTGTGACCTGCATTTGGACCACCTTGAAATCGAGCAATTATATCGTAATTTTTTGTTAAAAAATCAACTATTTTCCCTTTTCCTTCATCTCCCCATTGTAAACCCAGTAGCAAATCAACCTTCATATTTTATATTTTTTTATTATTTTTTGAAGTGCCATAAAAATAAAGAGAATGATTATGAATCTCGATATCAAATATTTCTTCAATATTTTTTTTAATTAACTGTATCCTTGGATCGCAGAATTCTTTTACTTCTCCTGAATCGGTTAAGATAATATGATCATGTTGGTGATCAAAAAAAGATTTTTCATACTGAGATTGATTAGATCCAAAATGATGTTTTCTTACAAGTTTACATTTTAAAAGTAATTCTATTGTATTGTAGAGAGTAGCTCTGCTGACCCTATAATTTTTATTTTTCATTTTCACATAAAGTGATTCTATGTCAAAGTGTTCAGTAGAATTATAGATTTCATGAAGAATAGAAAACCTTTCAGGAGTTTTACGGTGTGCTTTTAAATCTAAAAATTTTGTAAAAACATTTTTTACAATTTCTTGATTTTTTTCTTTTCCCATATTACAAAATTAAACTAAAATAATTATGAATTACTATTCCCTAATGACCTTTTCAATTCCATTAATTTTTTTCAACCTTTGAATAAGTTTGTTAAGTATGTTTTTAGTTTTTACCTTAAAAACAATTCTTCCAGTAAACGTATTCTCATCAGTTTCAAAATTCATTTTTTGCATATTAATATTCAAACTATTTGAAATTAACTTAGTAATTTCATTAACTATACCTAAATTATCAATTCCTGAAATATTTATTATTGAAACAAATTCTTCTTGGCCTGAATCAATCCACTTTGATTTAAGGATTCTATATGAAAATTTTGATTGTAAGCTTATGGAGTTTGGACAATCTTGTTTATGAATTTTAATACCCTCATTAATAGTAACAAATCCAAAAACATCATCACCAGGAATTGGATTACAACACTTAGCAATGGAAAAATCTAGTTTTGACTCTTCATTTCCAAAAACAATTTGATCAAAATTGGGTCTGACTTCATTCTCTAAATGATTGATTTCTTTTTTAGTAGTTAATCTTTTTTTGAAAAAATTTATAAATCTATTGTTGTAAGAAGCGGCAAAATTCTTTAGAGCTATGTTGTCTATTTTTCCAATACCAACTCTGTAAAACAAATCAAGACTAGTCTTTAAATTAAAGTAATTACCTAAATCATTTACAGTTTTTTCTTCAAATTTAATCTTTAATTGTTTTAGCTTTCGTCTAAGAATTTCCTTACCATCTTCAGTTAATAATTTTTTTTCTTCTTTTAAAGCGGTTCTTATTTTTGATTTTGCTCTTGATGTTTTAACATAATATAACCAACTTGAAGAAGGTTTTGTGTTTTCGGATTTAATTATTTCAATTTGATCTCCACTTTTTAGCTTATGACTTAGAGGAACTATTTTCCCATTCACTTTAATTCCTCTAGTTTTTAGCCCTAACTCAGTGTGAATACTAAAAGCAAAATCTAATGCACTTGATCCTTTAGGTAAAGATTTTAAATCCCCTTTTGGAGTGAAAACAAATATTTCAGTTGAATATAGGTTTAACTTAAAATCTTCAACAAAATCTAATGCACTTATATCAGAATTTTCAAGTACTTCTTGTAACCTATTAAGCCAGTCTTCAAGTCCATTTTCATTTTGTTTTCCTTGTTTATATATGAAATGTGCCGCATATCCTTTTTCCGCAATTTCATGCATTCTTTCCGACCTTATTTGAACTTCTACCCATTTTGAGCTTGGACCAACAACAGTTATGTGTAGAGCTTCATATCCATTGGATCTTGGTGATGTAATCCAGTCTCTTAGTCTTAATGGATTAGGAGTGTAGTAATCAGTTATTATTGAATAAATTTTCCAAGCAATAAATTTTTCAGTTTCTTTGTCAGAGTTATATACTATTCTGATAGCGAATTTGTCGTAAACCTCTTCAAATGAAATATTTTTTTTTAGAATTTTATCCTTTATAGAATAAATAGATTTTGGTCTTCCGCTAATTTTAAAATTTAAATTTGCTTTTTTTAATTTCTCGTTAATTCTTCTTGAAAAATTTCTAATATACTTGTCTTGCTCAACCTTGGTTTGTTCAATTTTACTTTTAATATCATTAAAAATTTCAGGCTCGGTATATTTTAATCCAAGATCTTCTAATTCAGATTTTACATCATAAAGTCCAATTCTATGCGCAATTGGAGCGTATATATACAATGTTTCAGAAGCAATTTTAATTTGTTTTTCAACAGACATTGCATCTAAAGTTTGCATATTGTGAAGTCTGTCAGCTATTTTAATTAAAATAACCCTAACATCATCATTAAGAGTTAGTAGCATTTTTCTAAAATTCTCTGCCTGTAAAGAAACGTCTTTCTCTTTCTTTAGTTTGGATATTTTTGTTAACCCAACTACTATTTTACATATTGTTTTACCAAATAATTTCTCTATTCTTTTAGCATCATATTCAGTATCTTCAATAACATCATGTAAAAGAGCTGATGCAATACATATAGCATCTAGACCAATTTTAGATGCGACTATCTTAGCGACAGCAATTGGGTGAAACACATAAGGTTCTCCTGATTTTCTTCTTTGATTTTTATGAGCATCAACAGATGTATTAAAAGCTAATCTAATTAACTTTCTGTCATCTTTAGACAACGACTGGTAGCTAATTTTAAGTAGTTCTTTATACTCTTTAGCAATTAAATTATTTTCCTCTAATGAATTATTTACTATCACTATTTAAAATTACTTAAAAAAATTAAGTAATTATAATCTAGTTATTCTTTCAAAAAGAGTAGGGTGTGAGTAATGCCACCACACATATTTGGGATGTGGAGTTAAGTTACTTAAACTGTCTTTAGATAGCGTTTTAAGTGCTTCTGACAAATACTTTCCGTCAAAAGTATTTTTAGCATATTCATCTGCCTCATATTCAAACTTCCTTGAAAATACATTTAAAATCAATGAAAATAATTCTGAGATAGGAGTGTACAATATTGAGAAAGTGATCAAGCCTATGTGAAAACTATGGTCTGTTATGCCTAGTGCTTCTGAAAAAATAGGTTGAGATATAAACAACGAGAGTACGTAAAGCATGATTCCGGTTTGAATAATAGAAAAAATTAAATTAAAGATTATGTGATTTTTTTTATAATGTCCAATTTCATGAGCAATAACAGAAATGATTTGATTGTTATTCAACTTGTTTAATAATGTATCATATAGTGTTACTCTTTTTTGTTTTCCGAATCCTGAAAAATAAGCATTAGCCTTTGTTGATCTTTTAGAGCCATCTATTACAAAAATATTACTTAAATCAAATCCAGTTTCTTTAGCATATTTTTCAATATCAATTCTCAACTCTCCATCTTCGAGTTTACTTTGTTTGTTAAAAATAGGAACAATTAGTTGAGCATAAAACCCATTAATTAATATAGAAAGTATTGTCATGAAAACCCAAGCCACAATCCAGAACTGTTCTCCAATTAATTCAAAATGTAATATTATAAAACTTAAAATACCTCCGCCAAACAGTATAGTTAGTATCCAGGATTTTATTTTATCAAAAACAAAAGTCTTAGCGTTAGTTTTATTAAAACCGTACTTTTCTTCAATTATAAAAGTAAAATAAATTGAAAATGGTAGATTTATTATTTCATTCGCAAAAAATATTATGCCGAAAAAAAATACACTTATTAATACAGGTGACTCAAAATAATTTCTACTATAATTATCTAAAATCAAAAATCCGTCAAAATAGAAAAATAATAAAATTGTAGTTAGACTAAATGTTCTTGAGTATTTAGTGAATTTATATTGAGTTTTTTTATAATCTTGTGATTTTAAATATTTTTCTTCGTCATAAACATCAGAAATAATTTCTGGAACTTTATTTTTAAAATGTGTTGAGTTTAAAAAATCTAAAAACGAGTCTTTTAAAAAATTGAAAACTATAATTGAAATAAGAATTATAAAAAGAGAATCTGGACTAATTAACATTTCTTTGTTTTAAGGCTTCAAATATAACAATTGCAGCACTAACTGATAAGTTTAACGAATCCATTTTACCATTCATAGGGATTTTAATAAGTTTAGTTGATTTTAAAGCCCATTCGTTTGTTAATGATGAAGACTCAGTGCCTACTACAATTGCACAAGGTCCTTTATAGTTTACGGATGTGAAATCAATACTCTTTTTAATAAAAGTAGAGTATATGTTTATTTTGTTTTTTAGTAAAAAATCAATTACCTCATTTGAAGTTCCGGTAGCTATTTGGGCTGTAAAAACACTTCCTAGACTTGACCTTATAACATTTGGATTAAATAATTCAGTTCTTGGATTTGCAATTATAACAGCATCAATTCCAGCTGCATCTGCAGTTCTTAAAATTGCACCAATATTTCCAGGTTTTTCAGGAGATTCAGCTACAAGTATAAATGGATTTTTAGGTAAAATCAAATTTTTTAAATCAAAACCTTTAGATTTAACTAAAGCAAGTAAACCTTCTCCTTTTTCCTGATATGACAGTTGATTGTAGAGGCTTAAAGATAAGTCTGTAGTGTTAATATTTGAAGAGATCTTATTTGTAAAAATTAAATTTTCTTTAGATAATATTTCTGAACAAACAAATAATTCAATAAATTCATAATTAGCATCAAAACAAATTTTTATTTCTTTAATTCCTTCAACAATAAATGATTGCGAATCCTTCCTGTTTTTTGCTTTGGATAACAGTTTTTTAATATTTTTAAATACAATGTTGTTTTTGCTTTCTATATATTTCAAAATAATTTCATGAATTAATATCTAAATTATAACAATATTTTAATATCTATTTAAAATTGTCTAGTTTGCTCAATAATCATATTTTTATCAAAACAAACCATTTATAAAAATGAGTGAATCATTATCTAATAAGTTCATTGAATTAGAAGAGAAATATGGTGCTCATAATTACCACCCTCTACCTGTTGTTTTGAAAAAAGGAGAAGGTGTATATGTTTGGGATGTAGAAAATAAAAAATATTTTGACTTTTTATCTGCCTATTCAGCTGTTAATCAAGGCCATTGTCATCCAAAAATAATTAAGGCTTTGACTGATCAGGCTTCTAAGCTTACTCTTACTTCAAGGGCTTTTTATAATGATGTTTTAGGAGAATACGAAAAATTTATAACTGAATTTTTCGGATATGACAAAGTCTTACCAATGAATACTGGAGTTGAAGGTGGAGAGACTGCTGTTAAATTAGCTAGAAAGTGGGCCTATTTAAGTAAAGGTGTACCAAAAAATAAAGCAAAAATAATTTTTGTTCAAGGTAATTTTTGGGGAAGAACATTAGCTGCTATTTCTTCTTCGGATGACCCTTTAAGTACTAATGACTTTGGTCCATTTATGCCTGGATATGAAGTTATTCCCTACAACGATTTGAGTTCATTAGAAGAATCTCTCAAAGACCCCAATGTAGCTGCCTTTATGGTTGAACCTATCCAAGGTGAGGCAGGGGTTGTGGTTCCAGATGATGATTATTTACTTAAAGCCTATGAGTTATGTAAAATAAATAATGTTTTATTTATTGCTGATGAAGTTCAAACTGGAATCGCTAGAACTGGAAAATTGATTTGTTGTGATCATCATGGGTTTAAACCTGACATTTTAATTTTAGGAAAAGCACTTTCTGGAGGAGTATTTCCTGTATCTGCAGTTTTATCTTCAGATGAGGTTATGTTGACAATAAAACCTGGGGAGCATGGTTCTACTTTTGGTGGAAATCCTTTGGGTTGTAAAGTGGCAATGGCAGCTTTAAGTGTAATTAGAGATGAAGATTTATCTAAAAATTCCGAATTAATGGGCGCTTATTTTAGAGAAAAATTAAATAAATACATTATAAAAAGTAAAATTATTAAATTAGTTAGAGGAAAAGGTTTATTAAATGCTATTGTGATTAATGATCGCGAAGAAAGTAATACAGCCTGGAATATATGTCTAAAATTAAAAGAGAATGGTTTGTTAGCTAAGCCAACTCATGGAAATATTATAAGGTTTGCACCTCCTTTAATAATTAATAAAAATCAAATAGATCAAGCTGTAGATATTATAATTAAATCAGTTAAAAGTTATGAATAAAATATACTTTGATAATGCTGCAACCACTAAAATTGATCCATCTGTCATAGAAGTTATGAGTTCAGTAATGGTTGAGAATTATGGGAATCCTTCGTCAACTCATAGTTTTGGAAGAGCTGCAAGGACTATTGTTGAAAAAGCTAGAAAATCTATCGCAAATGAATTTAATGTAACCCCAAATGAAATTTTTTTTACATCTGGGGGGACTGAAGGGGATAATACAATTTTAGTTTCTGCAGTAAGAGACTTAGGTGTAAAGACAATTATAACTTCGAAAATTGAACATAAAGCCGTTTTAAATGTCATTAAACTTTTAGAAAAGGCAAGCTCAGTTAATGTTGTTTATGTTAAATTATCTGAAAATGGAATTATTGACTATGATGATTTAGAGAAGATTCTTAATGAAGATGATACTAAAAAATTGATTTCTTTAATGCATGTTAATAATGAAATTGGAACTCTACTTGATTTAAAAAAGGTTTCCGATTTATGTGAAAAATACAATGCTTTTTTTCACTCTGATACGGTACAGACAATTGGGAAATATAAAATAGATTTATCAGAAATTAACATTGATTTTATTGTTGGGTCTGCCCATAAGTTTCACGGCCCAAAAGGAATAGGGTTTACCTATGTAAATAAAAAAAACAAGCTAATGCCTCTGGTTGTAGGTGGAAGTCAGGAAAGGGGGATGAGAGCAGGTACAGAAGCTGTGCATAATATTTCTGGAATGGAAAAAGCGTTTTTACTTTCTTATTTAAATTTAGAGAATAATAAAAAAAATATCACTGAATTAAAAACATATTTTATAAATCAGCTTAAAAATAAATTACCAAACATCAAGTTTAATGGTAATTGTGATAGTAATGATTCTAGTACTTATACTATTTTAAATTTATGTTTACCAGTTTCAAAAGAAAAGTCAGTTCTTCTTGAATTTAATCTAGACTTAAAAGGTATTGCTTGTTCAAGAGGAAGTGCATGTCAGTCTGGAAGTTCACAAGGTTCGCATGTTCTAAGCAATATTTTATCTAAAGAGGATTTAAATAAGCCTTCTATAAGATTTTCTTTTTCTCAATTCAATAAAATAGAAGAAATTGATGTAGTTGTAGAAGTTTTAAAAACCTTTATTGGCTCTAACTAATTTCTGTAAAAGGTGAAAGTTTTAATTAGAGTGTTGCCTACCATGTCTTCAACCTCTATCTCAACTTCATTTTTTGATTTACTTAAATAATAAGAATCAAATTCATATGATATAAGATTCTTTTTATATTCATATTCAAATAACATCCATTTCCCATTTATTTTTCCTTTATATTTTTTGATTCCACTTTCCTTATCTACAATTTTAAATTTTAAATATTTTTTATTTGAAATCCAATCCTCATTTTTAAAATTTAAAGGTCTAATTGTTGGGAAAACAGAATCATTTTTAATAAAATATAATCCAAGTTTTTTAGTTTTTAATTCAAAATAATTCAAAGGGTTTAATTTTGAAGATGCAAATGATTCCTTGTTATCATGACCTTTTACAGCTAAATAATTTCCCTTAGTATTATTTGTATTTTTAAATTTTATATTAATATTTTTATATAAAGGTACATAGGGATTGATGATTTTAAGAGTGTCATTTGGATGTTCAATTTTAATTTTTCTATTTTTTAAAAAAGTGTTTCTTGGAATATTAACATGTGAATTTTTAAATTTAAAATTATTCTCTAAGCTATTGTCAATTTTTTTTGAATATTTGTTAAAGTTGTTTTAGCTATATTTTCAAAATCTAATGGTACATTAATTGAAATGGAGTTTCCTTTAATATCGCTTGCTACTATTTTAAACAGTAATTCCGCTCTTTGTTTAACATCAATAAATCCATTGTTTTTAGTTGAATAAATACTTAAATCATTTTCTTCTTCTAAAAAAAGTTTTAATATTCTCTTTTTATTTTTTATATAAAAAGAATAATCTATAAGAGAGTTTATTTTAATTGACTCCTCAAAAAAGAAAGAATCAAACTTTATGGAATTAATTAGAGTATCATTTAAAAATGTTGAAATTTCATAAATTCCATTTTTATTTTTTGCTAAATCTTGACTGTCAAACCCACTCAAACCAAAGCTTACTAATCCGTTAACTTTTATTTTTTTTGTTGTAAAGGTGCTGTCATTTATTTTATTTAAAAGAACTTCGTAAGGTTGGCTTGTTAAACCTGATTTGAGTTTTTTATACATGTACAAAGAATTGACAACTGGTCTTTTAGTGTCTTTTATTTCAATTCCAAACAATAGAGGGTTTAAAGCTTTTTGGTTTATTGTTTTTCTTGTTTCAAAATGTAGATGAGGCCCTGAGGAGCTTCCTGTATTTCCAGAAAAACCTATTATTTCGTTATCAAAAACCTTTAAATCACTTGAATTCAAATAAAAATCAATCTCATAAGATTGTTTTTTATACTGAATTCTTTTAACAAATTCTTCGATAGAACTATTGAATTTTTTTAAATGTGCATAAACTGTAGTGTAGCCATTAGGATGGTTCACGTAAATAGCTTTTCCGAATCCTCCATGATCAATTTTAATTCTACTTATATTCCCCTTTGCTACACTAAAGACTTTCAAACCTTCTTTTAATTGTGTTTTGATATCAATTCCTGAATGAAAATGATTAGATCTAGATTCTCCAAAATTTCCATTTAAAATTAAAGGAATTTCAAGTGGATTGGAAAAATCACTTGTTGGGTATTTTATTTGAGAATGAATTAACCAAGGGATTATCGAAAAAATAATAAAGAGTATTTTCATTTAATAAAATAATTCAAATATAAATTTAATATTTTTTAAAATTC
>JAQCFO010000058.1 GCA_027619415.1 Bacteroidota bacterium
ACGGTTTCCAATAATTTTATTTTGCATTAATTGCAAACCATTAATGTCATATAACTCACCATTTGGTAAACAAACTTGCACACGTGCATTCTGAGAAACCTCAGATCCATTGATAAACTTATCTAATATCTGTCTTAATGCCTTTCCTCTTATCATGCTTGCTTTATACTCTAACTTACCTTAAAAGTACATACAACAGAAAAAAATAATGGGACTACCAAAAAAATTAACAGAAATGCAAATGAGATTTGCATACGAATTAATAACAAACGAAGGCAGAAAGACTGCAACAGAATGTGCTATAACTGCAGGATACGAACCAGATTCAGCTGTTGTTAGAGCATCAGAATTACAAAATCCAAAAAGATATCCATTAGTTGTACAATATATTGGACAACTAAGATCCGAATACCAAAAAAAATATGATGTCACTTATGAAAGACACATATCAGAATTAGCAAAATTAAGAGATGACTCAAGAAAAAAAGGTGCATGGTCAGCTGCAATTAATGCAGAGGTAGCACGTGGTAAGGCCGCAGGGTTGTATGTAGAACAAAAGATCATTAGGACCGGCAAGTTAGAAGATCTGACTGCAGAGCAATTAGAGTCTCGTATGAAAGAAATCATAAACGAATACTCACCGATCCTAGAGGGCGTTGTATTAGATGATCTTAAAAAAGAAGTTAAATCTAAAAAGATTAACTATTCTCCAGAAGAGTCATCATCATCATCCATGTCGTCGTCTGAATCAAAATCTTGATTTTCTAATTCATCAACTTTATCTCTAATAGCAGAAATATCGTCTTCTATTCTATCAAGGATATCGTGGATACTTTCATTTTTAGGTTTTTTTGCCATAGATTTTCTCCATTGTTGTTATGTTTGCTAGCGGAATTACCGTTCGATCACCGAAGTTAATTTCGCCAAGGTTGTTTATCTCATACGAAGAAAATATCCATATATATTTTTTATCTTTCTTAAAAATAAAACCAACTGATATACAATGACTTACTGTTAATTTATTGAATTCAAACTCTGATGCCCAACCAGAATCACTACAAATATCATCCCATTTTATTTTATATAGATCATAGTTGAATTTCATAACTTCACCTTATAGAGCTTTTGTATACTTTTGAATACTATTACCTCTTAAAAGTTTGAAAAAAAACGTGGAAACGTGGAAACTATCAGATTGTCCTTATATACCAACCTTTCTAGACGATTTTTTTTCCACAAATGTTCCACACTTTCCACACTTTCAAAAAAAAACATCAAATTACCTATATGAATCAATGGTTTAGAGCAACTGCCAAAACGTGGAAAATTTTTTGTTCTATATCATTGAATCATATAGGTTTTTTAACAGGTGTGATAAATATGTCACACATTATGGTTTTTATTTTGTTTATTTGAAGTAATTTATAATTTTATTTTTGGGTTTTTTTAACCCATCTTTATCTTTCATGATGAAATCACACCAATCTTGTTCAAAATATGTTTTGTATTTATCGCATGTAATTTCTTGAAGTTTATCTATTTTAGGATTTCTTTTATCATCATCTAACCTGCCAGCAGAAACAAATGTCATAAAAAATGTAAATACAATTAATACCAAATATTTCATAAAACCTTTTTTTCTTTCATATCATAGTATTTATCCACACGCTTTAACCATTCAGATTTATAGTGTTTAAATCTTTGTCCATTAACAATAAACCTTTGAAAGTAATTATCTGGTGTACACATAAGAATCACCGTTTGTTCGATATTTGTGTCATAAATACAATCATGGGCTGTAGCGTATGCTGCACATTGTATGTAATAATCTTCTATCCACTCATCTTTCTTTGGTTTATTTGTTTGTTTAAAGTCAACAATACTATCTCTATTCTGATACACGCCGCATAGATCTGTTTGTCCTGCGTACAGTTCTGGATAATACAAAACAACTTCATTGCCCCATATTTCCTGTAAATCAACTAATCCCTTCTCAATGATCGTTTGTGCCATGTTCCTCGCTTCTAGCCCCTCGATGGTTAGATCCAGTAGGTTCTGACCATTGACGTGCATATCTAAGTATGTGTGCATCGCTGTGCCTCTGGAGGCTGCTTTCTCCTTGATCCTATCTGCTTCTAACTCTCCTATCCTATCTTTCCATTTCTGCAAAGACTCTCGTTTCTCGCTGCTCGACGTTGCATTCAAGATAGTAGTCACAGAAGGTAGCTTCTCGGAGCCAATATCGTAGTGCCTCTCATCTTTAATCAAGGAACGGGTAGAGGTGGGGTAGTTGTAAAGTTTATTCCATTTCATATCTTGCTCCTTTTTTTATATTATCAATTGCCCAAAGAGGCTGTAAATTAGTATAATGAAAGCATATTGCTTGTTGTTCAGGGTCTGTTAAATCAAAACTAGCACAAGGTTTAATGTGATCTATGTGCCAAAGTCCATGATTTTCTTTATTCATTCCAGGTTTAAATTTACTTTCTAAATGATTCCAAGCTTCTTCTATACTACATCCTAATAACTTTAAACTACTTTTTGATTTATGTCCGTTTTTTAAAGCGAGCAAAATTCTAATTCTAATAGTTCTTGCTAATTTAAAATTAGGGTCTCTTTTTATTTTTTCGTTTTGATATTTTCTTATTTTTTCTCTATTATTTAACTCATATTGTTTTTTGTATTGTTTCGTTTTTTCTTTGTTTTTAAGTTGGTATTCTTTGTGATATTCTTTATTATTTAAATAATATTTTTGGTTGTATTGTTTTATTTTTTCTTTATTATTTAAACGATATTGTTTCTTTTTTTCTTTATTATCTAAATAATATTGTTTGTCGTATTGTTTCCTTTTTTCACTCATTGTGGATATGCTCCCCACATAAGTTTTT
>JAQCFO010000059.1 GCA_027619415.1 Bacteroidota bacterium
TAAGATAATAATATATCGTTAATTTTTTTATTTATTTTATCTTGTATTTTGAACTTATGGTTTAAATGGCACAAAACCACCCCTAGAACAACACCTATTAAAAATGACATCATTTCCTTCCTTTCATTATATCTGCCCCTTTAAGGCCGTATATGGCCGATACAACACCTATAAACAAGGCTTGATACCAGAAGGGCATATTATTAAATTGTTGAAAAAACTTCTCTACTTTCTCCATTATTTCAGGATCATCAGAAAATATAGACCAAATTAATAACATTACGGGGGAAGCCACCAAAATCAAAACGAATTCGTCTTTCCACCCTTGGTTATTATTATTCATAACAGCTTTTTGGTATTCAACTTCACCATTGGCCATCTTCTCCATGTGTCTTAATTCTGCCACACTTTCTAATCTTTTACTTTCATTACGATTTTTTACTATATCCATTCCTAGTTTAATTCCACTAGGTAATAATTTTGCTAATAATCCAATCATTAAAATTTCATATTTTTAATTACTGCTATTACTATTCCTATAAAAGTTCCTATCACAAAAACTGCTTTTATTCCACCCTTACCCATAGCAACTTGTGTTTTTAAACTTTCTATATCTCTACTATTTTTACATACTTCGGAGTGGATTTCTTTTAGTTGGTATGATATAATATCCAACGATATTGATGGACTAGATGTTTGTTTTTTTTTCATATTGTTCAGTACACCAAAATCTTACTAAAGGTTTATTTTGTTCTAATTCATTTACTTCATTCATAATTATAATACTTTGTTCATATCCTGATATTGCACAAGCATTCCATCCATCAAAAACAACATCTTGATTACTCATTGGGGGGTGACAATCTGCACCCACAAAACATAACTGCAATACTAATATAAATTTTATCATTATAGCACATTTTAGTCTATACTACGTGTCAAGTAAAATAAAATTATTTTTTAATATTGAGGGTTTTTAATATTCGTTTGACTTTTTCAAGATAAACACAAGCATCATATAATTCTTCAATTACATCATCAATCCATTTTTCTAGGGGTTTTTCTGCCCCTTCCATAGTAATTTTATGCTCTTTAATGCCTTGTTCAGATCGTTTAGCAAACGATTGTAGTAAGTCCATAATTAATGGGTCTTTTGTAAAAACAAATGGTCTTACTACTTCGCTTATGATAGGTTTTTTACTCAAAATGATGTCTTCATGTAGTGAGAACAAAACTCATTAACATTACAATAATGTTGACATCTTACATCTTCACCTTTTCGTTCAACAATATCGCAACCTTTACCGATTGTCATATTTTGTGAAGCAAGATATTGCATAGCTTCTTCTCTAGTATCAAGTAATCTCATAGCAGATTTACGACCAGATTTCATTACTGCAAATTTATCTTCCCTTCTCCATCTTTCAGTAGCAGTACACATAGGAAGTTCAGATACTTTTTCTGCATTTTGATGTATCTTTATTCGTTCTTTGACATAACTTTCTTGTTCTTCGTATGTCCATTTACGAATAGGTATCATGGCCACTTGTTTTTTAGGATATTTATCAGAAGTCATAACCCTAACTTTAGACCAATCTCTTAATATAGCCATAACAGATAGTCTTTTTACTTTTATTTCAGTTTTGTAATTGACTAACTCTTTAGGGTTTTTACTAGCAAGAAAATCTAAAACATTTAATTGATTTTCCCATTCTGGTTTTCCTTTTTCTAAAGCAGAAAGTGCAGACCAAGCAGATGTCACTTTAAAATCTATTAAGTGGCCATCACGATTAAGTAAATCAAATGCTCCACTTAAAGTCCATCCATTAGTGATCTTGTCATCTTTATAGAATAACCTTTTTTCTGATATTTCTTTTCTTGTTTTTGCTCGTTCTATAACATGATGTACCGACTGCCCCAATAAAGAGAATATTTTGTCGCTAACATCTTCTGTGATTAAATCCCAATTTCGTTTCTGTAATACACGAATACGAGGCGGGGCAATCAAACGAGTAGTTGATATGTCCGCATTACTTTCGTAAGGGTCATTTTCTACGGCTCGTTCAATTGCTTTAGGTAAATTACTTAAATTTGTGTATTTCATTAAAATGGAATACTTCCTAAATCATTATCATTACCTTCATCACCATTATCAGTTTGATCTATTCCATCTAACTCTTTTGATCTTAAAATCATTTTTCTTATCCCTTCTGATAATTGATTAAAAGTTTCTTTTTGGCCTTTTTGGAAATCACCAATATCAAATGAAACACTAGGATTAAATTGTTCTGCAATTTTACCATCTTTACCTAAAGGCATGATTGAACTAATATGTTCTTTACCATTATCTTTGTGCATTACATTTAATTGACAAGGAACACCAATAAGATTAGTGACATCAAATCCTTGTTTTTCAGTTTCAGTAAAAGACCTTCCTCTCCATGAAGTTAAATCCATTCCTAGATTTGCTTTTTCATGTAAAGATAAAGTGTAGAATTTACTGATTGTCATTGGTTGGTCATTGTTTAATTCTTCGGGTAATTCCCAAATAACTAAAATCTGTCTTTTCCAACTAATTTCACCGCTATATTCTTGTCTTTGAGTACCAAGATCAATAACCTTGATACAACGTGCTTTATGTACTCCAATTGGTACTTTTGGGTAACTTGATTCACCACTTTTTGCTATTATGCTCATATTTTTCCTTTTTATTATTTATTATTAATTAACTATTGTTATTTACTATGTATTCACTTTAGTCAAGTATTATATTGACTTATGTTAATAAAATTGT
>JAQCFO010000028.1 GCA_027619415.1 Bacteroidota bacterium
CCCAAGGCGTTATTGGAAAGATTTTAATTTACACCTAAATTTTTCTAAAAAATATAAAAATCTATGGCTGTCCTCCAATTTAATGTATTCTAGAAGTTTAAATTATCAGTGGGATCTTGATGATACGGCGACTCCGTATTATCACCCCGGAAATGATGTGAATAATTTTCACATGACCTTAAAATTAGCCTACTTAATTCCTTTGGCCAACTAAAGATTTGAAAACCTCTAAATACTCACTGGTAACAAAATCCCAATTGTATTTTTCAGAAATTCCATTTATAGATTCCTGTCTTAACTTATCCATTAAAATATTTTCTTTTTCACAATAATCAATCTGGTTAGTTATTGATAAAAATTCTTTTTTAAAAAACAATCCAAACTTTCCTTTTTGGAGCATTTCCTTATTAAATACTGTGTCTAAAGCGAGAATAGCACAGCTGTAGGCCATGGCCTTAATCATAGTAGGATTCGTTCCGCCAAACTCATGGCCGTGAACATAAACATAACAGTTGTGGTATAATTCAGCCAATAGATCTTGATCCTTAACATATCCTGTAAAAACTAGTCTTTTGTCTACCATATTTTTTAAATCAGAAGCATAAGCATCTTTATAAGGCACATCTCCAACAATAACTAATTTCTTATTTGAACTAGATTTTAAAAACCCCTTAATAATTAAATCGGCATTGTTGTCAGGTATTAACCTTCCTATAACCAAGTAATATTCTCTTTGTTTTAAATTCCATTTGTTTATGAGTTCAGGATTTTTTGATTTTCTAATATCAGCTCCATAAGCAATAACCTTAGAATCTCTTTTAAAAAGATTCAAATAAACCTTTCTCATTTCATCAGAGTCATTAATAATTTGATCGTAAAAAAGAGTGGCCATTTTAGAAGCCCACTTAAAATAAATTGATCCCAAACCTTTCCATTTTGGCCTTAGCCATTCCAGGCCGTCTACATTAATAGCTGTTGGTACTTTAAATAATTTAGTTAAAAGTCCAAAAGGACCATTAGCCGAGTTGACCACTAGCAGCACCTCAGTATTTGAAAAACACGCATGGATGATCGATAAAAAAGAGTGAATAGGCTGAGATAAAATCTTTGTTTCAATAGTAGGGACGTACACAAGCTTAATGCCCTTTATTTCTTTTGGTCTTTTATCAAAAAGTCCCTTGTGACAATAAACAGTGACATTACAATCTTTTAGAACTAACCGTTCGCTAAGCTGCTTTACAAAAGTTTCATAGCCGCTATAAACGTAAGGATAGCCTCTAGTTCCAATAATAGATATGTTTATTTTTTTATTCATTTAAAGTAAATTATTTACTTCTTTTAAAATATTTATATTGAACGACTCAGAACTAAAATTAATTTTAAAATTCTTTTTACTGTTCTCTAGATGCTTTTTTTGAAGCTTAGTATTACTACAATACTCATTAATTAAATCAGCTGCTTTTTTTGGGTCATTATAAGGAATCAATAATCCATTATTTCCGTTATCAAGAATTTCAATAGCGCCGCCTAGATTAGTAGCCACTGAAGGCAAATCATTATGTAATGATTCAAACAATACTGTTGGAAGAGGATCTGGCGCTATAGCAGGGTGAATAAATAAATCTGATTGTTTTAAAATACTTGAAACATCCTCTCTAAAACCTAAAAATTTAATTTGATGTTCTAACCAAAGATCTCTAACTTTTTGTTTCACACTTTTTTCATAAGACACGTAACTAGGAAGGGTGTCGCCTACTATTAAAAACTTGAATTTCGTAGACTTTTTAACAAGCTCATTAGCGATGTCAATTAAATACCCATGGCCTTTATACGGGATAATTCTTGCCACAGTTGTAATCACAAAATCATCTTGATCTCTCTCTAGTTCAAATAAAGAATCTGTTTTGCTGAAAATAATCCCATTATAAATTCTTGCTATTTTTTTGTCATCAATATATTTAAGCCAGTGTTTTTTAACGCTATTAGAAACTGTTAAAACCTTATTAGAATACCTGTTAATTATTTTTCCACTTAAAAATTCATAAAGCTTGTTTCCTGTTGGTATTTCATGAATATGAAATAGACTAGGAACACCATTTTTTTTAGCGGCAATTCCTCCACAAAGAATAGTGGATGTGTTGGTATAAACTAAATCTATCGAATGGTCTTTAATATAATTTGATAAAAATTTTATTGCTTTTATATTAGCAACTAACCTATTGATAAGTCCCAAGGGGTTTAAATACTTTTTTCTAAGAACTCCTAAACTATAATAAGAAACGTGAGTACCCTTAATTTGACTAATCATCTTGTCAAGTGGTCCCTTTGACGGTAAAACAACATGGATTTGGTGTCCATTACTTTTTAGTAATTCTATAATTTGTAAAAAAATTTTACTGGCTCCGTAAAGATCGTTTGAGCTATGAAGAATTAAGATTTTTTTATTTTTCATTTCAACCAATTATCAAATCCTCAAACCCTTTGATGAATTTCTTTCTGCTAAATTTATTTAATTGACTCTTGCCTTTTTTTGAGAACTCTTTTCTCAAATCTTCGGAATTAATTAAGGTTTGTATTTTTTCAGAAAGAGAGATGAAATCTCCCTTTTTAAAATAACTAACTGAATCATTTCCGATTTCTTTAAAAACGGGGATATCAGAACAAATTATTGGTAAACAATACGAAAAAGCTTCAATAATTGGAATTCCAAATCCCTCATCAACAGATGGAAAAACATACATCAGCGCATTTTTATAATAACTATGAGCCTCTTCTTTAGTTATGTAATTTGGAAGTAATATTTCATTTTCTAAATCATTAATTAAAATATAACTTTTAATTTGTTTTATTATTTTTTTGTTTCCATTAACAACTTGAGCACCCGCTAGAACTAATTTTATTTTTGTATTAGATTCCTGTTTTTTAATAACATGAAATGCTTTAACAAGAGTAATTAAGTCTTTTCTTTTTTCAAAAGAACCAATATGTAAAATATAGGATTCTGGTAATTGTAGTTTGCTTTCCAAATTACTTTTAGGAATTGAAATATTTTCAAAACTCTGAAACACATAATCAATTAAAGTAGTTTTGTTAATTACTTTAAGTAGGTTTTTCTTTGAATAATTACTTGTAGTTATTATGTGAGTTCTTTCATTAATTCCTAAGTTAATTAGTGTGAGGAAATATTTTCTCCAAATGGAACTATAGTTTTTAGGATAATCCCAAAACAAAGAATCATGAATTACTGTTAATTTCTTTGTTTTAAAGCTTAAAATTGGAGATATATAGTCTGGACAAATTAAATAATCTGGTTTATGCCATAAAAGCTTAACAGGTAAAATAAGCTGTTTCCAGATCAAATAATTAAATTGAAAAAGCCATCTAATTAGTTGGTTTTTTGAGTTTAAGAATAGTTGATTGTTAGATAGTTCATCTATATCATGTGAAAAAATATATTCAATATTTTTTGAACCATGTATTTCTGCAGCTAAAGTTAATTCACTGATATAGGTTCTAATTCCTGAAAGGGCCGCTTTATAATAATAAACATCAATAAAAACTTTAACCTTTTTCAATATTAATTATTTTAATTATGACTTTTTTGAAAGATAAATACTTTCCACCTGCCCCACAAGATACCAAGAAAATAATGCTACGAAAAGATAAAGTTCTGCATTTGCAGTAAATAATGGTATGATTAATCCTAATTTAATGCAGGCAGTAATAAAACTTATTGAACTGTGAGAATCACTGATATTTCTTTTATATGTTATAACTGAATTAACAATTGATTTTACGATGATTAATAAATACAGCAATACGGCTATAACACCCATTTGAACACCATATATTAAAAACTGATTCTCTCCTCCAATTTTAATTGATTGATCGACTCCACTAGCATTTCCACTCATAGCTAGACCTACGCCAAAAGGGTTTTCGTAAATCGACAAGAGCCCTTGTATCCACTCCAATAGATGTCCTAAACTAGAGGAGTTTTGAAAAGTTAAAGTGTCTTCAATCAAATACCTTGTGTCTTCAGATGCAAAAAATAAGTTATATAAAAAGGCGATTAAAACTATAGATAAGCCAGTAAATAATATTTTGTAATTTTTAGAAATAAACAACCCAAAACATAAAACTAAAACAGCTGATAGCATAGCACCTCTAGAAAAAGCTAATAAAAAAGAACAGCTTACAACAAACATCAAACCTAAATAAATTATTTTATTGTTTCTTAATTTAGAATGCAAATAATACCAAAGAGAGGCTGAAAAGAAAAGTAAAAGAGAAGCTGAAAATTCTAAAGGATCAGCAAAAAAAGAAGCAAATCTAGGATTGGCACCCTGCCTTTCAAATGACCAGTTTAAGCCAAAGTTTCCTTGCGGATCAATGTCATTTATACGCATGTTATAGTCCGCATATCCAATTAACGAGTGAAGATGAATTCCCATTATATTTTCAATAAAAGCAACAATAAAGGAAAGAGCAGTTAATCCTATGATAATTTTTAATATTGAATTCCAATTTTTTGAATGGAATCTTGTTTTGCGTCCAAAAAAATAAACAATCCCAATTAAAAAAATATTTTTTGAATAAATGATTTTTGATAAAAAAGCAGCTTCACCTAAAGGAATTATCAAATAAATAAAAGTGAGTAGTAAAAAACATGCTATTAATTTATCCAAAAATGATAACTTAATTTCAGTGTCTAATAAACTCTTTCTTGTACCAAGAATAAACAATACAAAACTTGTAAAAAAAACAAAATCTTTTGAATACTTAATTAGATTAACCAGCAAAACATTATCAAATGCATTAAAAACAATAATTTGAAAAGTTGTATAAAATGGTAAAAAACAAGCGATGTACAAAAGCATGTATAGGGGCTTGCCTTGATAGGTGTTTTTTAACACAAAGCCTGTGAAAAAAAAATAAAGTACTATTAGTAAAGAAGCAATTATAATCACAAGAAATATTGTTTGTTATTTAGACTGTGTTTTATTCCCTTAAAAACCATCGATAATTTATTAAATCTAAATCTTATTAAGAAATATATAGTATAGGATGTTATTTTTAGTACTTGAAAAAAAACAATTCCAAATAAATTAAATAAGTTTTTATGTTTTTTTAAAAATAGGATATGATTTCTAATATTAAAGTAATGAACTTTAGCAGAGAGATTTCCTTCCTTTTTATTATTATCTTTTGAAGATGATGAGCCGTGGTGATAAACTATACTTTCTTTAACAAATCCAAGCTCATAGCCTAAACCTTTCATCCGTAAAGACCAATCAACATCTTCATAATAGGCGAAAAATTTCTCATCTAATAATCCTGTTTTTTTAACTATTTCAGATTTGATTAAAATACAACAACCACTTATCCAATCCGTAAAATCATTAAACACAAGTTTAGGGTTCAATTCTTTATTATTAAGTCTAGTCTGTGTTGTGCCAAAAAACTTATTTAGTTTGCCTCCAGCATTCCAAATAGTATTTTTACTATAATAGTTTAAAATCAGTGGCTGAACAGCTGCTAGAAAGAAATTTTCTTCCAGTCTTTCAATCAATGGTAAAATAAAATTCGCTTCAACCTCAGTATCATTATTTAATAGCATAATGTAATCAAAGTCATTTTCTAAAGCATAACTAATTCCAATATTATTTGCCCCAGTAAACCCTAGATTAGATTTATCTTTAAAAACTATAATGTCTTTGTGCTTATTTTTTAATTCAATTAAATATTTTTCAGTGTATTGATTATCAATCAAAATAATTTTAAAATTTTTATAAATAGATTTATTTATGGAATCAATGCATTTACTTGTTAAAGTGTATTTTTTCCAATTTACTAAAATGACAGCAACAGAAGGATTAGTTTTTTTCATTGCCTAATAAAATTGAGTGAATAATGAAACTTATGAGTTCGGAAAGCAGTAAAGCAATTGCTAAACCTTTTCCTCCAAAATAAAAACTCATAATAATTGATGAAAAAATCATAAAAAAAACTGTAATCCAAGTTGCTTTATTTAAAATTCTTTTCTTCTCTTCAACCAAAATCTTAATTATATTTTTAAAATTTAACATGGCTAAAAAAGGAATAAAAGACAATAAACTCAGTACTTCTTGACTGTACGCTATTTCACTTCCAGACAAGAAAATAATAATCCATTTTGAAAATAGAGTCACTGATAATCCTATAGAAAATGTAAACAGCAATCCTTTAACATAGAATTTAGATAGATAATTGTTGAGATATGATTTTCTATTTTGATTAATTAAAGAGGCTTCTTGTAAAACTGATTGAATAATAAAAACGGGAATCATTCTTAAAAGCATCCCGGCTTTTTGTGCTAAAGCGAATTTTCCTAACTCTGAGTTATCTATGAAATTTGACAATATTATTATCCCACCATATGTGGAAATATGTCCTGCAACTGAAGAAAAGAAAAATTCAAAATTTTCTTTTATTCTATAAATTATTTTATATGAATTTGGCCATATAAATCTTGTTTTATTTTTTAAAAAAAGGCTTAACCAATACAGTAAATATACAGTTGATAACGCTGCTCCAAATATTAGATTAACTAAAAAAGAATCATTTGGGCTTTTTACTAAAAGAATTATAAAACCAACATATATTAATTTAGATATCGCATTGGTAATAGCGAGAATAGATAAATTATTTTCTCCTTGTAAATAAAAAATGGGGTGCAGGGATTCACTTAATAACACCAATAATGAAAACATAAGAATATCTTCATATCCAATAAAAATATTTGTAAAGGTTATTATAACATATACTATAATTGATATTAATAAGGCAATGGCTAGTCTTAATGAGATAATTTCTGTTATAAATTCTAATTTTTCAATTTTGGTTTTGAATAAAGAAATTCTTTTAGGACCATTTAAATGATATCCATAACTTACTACAATAGAAAGAATCATGACAATCGAAAAAGCTAAATTCACTAATCCGTATTCTGATTCCCCAAGGTTTTTAAATAAAATAGGGGTGACTACAATTACTGCTAAAATATTTATACCCTGATTTAGAGAAAGATTGAAAAAGTTTTTAAAAAAAGGATTAAGAACCTTCTTGCTCATTTTCTTTTAGAAATAAAAATTAACATTAAAATAACTAATTCTAAACAGAATTAATTATTCGCTTAAAAGACAAGCCTATAACAATAGATGAGATTCCAATTATAAAACTTAAAATAAAGGTTTTTAAAAATTTCCATCTAGAGTTTTCTAGTGGAAGAATTGGTTTGTCTATTATTTGAATTAAGGGCATGTTATTTCTATGAGTAACTTTTGCTAATTCCAGTTGCTTAACAATTTCACCATAAATAGCACTATTGGCTTGAACATCTATCATCGCCTTTTGATAAGGCACCATAGAGACTTTATCTAAAGCATTTAAATTTGGGATATTTTGATCCTTTTCAGCTAAAAAGAGAATTGATTCATCTAATACATTTTTAACGCTATCAGACTGTTTTTTTAATATTTCTAGATTGGAACCAGTTTTTAAAGTTTTTGTATCAAAGTAAAATTGATTAACTATACTGACTAGATTTTCATTGAATGCTTTTGCTAATAATTCATCCTTGTGATTAAAGCCTATTTCTAAAATTGTCGTTTTTCTGCTAGGTTTGTCAACTAATAAATATTCTTTTTTAATAAGTTTTATAGACTCTTTAATTAGGCTGTCTTGTTGCCTAGTTAAGTTTATGTTTTTAAAATCTTTTATACTAATTCCGAGCTTTTCCCATTTGTTAATTAATTTTTCAGCTTCAGCGAATCTTTCAATAATTAAAACTTCTTGGTTATTTATTAAAGTAGTTGAAAGCAAGGTATTTTTTAACATCGAACTAGACCTATATAGCTCTTGTATGTTATCAATTTGAAACAAACTACTCGCGTCGATAAAGCTAGAAGCATTGATTCCTGCTAATGAAGCTAAAGATGATAAATCACCCATAGAACCAGATGAAGAATCATTGTCTAGAACAAAAGTAGTTCTAGCATAATGAACAGGAGATGTAATGTAATTATAAGAAAAAACAAGAGTCATTATAATCAGTGTTCCTAGTATAATAACTCTTGCTCTAGAAATTATAAAACTAAACCAATCTTTAATCCCATCTATAATATATGAGATAGAAATATTTTCTTCAATATGATTATTTTTATTATTCAATTTTTCTATTACTTAATTTGATTAATTGCTAATATTAGCGTTGCTAAACCAGTTGTGAAATTTAATATTTGAGAAGTTGCTATTGGATTTTTAAGAGATTTTTTAGGCACTATTACTTCAGAACCAGGCTCTGCTTTTGGATATATATTGAAAAATAAAAACTTTTTTGTCCTTGCTACATCTCCATTGGCATATACCACATAAGTTCCACTTCTTTTGGCTTTACTATCAAAACCTCCTGAAGAATTAATATAGTATTTAAGTGTTCTTCCTGGTGAAAATCTCACTGTAGTTGGGTATAGCAATTCTCCTCTTAATCTTATAGTTTCTAGTTTTTTAGGAATAATAATTACATCCCCTTCTTCTATTAATAAATCGGATTTTGAACCAGGAGACTTAACTATAGAGCCTAAATCGATTCCTATAGCTTCTGATTTCGAAATTGGAATATCATTTGATACAGCATTTCTTTTAACTATTTCACTTATTCTTTCTTTTTTAGCATAACTGGAAAGGTTTTGATTATTGTTTTTTTCAAGATTTAGATTCTTTAGATCTTTATCTAACCTTTCAACAAGAGAAATGTCTGATTCAGATAACACTTCCTTGTTTAAAACCTTAGCTTTAAGATTTATTAAATCATTTATTTTTTTCTGAACATCAGATTCAGGCTCAGAAAATTCTGTAAGACGAATTAAAGTTGCCCCTTTTTCATAAGCAAACTTTTTTAGCCCTCCTGCTCTTTCTAGTAAATCAGAAATTCTATCGTTTTTTGAAGAAATAGCATATTGACCTGGATACATGACTTCTCCTTCAATATTTGCATATTGCTGAATATAAAAATTTGGATTTTTTCTTACTATAACTTGATCAAATGGAGAAAGCTTAAAGTTATCGCTTTCACTTATGCCTTCTAAATCTTTTGATAAATTAACAATTATAACCTTTGAAAGAATTTCATTATTTGAGTTTTCATTTGAAACTCTTCTAGTTATTTCCACTCTTTTTCCAGTAGCATTATCTTTAAATCCACCTGCAGATAAAATCAAATCAATTAGTGAAATATTTTTTGAATAAGGATAAACTCCTGAATTACTCACTTCACCAGATATTTCGACATACCCTTCTTCTGATAGATCATTTATTGAAAAAATTGTTATCACATCTTCTTCCTCTAAATTAAATTGAGGATTTTGAAGTTCTTCTTTTAAATTTAATGAGATGTTTGTTGTTGAATAATCCGAATTAGTTCTTGTTACAGTGGCTCTATTTAAAAAAACATCTGGCTTTAACCCTTCAGCTTTTGTTATTAAATCATTAATAGTCATTTTATCTGAAATAGAATAAACACCAGGCCTGTATACCGCTCCTTTAACTATTATTCTGTCATTATATTTATTAATTATTTCTTCAACTTGAAACTTATCTCCAGTCTTAAGTTGGAAAAAATCAAATTGGTCAGAATTGATATCTACTATTTTTAATTGATCATTAATAATTCTTGTTACTTTTATTTTCTTGGTAGAAGCGTTTTCTGTGAATCCTCCAGAATAAAAAATTAAATCAGATAAAGTCTCGTTGTTTTTAAATTCAAATTTTCCAGGAAGCTTAACTGCTCCATCAATAGAAATTCTATTTGAATAAGGTGAAACTAAGATTAAATCATTATTCTCTAATCTTATATTGGATGATCCATCTCCTTTAGTAAGAAACTTATATACATCTACGGTATTAACTAATTTATTGTTTCTAAACAGCTTTATGTCTCTTAAGGTTGCTTTTTCTGTGATTCCACCTGCCACATAAATAGCATTATAAACAGTGTTAAAAGCGCTGAAATTATACGTTCCTGGCAAATTAACCTCACCAACAATATTCACTCTAATTGCTCTTGGGATTCCAACCGAAATATCTATAAATGTCTTTTTCTGGTTAATTCCTTGGTATACTTTTTTAAGTCTTGATACTAATCTTTTTTCTGCTTCTAAAAGAGTTAATCCACTTAAATTTACAGGTCCAACGTTCTCTAAAATTACATTTCCTTCCGGGGAAATTTCTGCTTGATAATAATTTTCAGACTGCCCATAAATATCAATGTACAACTTATCTCCAGGGCCAATCACATAATCTAAAGGAGTGGGAATATTTAAATTTGATTGGAACGAAAGAAAAGTGTTTCCTCTAAACACATTATATCCAAAAATATCCGAATCTTCCATTTTCCTGAACACTTCCATTTCTTCAACCCATCTCTGTCTCAACCTAGTGTCCTCTAAAGGCGTACTCGCATTTTGTGAAACTCTAGCAATAGTTTCTGTTGATTTAAATTTTTTATTAAGTTCATTTATTTTACTGGGATCCATACCCTGGTCTCTTGCCATTTTTAATAAATCAAATTGCGAATAACCTTGTGCCCCAGCTCTTCTTAACAATAAATCTATTTGTGAGTTTTTTAATTCAGAAAAATTAACACCAGATATATCAGAAATATTTTGTGAATATGAAGAGATTGACACTGTAAAAGTGAAAATTATTATAAAATTTAACTTTAAGTTTTTAAACATTTTAGAAATATTGGAAAGACAAATATACTTAAAAACTGAATAGTTGGTTTTTTTCAGGCTAAAACACAATAAAGATTCTTTATTTTAATCTAAACTGGATTATCAATATATTGCACCTATGTTTAAAAAATTGATATGTTCTATAATTCTGGTAGCATCGAGCTCTATAAGCGCACAAACAGAATTAAAAGTTAACCTAGCCTCAGCTCTATTACTTGTTCCAAACATTGGAATTGAAGTTCAACTTTCTGAAAAATTTGGATATCAATTAGATACCAGTGCTAGTTTTTTTGACAATATTGAAGGGTCTCCTTTTCAGACAATTCAAATTTTTAATGAATTAAGATATTATCCTAAATTAAAAGAAGGGAAAAATATTCGATCTTTTTTTATTGGCCCTCATGTTGGATATGGGATGTTCACACTAAGAATACCTAAGTTTATTACTTCAATAGTTGACACGGAATTAAAAGAAGAGGGCAGTTACCAATCTGGAAGAAATGCATATTATGGGATTACTATTGGGAAAAAAATTCCTCTAAAGAATGAAAAATTAAATCTTGAAATATTTTTTGGGGGAGGAACCTCTCAATCAAATTATAAGTACTATAATAAACTCGGAAATAGAATTTATGAAAATCCAGATATTGAAAAGGATTTTAATCAAAGTGGGGAAGAGTTAATATATAAAGGTGGGTTAATGTTAACCTATAAACTATAAAAAATGAAAGGTATTATTTTAGCAGGTGGTAGTGGAACTAGATTGTATCCTTTAACGAAAGGACAGTCTAAACAATTATTGGCGATTCATGATAAGCCAATGATTTATTATCCTCTTTCTGTTCTAATGTTAGCTGGAATAAAAGATATCTTACTAATTTCTACCCCATCTGATTTACCTAATTTTAAAAGATTATTTGAAAATGGAAATCATATAGGTCTAAACATTTCTTACGCTGAACAAAAAAATCCTAATGGAATAGCCGAAGCCTTTATTATTGGAGAAAATTTTATAGGAAATGATAATGTTTGCTTAATTCTAGGTGATAATATTTTTTATGGAGGCGGATTTACTAAACTATTAAAAAAAGGTCTAGAAAAGGTTAATAAATCCAATGATGCTCTTGTATTTGGGTATTATGTGAATGATGCGAAAAGATATGGTGTTGTTGAAAATGACAAGAATGGAAATGTTATAAGTATTGAAGAAAAACCCCAACATCCAAAAAGCAATTATGCTGTAGTTGGGCTTTATTTTTATCCTAATTCAGTTGTAGAAATTGCTAAAAAAATATCACCTAGTAATAGAGGAGAACTTGAAATAACAAGCATTAATCAATTCTATTTAAAAAACAAACAATTAAAAGTTGAAATATTAGATGACGATTTTACTTGGCTTGATTCAGGTACTCACGAATCAATGCTTGAAGCGTCCAATTATATTCACACAATCGAAAAAAGAAAAGGACTAAAAGTGGCCTGTATTGAAGAAATTGCCTATTTATTAGGTTACATAAGCAAAACAGATCTAATGAAGATAGCAGAGCCTATTCAAAACAATCCCTATGGCAAATATTTAATGGAAAAGGTATTAAAATAATTATGAAATTAAGTAGAGCCAATATACCAGACTTAGTAATTTGTGAACCAAAAAAATTGGAAGACGAAAGAGGATTTTTTTGTGAATCATTTAGAAAAGATAGTTTAGAAAATCTTCTAGGATATTCATTGAATTTTTGTCAAGAAAATCTTTCCGAGTCAAAATATGGTGTTTTAAGAGGTTTACACTTTCAAATAGAGCCAAATGCTCAATCCAAATTAGTGAGTGTTATAAAAGGGAAAATTTTAGATGTTGCAGTAGATATTAGAAAAAATTCTAAATTTTATGGTCAAAGTTTTTCTATTGAATTAGATGACAAAACCAATAAAAAACTATTTATTCCAAAAGGATTCGCCCATGGATTTGTTGTTTTATCAAAAACGGCTAGAGTTAGTTATAAAGTAGATAATTACTACAACCCCAAATCTGAAAGAGGCTTGAACTATAACGACCCATTATTAGAAATTGACTGGAAAATTGATAAAAAATCAATTATTACAAATGAAAAAGATAATAATTATTCTTCTTTTGACTATGAATTTTTTTTTGAATAACAAATGAAGAATATTCTAATTACAGGATGTCATGGTCAATTAGGCTCTGAATTTAAAAATTTAGAAAAGGAGTTCCCTAATTATAAATTCTTTTTTAAAGATTTAGACCTCGATATAACTCAAAAGAAAAAAGTTGAAGATTTTATAAAAAAAAATAAAATTAATGTCATTTTAAACACGGCAGCTTACACAAATGTCAATAATGCTGAAATTGAAAAAAATAATGCTGACTTAGTGAATGTAGAAGCGGTAAAGAATTTAGTAGACTTATCTGAAAAACATAATTGTAAGTTAATTCACTATTCAACAGACTATGTGTATGACGGGACAAGTAAAACCCCAATTAACGAAAAGTGTTTAGTAAATCCAATTAATTATTATGGAGAATCAAAAAGAAAAGGTGAAATATTTATAGAGAACTCACCTTCAGAATCAATAGTCATTAGAACTTCATGGCTTTACTCAAGATATGGGCATAATTTTGTAAATACCATTATTGCAAAAGCAAAAAAAGAAAAAGAAATAAACGTTGTAAATGATCAGTTTGGATGTCCAACTTACGCTAAAGATCTTGCTAGAGACACCTTGAAAATTTTAGAATCTAACATAAAACTAGATAGTAGAGGTAAAGTTTATAATTATTCCAACTTAGAGTCAACCAATTGGAGTGGTTTTGCAGAAAAAATAATAGAACTATTAAATATCGAATGCGAAATCAATGAAGTTTCAACTGCTTTTTTTAAATCATCTGTGAAACGTCCAGCATATTCTATAACTAATAAAGCATTAATTTCCAGCACTTTTAATTTAAACATCCCTAAATGGGAAGATTCATTAAAAACTTATTTAACTAACTTTCAATTATGAAAAATATTTTAATCACTGGTGGCGCTGGATTTATAGGCTCCCATTTAGTGAAGTTTTTTGTTGAGAATTATCCAAAATATACCATTATTAATTTGGACAGTCTTACTTATGCTGGCAACCTTGATAATTTAAAAGAAATTGAAAATAAATCCAACTACAAGTTTATACGTGAAGATATTTGTAACCTTACAGCTATTAAAGAAATATTAGAAAAAGAAAAAATAAATAGTATCATTCATCTAGCAGCAGAATCTCATGTAGATCGCTCCATTACTGATCCGTTTTCTTTTGCTAAAACAAATGTTTTAGGAACCTTGTCACTACTAGAAGCTGCAAAAAATTATTGGAACTCTGATTTTAAAAATAAACTTTTTTATCATGTATCAACCGATGAAGTCTATGGTAGTTTAGGGTCTGAAGGGCTCTTTACTGAAAAAACTGCTTATGACCCTCATTCTCCCTACTCTGCGTCAAAAGCTTCTTCTGATCATTTTGTAAGGGCTTTTCACGATACTTACAACCTACCTATAGTTATTTCCAATTGCTCAAATAATTATGGCCCCAATCAATACCCAGAAAAACTGATTCCTCTATTTATTAATAATATCATAAATAACATCCCAATTCCAATTTATGGAAATGGGGAAAATATAAGAGACTGGCTATATGTAGAAGATCATGTGTCCGCCATTGATTTGATTTTTCATAATTCTAAAATTGGAAAAACTTATAATATTGGCGGAAATAATGAAATTACTAATAATCAAATTGCCGATATTTTAATTAAAAAGCTTGACGAAAAATTAAAAAGAACAAAGGGAGAGTCTTTAAATTTGATAAAGTATATCGAAGATCGATTAGGTCATGACAAAAGATATGCAATCGATAGTTCTAAAATAAAATCTGAATTAAATTGGTCTCCAAAACATAATTTTGAAAAAGGAATTGACAAAACAATCGATTGGTATATAAAAAGACTTTCTTAAATTTAAAATGAAATTAATTTTTTCGAAAACTTAGATTTGAGGATAGCTTTAAAATAGTCATAATTATTATTTTAATATCCATTACTATACTCCAGTTTTTAAAATAAAAAATATCCATTTTAACTCTTTCTCTCATATCAGATAACTCTGAAATAAAACCTGAAAAGCCTTTGGCTTGCGCTAGTCCGGTAATTCCTGGCTTGAAGCGATGTCTTTTATTAAATTTATTAATTTTATCTTGGTACTCTAAATTTAAATTAATGGGGTGAGGTCTAGGTCCCACAACAGACATATCACCGATTAATACGTTTATAAATTGCGGCATTTCATCTAGTGCTGATAATCTTAAAATTCTACCTACTGTAGTTAATCTGCTATCATTATCATCCGCCCATTTTGAATCTGATTGAGAATTTACATACATAGTTCTAAACTTAATGCAATTAAAAAACAAGCTCTTGTATCCCTCTCTTTTTTGTATAAAAAATACAGGGCCTTTTGATGACAGTTTTATTATTATTCCAAATATTGGAATCATCCAAGAAAGAAAAAATACAGAAACTAAAAATGAAAATAAAATATCAAAACTTCTTTTTAAAATTTGATTATAAAAACCATCAAGAGGAAGTTTGTTTATACTAATATAAGGGACACTTGAAATTTTAGATATAAAAAAATTCTTAAAATCATGATTAACAAGATCAGGAATAGAATTAACTTTTAAGTTGTATTCATCTGCCTTTTGAACTAAATACTCTTGCTCTTTAAAAGAAAGTTTTTCTGAAAAAAAAATAATATCGTAATTTTTAAAAAGACTATCATCTAAATCTATTATTTTACCCTGAAAAGGAATGTTATTGATATTTTTATTGACCTTAGAGTCAAAGGTAAATAGTCCAAATGATCTATAACCAAATTCAGGAAATTTAAGTAATTCTTCATACAAATGCACACCATGATAATTATAACCCACAATCATACATCTTAAAATATTCCCACCAAAAGCTCTATATTTTTCTAAAACTAAATTCAAGATTAGCCTATAAGAAAGTATACTAAAATAAAATAAAGTAATGGCTATTGCTAGAGTAATTAATTGAAACTGGAGATTAAAAAAAAACAAATTAATAATAGCTACTAAACCAGAAAAAAAGAAAAGACCTTTAAGAGTGGAGTTCACAAGGCTAAAATATTCTATCCCCCTGCCTAATACATGAGATCTAAAACTAATAGACGTCAATAACCAAAAGAGTATAAAAATAGTGTTATATATACTCCAAATAGTAAAAGTTAAATAAAGCATTATCTGACTACAAAATAGAATAATAATGAATTCTCCTAAGAAATAAAGAAATGGAAAATAAGTGTTAAATCTAGTTTTAATCATAATTTTTCAAATATAAACTTAACTATTTTGATTGCACTAAGAATTGAGTTAAATTATTGTAAAATAACTTATCTATTTAACTTTAGGCTTATTAATCATTGATTGTGGCAGTAGAAGTAATGAAAGTATAGTCCAATCTTAAAAACGGTCAACCTTTTTTTTATTAATTGATCTAGAATCATTTGTGTTAAATGGAGTTCTAAATAAAGATTTGTTAATATTTATTTCTATAATCTAGTTTTACCCCTCCTAGACGATTAAAATTTTGTTTAAATCTCATAATTCAGGTAAGATACTTTACAAATTTCACCTCCCATCAAAAGAAAACCGATATTATTTGAGTAGGGTAGCAGCAATTAAATATTACTATTGAGAT
>JAQCFO010000060.1 GCA_027619415.1 Bacteroidota bacterium
ATTTTTTATTATTTCTTCATATTTGGGAAGGTTGTTAACTCCCTACTTTTTAGCCTTTATAATTAAAAGGTTTCAAAGTAAGTTGAAAAATAAATTTCAAAACACGGATCATAGTTCTGAAAAGAAAACCTATGAGAATCCTAAAAAGGATAAAAAGAAAAAGGTTGGTGAATACGTTGATTTTGAAGAACTAGATTAAATATGTATTTAAAATTTTTAAAAAATATAGCTCCTCATTTATTATGTATTTTATTTTTATCGGGACTTTCGTTAACATATTTCTATCCAGTAGTTTCTGGTAAAGCAATAAAGAATACAGATATTTCTCAGTTTTTAGGAATGTCAAAACAAATTGTAGATCATAGAAATGAGTTCAACGAAGAACCTTATTGGCTAGATAATGCTTTTTTAGGAATGCCTTCTTTTCAAGTTAGTGCTATATATCCTTTTGATTTGTTAAGAATTATAGATCAAGCTATACGTTTTTTACCTAGGCCAGCGGATTATTTATTTCTCTATTTATTGTCTTTTTATTTATTAATAGTTTCACTTAATATAAGTTATAAATATGCTCTTTTTGGTGCCATAGCTTTTGGGTTTTCTACTTATTTAATAGTTATTCTTGGAGTTGGACATAATACCAAAGCATTAGCTCTAGGATACATGCCCTTAGTAGTTTCCGGGTTTATTATGACTCTAAATAAAAAGTATTTAGAAGGATTTATAATTACTTCACTTTTTTTAGGCCTTCAAATACACTCTAATCATTATCAGATGACTTATTATACATTGATAATGTTGATCTTTTTAGTTGGTGTTTATTTTTATAATTCCCTAAACAACAATCAATTAAAAACATTTTTAAATTCATTATTTATTCTTTTTTTTAGTGTTATTACTTCAGTTTTAATGAATGCACCAGCTATATTATCAACTCTTGAATACTCTGAATTTAGTACTAGAAGCAAAAATGAAATAACAATTAACCCTGATGGATCACAAAAAGAATCTGTTTCTGGATTAGACAAGAATTATATTACTGAATACAGTTATGGTGTTTTAGAAAGTATGAATCTTTTTATTCCCAAGTTTATGGGTGGTTCTAGCTCAGAAGAAATTAAGGAGGACTCTAAACTCATGACTTTTATAAGAACTTTAGATCCTCAACAGGGTCAACAAGTCTATCAATATTCTAAAATGTACTGGGGGGATCAGCCTATAGTTGCTGCGCCTGCTTATGTAGGTGCTACAGTGTTATTTGTTTTTTTTCTTGGTCTGTTGTTAGTTAGGAGTATAAACATGAGATGGGTAATGCTTTCTGTATTAGCATCTTTAATTCTTTCTTGGGGTAAAAACTTACCTTTTTTAACTGATTTTATGATTGATTACTTCCCTATGTATGATAAGTTTAGGGCAATTTCATCAATCCAGGTTATTCTCGAATTTTGTATTCCTTTTTTAGCCGTGTTTGGTCTTCAAAAGTTTTTCTCAAGAAACATAGATGACTATTTAAAATCAAGGGCATTGTATTTGTCTGGTTTAATTCTTGGCTCTATTTCATTAGGCTTATATTTTTTTGGATCTTATTTATTTGATTTTAAATCAAATTTTGAAATTTTTTCTGATTATCCAGAAATTCTAAACCTTGTGATTGAAGAAAGAAAAACTTTGCTTAAAGAAGATAGTTTGAGATCTTTTATATTTATTATTACAATATTTTCTATTCTTTTTGCACACTCAAAACAATTTATTAAAAAGAATTTAGCCATTTATTCTATAATTTTTTTAGTAATCATTGATTTATGGCAAATTGATAAAACGTATGTTAATGCTGATCAATTTGTAAATAAATCTTCAGTTAACGTTCCTTTTGAACTTACTATAGCTGATAAAGCAATTTTACAGGATAATTCAGATTTTAGAGTTTTTGAACCTGAAAGAGGCTTTTCAAATGGAAGAACTTCATATTTTCATAAATCTATTGCTGGCTATCATGCCGCAAAACCTAAAAGAATACAAAATATCTATGATTTTTTTATTTCAAAAAATAACTTGGATGTATTAAACATGCTTAACGTTAAATACATTATAAAAAATGACCCCAACAATCCTTTAGGTGTTTCTAGAAATGCTAATGCTTTAGGAAATGCTTGGTTCGTAAAAGATGTTGAAATTGTAGAAAATGACAATCAAGAACTGTTAAACTTAGCTAATATTGATTTTAAATCAACATTAGTAACGCAAGATAAAACCTTGAAATCAACTAAATTTTCTTTAAGCGATTTAAATTCAATAATTTTATCTTCAAGAACAGCTAATGAATTAGTATATAATTCATCAACTAATTCAAATCAATTAGTAGTTTTTTCAGAAGCTTTTTATAAGCACGGTTGGCAGGCTTATATTGATGATGTTCCAGTAGACCATTACAGGGTTAATTACTTGCTCAGAGGCCTTGTTGTTCCGAAAGGAGATCATGAAATAATATTTAATTTTAAGCCTAAAGTAGTTTATACAGGGTCTTATATATCATTAATTGCTTATTTAATTTTATTATTAGTAATAATTAAGTTTATTTTAAATAAAAAAAATGTATAAAATA
>JAQCFO010000061.1 GCA_027619415.1 Bacteroidota bacterium
GTAGCTCAGGGGTAGAGCGTTTCCTTGGTAAGGAAGAGGTCGTGAGTTCAAATCTCATCGTTGGCTCAATCATAAGAATGAACATTTTCTTTCTAAATTTTAGTGGTTTTAAAAATTTAAAATATACTTTTAATATACTTTTATCTTTTTTTGAGATTATGTTTTTCTCTTTCTACTCCTAAAACCTCTTGTTTAGCTGAATTAAAAGAAGAAGATATGCCTATAGTTTAGGATGTTTGTTCATCTTCTCCAATAGATTTGGCTAAATCTTTATTGGTAAATGGTAAAAAAACAAACAAGAATATTATACAACAAATAGGCGTAATAATTAGACCCCAATCATCACTTCCTTGAAATAATCTAACTATTCCAAAAATTAGCCCGCCAATCATTACAATTAGTGTAATCCTGCCTATTGGTTTTAAAATTTTTTTATAATTCATAACCTCAAATATAAGAAATGTCAGTTTAACCTACTTACGAGGATTAGAAATTACTGAATTTAAAGAAGAAGATATACTAATGAATTATTATTACTTAATTTAAAGAAAGTGTTACATTGTATAAAAAATTAAATAAACAGAACTATGAAAAAATTTATGGAATTTTGGGGAATTTATTATCCAATAGTATTAGCATTTCTTTCATTCCTGTACTCAGTCACACTTTGGTTTACAGGAAATCAGTTGGAAGGAATATTTGTAGGTATTTGGGTGCCCTCTATATTATCCGCTTCAGTAGCTATAAGACAAAGAAGAAGTGATTATCGAAATCAAAAAAGAAAATAATGGAAAATATAGGAATGTTTGTTATGGGTATTATCGTGTGTGGACTATATCTTACAGGTTATTTGTATATGATAAAATACGCTAACGATTCTCACGATGAAGATATGAAAAAAGATATTGAAATAGCTAAACGTAATCTATCAGAGTTTAGTGAAAAAGACGAAGAAAATAATAATTAGTTTTTCTACAACCTAAATATAATAATTATCTAAACCTAACTACAACTGCACCATTTAATAGTATGTGGTTTTTGTATAGTACTGGACGATTATAACTTTGTATTACAGCAGTTCTTGGATTGGGTGTTTTTAAAAACATTAATTCTTAATAGCTTTATCTAACTCCTTGTCATCATATTTTTCTAATCTATCTATTATTACGATTTCTGTTTCTGGATTGATTAGAATTTTCTCGTTTTCTGTTGAAATTATTTTTCTTTTTATTAGGTTCTGGAATAGCGTGAGGGTCAGGTTCAAATCCTGTTTTAACTTTCGATGGAATTTTAAGTCCTATAAGTTTTTCAATATCTCTTAAATATTCTTTTTCATCTATGCAAACTAACGAAATGGCTTCACCATTAGCACCCGCTCTTCCAGTCCTTCCTATTCTATGAATATAATCTTCTGGAATATTAGGTAGTTCGAAATTTACTACATGGGGTAATAAAGGAATGTCTAAGCCTCTAGCGGCTATATCTGTTGCAACAAGAATTTTTACTGAACCATCTTTGAAGCCAGACAAAGCTTTAGTCCTAGCCCCTTGACTCTTATTGCCATGAATTGCGGCAGCTGAAATATTTGCTTTGATCATTTTCTTACAAAGATTATTTGCACCATGCTTTGTTCTTGTAAAAACGAGAACTTGATTCCAATTTCCTTGTTTAATTAATTGAATAATTAATTCAGATTTTTTACTTTTATCAACTTTGTAGACATATTGAAATATAGCTTCAACTGTAGTGTTTTGTGGAGAAGTTTCCACTAGAATAGGATTGTTTAAAATGCTTTTTGCTAATGTTTTGATTTCTTTTGAAAAAGTTGCAGAAAACAGTAAATTTTGCCTTTGCTTTGGAAGCAAGTTCATTATTTTATTAATATCTCTTTGAAAGCCCATATCTAGCATTCGATCAGCTTCATCTAAAACTAAAATTTCGACATTCCTTAAAGACAATAACCTTTGGTTTTCTAAGTCTAATAAACGTCCTGGAGTGGCTATTAGAATATCAATACCACTTTTAATTTTTGAAACCTGAGGGTTTTGATTAACTCCTCCAAATATTACCATTGAACGTAAGTCAATATACGTGCTATATTCTTTTATATTTTCATAGATTTGAGCAGCAAGTTCCCTTGTAGGAGTTAGAATTAATGCTCTTATTTTTCTATTATTTTTATCAGAATTTTTAGAAAGAATTTGTAATAAAGGAAGCGTAAATCCTGCAGTCTTTCCAGTTCCAGTTTGTGCAGATGCTAATATATCTTTTCCTTTTAAAATTAATGGAATAGCTTTTTGTTGAATTGGAGAGGGATCAGTATACCCTTTTTCGTTTATTGCTTTTAAAAGTGAAGGCAAAAGCCCTAGTTCGTTAAATTTCATAGATTATAAAGCATTTAATTTGCTTTGAGTTTTTTAGATTTTTTTAAGCTTGTTTTTTAAGCTATTAAATTTTTTTGTGTAAATATAAAGTTTAACTTACCAACTATTGTTAATCCGTTATATAATTAAATTT
>JAQCFO010000029.1 GCA_027619415.1 Bacteroidota bacterium
ATTAAAAAAAATAAATGAAAAAGATTTAGTTTTTTTATTGGATGAAAAAGGGACTTCCTATTCCTCTATTCAATTTTCTAATTTTATCAAAAAAAATATAATTATTAAATCAAAAGATATAATATTTGTTATCGGCGGAGCACAAGGATTTTCTAAAGAATTATATAATCGTTGTAATTCCCAAATTTCATTTTCTAAAATGACAACTTCTCACCAATTAATTAGATTGTTTTTGGCAGAACAACTTTACAGAGCTTTTACAATCCTTAATAACAACCCTTATCACAACGAATAATTATGAATTTAATATTTGCAACAAGTAATTTAAATAAATTAAAAGAAATTAAAAGCTTAATTCCTGAAGGGATCTATTTAAACGATCTGACTAGCTTAAACTTTTTTGATAAAATCCCTGAAAAAGAAAATTCTATTGAAAAAAATGCTGTGTTTAAAGCAAACTTTATTAATTCGAAATACAATCTTAACGTTTTTGCAGATGATACTGGGCTTGAAGTTGAAGCTTTAAACGGTGAACCAGGAGTATATTCCGCAAGGTATGCTGGAGAAGAATGTGATTCTGATAAAAATATAAAAAAATTATTAAAAAAATTAATTGATAAAAAAAACAGAAAAGCAAAGTTCAAAACTGTGATAGCATTAATCTTAAATCATGAACTACATCAATTTGAAGGTATAGTTAATGGAACTATTTCTCATTCTAAAAAAGGGAATAAAGGGTTTGGATATGACTCTGTTTTTATTCCTGAAGGTTACCACAAGTCATTTGCAGAACTTACGATGAATGAAAAAAATGAAATAAGTCATAGATCAATAGCAGTAAAAAAGTTAATTTGTTTTTTAAAAAATTAATTAACACAATTTTAAAAGATAAAATTGAAAAATCATATTTTAAGTTTGTATTTTCGTGATCAATGAACAGGTCTTCACAATGTTTTTTTTTAATAATATTTTTTGTTTTTTCAATTAACTTTAATAGTGCTCAGAATCAAGAGCTAAGTGCCATTATTGAAAATGCAGCTGACAACATTCCTATACCTAGTGTTCACGTTATAAATTTATCGCAAGTAGTTGGAGTAATTACTGATAAAAATGGAAGATTTGAAATACGAGCAAAATTAAATGACACTATTTACCTTTCTTATCTTGGTTTTAAATCAATTAAAATAAGAGTTACAAATGACCTGCTTAAGTCGCAAAACGCTAAAATTCAAATGACCGAATTGGCATATGCTTTAGAAGAGGTAATTATAAAACCTTACGAACTAACTGGATATCTTGAAATTGATGCTAAAAACATACCTATAAGTAAATCATTTCGTTATAGTATTCCTGGGTTGCCGTCAAAAGGCTATGAAGGGGGGTCTAGAAATTCAGGAGCATTCTCAAAAGTTGTTAATGCTATTTTTAATCCTGCTGATTTTTTATATAATCTATTTGGAAAGCAACCAAGACAATTTACAAAGCTTCAACAAATGAAAAAAGATTACAGGATTAGAGAGTTGCTTTCTTCTAAGTTTGACAGACAAACTTTAGTTGAATTACTTCAAGTTCAAAAAATTGACATTGACGAAATTCTAAGAAATTGTAACTATTCTGATAGTTTTATAGTTTCTGCAAATGATTTGCAAATTTTAGATGCAATTAGCGGTTGTTATGAAGAATTTAAAGTACTAAACAGAAAATAAACTATACAAATAAATTTAAAAAAGATTAACTTTGTATACTTTCAAAAGAAAGCTCATGCAACTTAATTCTTTAAATGCGGTAACGCCAATTGATGGCAGGTATTATTCTAAAACCAAAAGTTTTTCAAACTATTTCTCTGAACAAGCTCTAATAAAATACAGAGTATTAGTCGAAATTAAATATTTCATTGCTTTAACAAAGACAAATATTTCATTAATCTCAGATTTCCCAAAGAATTCAATTGTTGATATTCAAAATATATATTTAAATTTCTCCTACGAAGATGCCGTTTCAGTTAAAAAAATTGAAAATGAAACAAATCATGATGTTAAAGCAGTAGAATATTTTATAAAAAATAAGTTTATAGAATTAAAATTAGATAAATATTTAGAATTTATTCATTTTGGACTGACTTCTCAAGATATAAACAATACAGCTATTCCATTATCAATTAAGGAAGCTTTATCAGATATATACCTTCCTGAGCTAAATAATTTAACTGAAATATTATTAATTAAAGCAATTGAATATCAAGATATCCCGATGTTAGCCAGAACGCATGGTCAAGCAGCCTCTCCTACTAGATTAGGTAAAGAATTTGATGTTTTTATAGTAAGAATTAACGAGCAATTAAAGTTTTTATATACAATTCCTATTTCTGCTAAATTTGGAGGTGCAACTGGAAATTTTAATGCTCATCATGTAGCTTTTCCTAATACTGACTGGAAACTGTTTGCATCTAATCTAATAAATGAATTAGGTCTACATTATTCTTTTCCAACTACTCAAATCGAACACTATGACCACTTAGCGTCAATTTTTGATTGCTTAAAAAGAATTAACACTATAGTAATTGACTTCAATAGAGATATGTGGTCATATATTTCAATGGATTATTTTAAACAAAAGATTAATGAAAATGAAGTTGGATCTTCTGCAATGCCACATAAAGTTAATCCAATTGATTTTGAAAATTCTGAAGGTAATTTAGGAATAGCAAATTCACTTTTTGAGTTTCTTTCTTCAAAATTACCAATATCTAGGTTGCAAAGAGATCTTACCGACAGTACTGTATTAAGAAATGTAGGTGTCCCTTTTAGCCATACTTTAATCGCAATAAGCTCTACAATTAAAGGAATTAATAAATTAATTGTAAACAAAATAAAAATTGATAGCGATTTAAATAATAACTGGGCTGTTATCGCTGAAGCTATTCAAACCATTTTAAGAAGAGAAGGCTATCCTAATCCTTATGAAGCATTAAAAAAACTTACAAGAAAAAACGAATTCATAAACAAAGAATCAATTCACAGTTTCGTTGATTCATTAGATATTGAGGATAAAGTTAAAGATGAATTAAAAGAAATAACTCCGTTTAATTATACAGGAATATAACAAGATTAATAAATCTAAAACTATTTATTTTTTAAACTATTTTTTTGATCCAATAGTATTTAAAGAATTTAAAAGACTAATTTTTTTAGTTTCTTCTTCTATAGCTTCTAAAGAAATAAAATCTCCTTTTTGTTGATTTGTTATGTTTAATTGGGCACCCTTTTCATGTTCCATAGACTTCTCAGAAATATCTTGTGGCAAATATCTAGATTTCTTTACATGCTCCAAAATATACTCAGAAACTTTATTGTTAATGAAATTAATTCTTTTCATTAAGTTATTGCTAGTTCCTATATATCTACTTAGATCTTCTTTTTCTTCTGGTGTTAATTTATCTGTAACAAAATAATCTTGTAACTTACTTAAGGATAGAATAATTGGGTTTAAAGCATCAATTCCAACAATATGAACAGTATAATCACCTTTATTATATTTTGCATCAAAAAAACTAACAGCAACTTGTGGTAAAACTAAGTACATATCTTTACTTACACTTAAGGTTTTATCACCTGAATATTTATCCATTTCATTAATTGCCTTAGTTATAGTTGTTTTAAAAGAATTTAACTTATCATAACTTCTTGGACTTTTAGCATCAAAAATTATAAATTGATTTGCAATTTTTATTGAATTATCTGGTTTTTTTGTGCTAGGATAATCTTCTTGAGAAATATATGTCAATGTATTCTCATCACAAATAAGTCTAATTTTATTTTCTACAGTAGCCTCCCAATCTTGCCAAGTTCTTTCATCTAATTTTATCTTTTCTAACTGTTTATTCTTATTAACTTCCTCTTTTTCCTTTTCATTTATTTCATGTCTTGAAAGAGTATCATGCAAAGTATCAGATTTCTCTTTATACCTTTCTGCAAGACTCTTTTCCCATGATTTATATTTTTGAACTTCCTGAATTAAATCTTTATTTTCTTTTTTTAAATTATCACTTTCAATATATGTTATAGTATGATTATCCTTATTTGTTTGAATTGTATTCTTTAAAATTTCGAGTTCGTTAAACTTTGTTTTTAAATCTTCATTGAGTCTAGTAGCTGACTCTGCATAAACTAAATTTTTATCTTCCAAAGACCTGTTTTCTCTCCCAATTTTAAATAACTTATAAGTAAGAAAACCTATAGCAATAAAAGATATTATAAGCAAGATAGTTAGAGTGGTAATTGGGTCCATTTAAGAAAATTGAATCTACTTACTAAGATACATTTTTCTTCTAGAATACAATTCATAGAACTGATCATCCTTAAGGTCATCAATAAATAAAATACTTTCACCTGTGCTTTTCATTTCAGGGCCAAGACTTTTATTTACGTTAGGAAATTTATTAAAAGAGAAAACTGGTTGTTTGATTGCAAAACCTTTTAAGTTTGGCTTATAGTCTATTTCTGAAACTTTTAATTCTCCTAACATTACTTTAGTTGCATAATTAACATAAGGCTGTTTATATGCTTTAGAAATAAACGGAACAGTTCTTGAAGCTCTTGGATTAGCTTCGATTATATAAACCACTTCATTTTTAATGGCAAACTGAACATTGATAAGACCTACTGTTTTTAAGGATAAGGCTATTTTTTTAGTATGATCTATTATTTGTTGCATTACTAGCTTTCCCAAATTAAAAGGCGGAAGGGTAGCGTTTGAATCTCCTGAATGAACCCCACAAGGTTCAATATGTTCCATAATACCAATAATCAACACGTCTTTTCCATCACAAATCGCATCGGCCTCAGCTTCAATTGCACCATCTAAATAATGATCTAACAACAACTTGTTGTTTGGAATTTTTTTAAGTAAGTCGATTACATGAGCTTCTAATTCTTCTTTGTTAATTACAATTTTCATTCCTTGACCACCCAAGACATATGAAGGTCGTACTAGAATTGGAAAATTTAATTCATTTGATAAAACCAATGCTTCATCTGCTGTTTCAGCAACTCCAAATTCTGGATATGGAATATTATTTTCTTTTAATAAAACAGAAAAGCTCCCTCTATCTTCTGCTAAATCTAAAGCTTTATAAGATGTTCCCATGATTTTAATGCCATATCTATCTAGCTTTTCTGCCAGCTTTAAGGCAGTTTGACCACCTAACTGAACAATCACCCCAACCGGCTTTTCGTGTTCAATAATCTCATATATATGCTCCCAATAAACTGGTTCAAAATATAATTTATCTGCAATATCAAAGTCAGTAGAAACAGTTTCAGGATTACAGTTTATCATAATTGTTTCATAACCACATTCTGCAGAAGCTAAAACGCCGTGAACACAACAATAATCAAATTCAATACCTTGACCAATTCTATTCGGACCAGAGCCTAAAACAATAATTTTTTTTCTTTCTGAAACTTTACTCTCGTTTTCAATGATTACATCTCCATTACTAAGTTGAAACGCCTCCTCAAAAGTAGAATAATAATAAGGAGTTTTAGCTTCAAACTCAGCAGCGCAAGTGTCAACAAGTTTATAAACCCTATTAATATTTAGACTTTTTCTTTTCTTGTAAACTACACTTTCCAAACAATCTAACATGTGCGCAATCTGACGATCAGCAAATCCATTTTGTTTTGCATCTAACAATAATTCTTTTGAAATATTACTAATATTATATTTAGAAACTTCCTTTTCTAAAATGACTAAAGATTCATATTGCCTTAAAAACCATAAGTCAATTTTTGTAATTTCATGAATTCTTTCTAATGAAATACCCATTTTGATGGCATCATATATTACAAAAACTCTATCCCAACTAGCATTAGTTAATTTATCAATAACAACTTTATAGTCTGTATACCCTTTACCATCTGCTCCAATTCCATTTCGATTAATTTCCAAAGATTGAGTAGCCTTATGTAATGCTTCCATGAATGAGCGCCCTATACCCATTACTTCCCCCACTGATTTCATTTGAAGACCTAAGGTTCTATCAGAGCCTTCAAACTTATCAAAATTCCATCTTGGTATTTTAACGATAACATAATCTAAAGTTGGTTCGAATAGAGCTGAAGTTAATTTAGTTATTTGATTACTCAATTCATCTAAATGATACCCTATAGCTAATTTACTTGCTATTTTTGCGATTGGATAACCAGATGCTTTAGAAGCAAGTGCAGAAGATCTAGAAACTCTTGGATTTATCTCTATTGCAATAATATCTTCTTTTTCATCTGGACTTACAGCAAACTGAACATTGCATCCTCCTGCAAAATCCCCTATGTTTCTCATCATTTTAATGGCCATATCCCTCATTCTTTGATAAGTTGTATCAGACAATGTCATTGCAGGAGCTACCGTAATAGAATCACCTGTATGAATACCCATAGGGTCCATATTTTCAATGGTACAGATAATGACTACATTATCATTTTTATCACGTAACAATTCTAATTCATACTCTTTCCAACCCATTAACGCTTTATCAATCAACACTTCATGGAGAGGAGAAGCTTCAAGTCCTCTAGTTAGTAAGTCATTAAAATCTTCAGCCTTAAAAACTGTAGAAGCACCGCTCCCACCTAAAGTAAAAGAAGGTCGAATAACTAAAGGAAAACCAAATTCCTGAGCAATTTCTTTTCCTTTTAAAAAAGAATTAGCTGTTTTGGAAGGTGCAACAGGAATATTAATTTTTTTTAATAATTGCTTAAACTTTTCTCTGTCTTCTGTAATATTAATCGCATCAATATTTACTCCAATAATTTCTACATTAAACTCTTGCCATAATCCTTTTTCGTCAGCTTCAATACATAAGTTTAAAGCAGTTTGACCTCCCATTGTAGGCAAAACAGCATCAATATCATGTAATTCTAAAATTTCCCTAATAGAATTCGTGGTTAAAGGTTTTAAATACACATGATCAGCCATAACGGGATCCGTCATAATAGTAGCAGGGTTTGAATTAATTAAAATAGTTTTAATTCCATCCTCTCTTAATGATCTAAGGGATTGTGATCCAGCGTAATCAAACTCACAAGCTTGACCTATTACTATTGGGCCCGAACCTATAATTAAAATACTTTTTAAATCTTTTCTTAATGGCATCTATATTATCTTAAAGTTGATTTATGAATATATCAAAAAAAAAAGGTGTTACTAAAAAAGTAACACCTTATTTTTTAAAAATTTTGTTCATTTATTTTTTATGTCTAGGTTCGCATGAAACAGAGATTTTATTTCTGCCCTTAGCCCTTCTATTAGCTAATACATTTCTTCCGCTTGGAGTAGACATTCTTTCTCTAAATCCATGTTTATTACGTCTTTTTCTTTTTGATGGCTGAAAAGTTCTTTTCATTGCGATTATTTAACTATTTTTACTCAAATTTGAGGCCAAATATACAATAAGTTTATACTATCTCAAATGTATTATTTAAAAAAAGTTTAGAGATTTAATTTTAATTAAAAACTGACAATCAATGTATCCAAAAATTATAAAATTAATATTAGCAAGTCTTACCATTTCATATTCGATATTTCAATTTTATTATAACAATATTGGTAATGGAATTGCATTAATTTTTCTAGCTTCAATGTTCATTTTTTTATATTTCAAAAATGAAATAATCTTGATAATTTTTCTTAAATTAAGAAAACAAGATTTTATTGGTACTGAAAAATGGTTAAAAAAAATAAAAAACCCTCAAAGTTCCCTTACTAAAAAACAAATTGGTTATTATAATTATTTATGGGGAATCGTTTCGTCTCAGACAAATTTAACTTTAGCTGAAAAATTTTTTAAAAAAGCAATTTCTATAGGTTTGTCAATGAACCATGATTTAGCAATGGCAAAATTAAGTTTAGCAGGTATATTAATTCAAAAAAGAAGAAAAAGAGAAGCTACAATGCTTTTAAATGAGGCAAAAAAATTAGATAAGCAAAAAATGTTATCCGATCAAATTAAAATGATGCAACAACAAATGAAAAGAATTTAAATCAAATTCTTTTCAAGAAATTTACTAATCCAATCTGCTTTTTTTAATATCATAGAATGGTCTCCGTCTATAACTTCTACATAATTATTTATATATAATGTAGGAAAAATAACATCCCTACTTCCATGAATATGAATAATATTTTCTAGCGGCTTATCTTGATCCCATTCTATCAATTCTTTAATCGCCCAACTCAAATATTTTTCATCTCTAACTGATAAATATTTACGATACAAGTCTACCTTCCTTTTTACTCTTGGTCCAAAAACAAAAGAGATTAAAGATTCGAAATCATTAATCCATTTAAATGGAAGAATCTTATAACTTTTTGTTGTCTTTAAAACTTTCATTGACGCAGGAAATTCTCTTTTAGATTTTACGCTAGAAATAATTATTATTTTTTTTACTTCAATAATCTTCGATATTTCCTGAACCAATATTCCTCCAAAAGAAACTCCAATTAAAATGGGATTTTTATGTTTAATAAGTTCAGAAAATCTAATTGAATAATCTTTAAGAGTCTCATTTTTTTCTGGATCTATCCACCCTAAATAATGTAATTTATACTTACTGCTTAATTTTATTTTTTCAAAAATCAAAGAATTCGCCGACATTCCTGGCATAAAGTAAACATGATCAGTATTTTTTATTGACATTTATTTAAAAATTCTGAAAGAACTATTTTTTGTATATTTGTAATATTACAAAAATAACTTTTACAAATTAAATGGGAAGCTTAATTATTAATGATAATATTTTTTTGCGTCAATTTGAAGTTGAAATTGGTGAGGAATTAGCTAAAATTGAGTATGCGTTACAAGATAGAAAAATATTTTTAACAAAGCTGATAATACCATCATCCAACGATGATGAAAAATTTGAAGAAATTTTCATCAGAGAGGTTTTTGAAATAATTAAAGAGAGAAATATCAGAATAATGCCTACTTCTACTCAGATAAGAAAATTTATTAAAAAAAATAAAGAATTTAGAGAACTTCTTCCTATTGGAATTAGGCTATAGTTTGATAAGCTCCAATTACTAAGCATCATCATCAATTTTCTTCAAATCACAATTAACAATATTATCAATTAAGTTTTTTCTCCAAGGCAGTTTTACTCTTACATAATTATTAGAGAAATCTTCAAAATTAACTAAAGAATACCCTTCTTCTTTAAATTGTCTAGAGATAGTTGAAGTCTCTAAATAATTCAATTTACATCCTAGGGGGTAGTTAATGCTACTTTTAAACTTTGACTCATTTATATATAAAGACTAATTTAGCTTACAAATATATGTTGAATACTTATTATGAAAAAGTTTAAGAGCTATATATACTTAATTTGTATTTTACTAAGTATAACTAGCTGCTTAAAGCATTCGTCAGTAAATAATGATGATATTTTTAGATACAATGAACATTCTAATATCTCATCTCTAGATCCAGCCTACTCAAGCACATTAAGAAATATTTGGCCTGTAAATCAACTATTCAATGGTTTAGTTCAGCTAGATGATTCGTTAAATATAAAACCAGATTTAGCAAAAAGTTGGGAGATTTCAAAAGATGGAAAAATATTTTTATTTAAGATAAAAAAAAATATTTTTTTTCATAAATCAATAGCTTTTGGCAAAGACTCTACAAGAATCGTCAACGCTTTTGATTTTGAATATAGCTTTAAAAGACTTCAAGATCCAAAATTAGCATCACCCGGGGCTTGGGTTTTAAATAATGTAGACAAATTCAATGCTGTGAACGATAGTATTTTTTTAATAAAATTAAAAAGTCCATTTTCTGCATTTTTAGGAATTTTGTCAATGAAATATTGTTCAGTTATTCCAAAAGAAGCAATTGAATATTACAATAACAAATTTGGTAAAAATCCAATTGGCACAGGTCCTTTTAAGTTTAAAAAATGGGAAGAAAACGTTAAGCTAGTACTTAGAAAAAATAATCTGTATTTTGAAAAAGATTCTAAAGGAAATAAACTCCCCTACCTAGAGGCCATTTCTATTACATTTTTGCCTGATAAAAAAAGTGAATTTATGGAATTTGCTCAAAACAAAATTGATTTCATCAACTCTTTAGATTCGTCTTTTAAAGATCAACTTTTGAACATTAACGGAAATCTAAAAGAAGAATATCTCAATTCAATTAATCTTTTAAGCGGTCCTTATTTAAATACGGAATATATTGGCTTTTTTCTAGGTGACAAAGAATCTGTTTTACAAAATAAAAAATTAAGATTGGGTATTAATTATGGGATTGACAGAAAGAAAATGATGAAGTATCTAAGAAATAATATTGGTTATCCTGCGAATAATGGTTTTATCCCTCTTGGTCTTCAAAAAAATTTGGTAAAAGGATTTGAATACGATTTAGAAAAAGCTTTACAACTTATTAATGAGTATAAAGATGAAACTAAAAAAAAATCAATAGAAATAGTTTTATCAAGTGATGCAAACTATCTTGATATAGTTGAATTTATACAACGAGAGCTTTTGAAAATTGGAGTCAATATTAAAATAAATATCTTACCACCCTCAAGTCTAAGACAAGCTAAATCAAATGGGAAATTAGAAATGTTTAGAGCTAGCTGGATAGCGGATTACCCTGATGCTCAAAATTATTTATCGCTATTTTATTCAAAAAATTTGGCGCCTAATGGGCCTAACTACACACATTTTAAAAACGACTATTATGATCAGCTATTTTTGAAAATTATTGAAGAACAATCTAAAAGCAAAAGAAATAAACTTTATCAAAAAATGGATAGCTTAATAATACAAGAAGCTCCTGTAATTCCATTATACTATGATAAGATAATGAGATTTAGTCAAAAAAATGTAATAGGATTAGAGACAAATCCTATAAACCAATTGAATTTAAAGAGGGTTTATAAAAAGTAAATTACTTTTTAAGTTTTGCGTATCTATTTTTAAACTTATCAATTCTACCAGCAGTATCAATAAGCTTAGTTTTTCCAGTATAAAACGGATGAGATGTTCTGGAGATTTCAAGCTTCACTAAAGGATAGCTCACACCATCATGATCTATAGTATCTTTACTATTTACCGTAGATTTCGTTATAAAAACATCATCATTAGACATGTCCTTAAAAGCAACTAATCTGTAATTCTCTGGGTGTATTCCTTCTTTCATTTTTTTATTAATAGTTTGCAAATTTAATTCTTTTTTAGGAATTTGCAACTAAACTTATATTATTTAAATAAAGCTTAGTAATATGATAGCTTCAATAAATAAATTCTGATTACTTTTACTTAAACTTATATTAAAATAAAAGAATTGATATGGAAGAAATCACACCTAAAAAATTTATTATAAATACTGGACTGTTTACTGGAATAGTTTCTGTCACTTTCGGTATAATGTTGTTTTCTCTTGACGCACATTATGAAAACGATACTGCAAGTCAAGTTATTTCTGTAATTATTCAGCTTTCAGGAATTATTTGGGGGGCTCATGAATTCAAAAAAGCTAATTCTGGCTTTATTTCATTAAGTGAAACATTAAAAATTGGAACTGGAATTTCTTTAATCCTTGCTTTAATCTCAGTAATGTATTTATACACTCTTACAAACATCATTGAGCCTGGTTTTTATGATATTTCTTTGGAAATAGCTTATAATACTGCTTTAGAAAGTAATCCTGATATAATGGGCGGTATGAGCCTTCAGGAATATCTAGAGGCTTCAAAACCCTTTCTTTGGCTAGCGTATCCTGTCATTTTAATATTTACACTATTTATAGGATTTATAGAAAGTCTTATACTGGGTTTAATTATAAAAAAAGAACAGCATTAATAAAGCAAAAAAATGCAATTATCCATTGTAATTCCTTTGTATAATGAACAGAATTCTTTAATAGAATTAACTGAATCTATTGATAATATTATTTCAAGTCACAATTTACTTTACGAAATAATACTTATTGACGACGGTAGTACTGATAATTCTTGGTCAATAATAAAAAAACTTTGTGTCAAATCTTCTAACATAAAGGGATTAAGGTTTCTTAGAAATTTTGGCAAATCACATGCTCTTTCAGCTGGATTTAAAGCATGCAAGGGAAATGTTGTAATCACAATGGATGCTGACCTGCAAGATGATCCAAACGAAATACCTGATTTTTATAAAAAAATAGCTGTAGATGGTTTTGACTTAATCTCTGGATGGAAGAAAAAAAGATACGACTCAGTGATTTTTAAAAACTTCCCTTCTAAAATATTTAATTGGGCTGCTCGAAAAACATCTGGCATTAAGCTGAATGATTTTAATTGTGGTATTAAAGCCTATAAAAATGTTGTTATAAAAGAAATTAAGTTAACTGGGGGTATGCATAGATATATTCCAGTACTTGCAAAAAATGCTGGATTTAAAAATATAGTTGAAAAAATTGTAATACACCATCCTAGAAAACATGGAGATACCAAATACGGACCAGACAGGTTTATTAAAGGCTTTCTAGATTTAATAACATTGTGGTTCATTCATAGATTCGGAAAAAGACCAATGCACTTTTTTGGACTAATAGGCTCTATAATGTTTATAATTGGATTTTTATTTTCTTTATACTTAGGGTTTGATAAGTTGTTTATTGAAACATCTGGAAGGTTAATCACTCAAAGACCCGAATTTTACATCTTGCTAACTACAATGATTATTGGTTCACAATTCTTTTTAGCTGGTTTTTTAGCAGAAATAGTTTTAAGAAACAAGAAAATAAAAAAACAATATATAATCACTGAAAAAATAAATGGCTAACAATAAACTAATTGAGCAGAATTTAAATGTTTGGTCTCACTCACCATTTGATAAAGAAACTATATCTAAGACTCTTAAACTAAAAGACACTAACAACGAAGATTTTAATGACTCATTTTACACTGACTTAAGTTTCGGAACAGGTGGAATGCGAGGCATTGTTGGAACAGGACCAAACAGAGTCAATAAATATACTTTTGGAAGAAATACTCAAGGAATATCAAATTACATCAATAATCAATCTAATAATATACAAGAATCAGTTGTCATTGCTTATGACTGTAGAAATGATAGCGAATATTTAGCAAATCAAGTGGCAGACATATTTAGTGCAAACAATATAAAGGTCTACCTATTCAATTCAATTAGACCAACTCCTGAGCTTTCTTATGCTGTAGTTAAGTTAAATTGTATTTGTGGTATTGTTCTAACTGCTTCACACAATCCTCCTGAGTATAATGGTTATAAGGTGTATTGGAAAGATGGTGGTCAAATTGTCCCTCCTATTGACACAAAGCTTATAAATGAAATTAATAAAACAAACTATTCTGAAATTAATTTTAAAAGGAATAAAAGTTTCATTGAAATAATTGGAAAAGAAATTGATGATACGTTTATAAAAGATTCGATTTTAAACGGAAAAGTTGGTGATTCTAATAGAAAAGATTATAAAATCGTTTTCACACCATTGCATGGAACTTCTTACAAAATTTTGCCTGAAGTTTTAAAAGGAGCAGGATACACAGACTTGCATATTGTAAAAGATCAAGCAATTCCTGACGGAAATTTCCCAACAGTTAAATCTCCAAATCCTGAAGAACCGGAAGCATTGAAAATGGCTATAGAATTAGCAAGGGATAAGGATGCTGATATTGTAATCGGCACTGATCCAGATGCTGATAGAGTCGGAATTGCCATCAAAGATCTAGATGGAGAATACATGATAGTAAACGGTAATCAGATGATGGTAATTCTAACTGATTACCTTTTAAGCAAAAAAAAGAACCTAGACAAGTCCTGCTTTATAGGGTCTACAATTGTGTCTACTCAAATGCTATTTAAAATAGCCAAATCATATAACGTTGACATTAAATTAGGATTAACAGGATTTAAATGGATTGCAAAAATGATTAATGACTTTTCTGATCAAAAATTTATTGGTGGAGGTGAAGAAAGTTATGGCTTTATGGTAGGGGATTTCGTTAGAGATAAAGATGCTATCACTTCGTCATTACTGGCTTGTGAGGCTGGTTCTGAGTTTAAAAGCAATGGATTAAACTTAATTGATTACTTAATTGAGTGTTATTTAAAATATGGGTTTTATAAAGAAAAATTAATTTCAGTTGAAAAAAAGGGTGCAGAAGGAAATGAAGAAATTAAATCTATAATGAATAAACTTAGAAAAGAAAAAATTAGTAAAATAGATGGAAGTAAACTTATATTAACTCAGGATTTTGAAAAACTCGAGCAAGTCAATGAAATTAACGGCAATAAAACAGTTCTTAATTTTCCAAAATCAAATGTTTTAATTTTTGAAACTGAAGATGGCACAAGAGTTGCAGCTAGACCAAGTGGAACAGAACCCAAAATAAAATTTTACTTTAGCGTAAATATGGTTTTACCATCAAAAGAATTATTTAAAAAAAATAATAATATTTTAGATAAAAAACTTGAACGAATTTGTAAAGAATTCAATTTTTAACAGTGAATTATTTTAAAAAAATTTTTAGATACGCATTGCCTTTTAAAAAATATATGTTTTTAAATATATTT
>JAQCFO010000030.1 GCA_027619415.1 Bacteroidota bacterium
CTCTAATTTAATAAAAATATTTGGTGGCCAAAAGTTTGTTATTTTAAAACATTACTTTTATCTTAAAGTATTATTTTAATAAAACATGAAAATTCGTTTTTTGAAGTATTACAAGTTTGATTTTACTTTTTTTGGACAATTTAGTTTTAAGAATTTCTAAAGATTCCAATCTTCATCCCGATAATTTAAAATAATTTTTTAAACAAAAAAAGCTTCCCTTTTAAGGAAAGCTCTTCATTGGTTTTCTACAAACCTCCTGCATTATGCAGGTAACACAACGGTTGCAAATATAAACTATTGTTTATAAACAAAAAATCCTCCAATTTGGAGGATTTTTTTGCGGTCTGGACGGGACTCGAACCCGCGACCCCCTGCGTGACAGGCAGGTATTCTAACCAACTGAACTACCAGACCTTAATTAGCGAATGCAAATATACACTGCATTTTCAATTCCGCAAGAAAATAAGCAAAAACTAAAGTAATGCATCCAAACTTTCAGCGTAAACATTTTTAGGAGATACTCCAACTTGTCTATTAACAAGCTCACCTTTATTAAATGTCAAAACAGTTGGAATGTTTCTAACTCCAAATTTTGCTGCAAATTCTTGATTTGCATCAACATCTAATTTACCAACAACAGCCTTCCCCTCATAGTCTTTACTAACTTCTTCTATAATAGGGCCTAACATTCTACACGGGCCACACCATTCAGCCCAAAAATCTACCATTACTGGTTTTGTTGATTTTAATACTAACTCGTCAAAATTTGCGTCATTTATTTCTAATGCCATAATTAATTTTTTTTCAAAAATACTGATTTATATATAAAATTTAATTTAATTTAAAATGTAATTTTTTTTCTTTTATAGATGATATTAATTCTTCATTTATATCAATTTTATGATTTTCACTAATCATTGTTAGTTTGATCTTCTCTTTGTTTTCAAAAAAAGAAAACTCTAACTGATGTTTACCTTTATGTTTATCAAAAAGTTCTTTCAAACTCTCTACTTTATCATAGTTAAAATCATTTATATCTAATTGTAAAGTCAATTTTTTTGCGTTATTTGACAAAGTATCTTGAAGTTGTTGAAAAGATAAAAAATTAATTCGCGGATCACCTGTCTTTCCAGTTTCTCTATCTCTCCATCCTTCTTTCACAATTAGTCTCATGTGAATAAAATTATTTTCAAAAAGGAAATGTTTAAACTTTAAATATTCCTCTCCAAAAATTCTAAAATCATATGATTCGCGGTAATCTTCTAGATTAAACCTAGCCCAACCTTTACCATTCTTAGAAATTCTATGCTCAACTTCCCCTACAATCCCTCCAATTCTTAATTCTTTATTTACCAAAGGCCTTAAGTCCTTTAGGACTTCTAATGAAGCATTACAAAAATGTTCCATTGGAAGATTAAAATCATCTAAAGGGTGTCCAGAAATATAAATTCCAACAACTTCTTTTTCTTGTTTAAGCTCATTAAGTGTAGCCCAAGGCTCACATTCGGGAATAAAAGGTTCATTTAATTGAACTTCATCAGAATTTTCAAACAAACTAACTTGAGCGGAATTTTTGTTTTCTTGAAATTTAGATCCAAACTTTAAAGCTTTTTCTATAAAGGTAATTCCATCTCCATTATCAAACAAATATTGAGCTCTATGAACTCCTTTAAAAGAATCAAATCCTCCTGCATACACTAAACTATCAAATGCTTTTTTATTAGCTGATCTTAAGTCTATAGTCTTTGTTAAATCAAAAATTGATTGATATTTTTTTTCTTTTCTACCTTCAATTATTGCAGAGACTGCTCCAGACCCAACTCCCTTAACAGCACCCATACCAAACCTAATTGCATTATTGTCATTAACTGTAAACTTATAAAATGATTCATTTACGTCTGGACCTAAAACTTTTATAGACATTCTTTTACATTCCTCCATGAAAAAACTTACCTGCTTTATATCATTCATATTATTAGAAAGCACTGCTGCCATATACTCTGCAGGATAATGGGATTTTAAATATGCAGTTTGATAAGCAATTAAAGCATAACATGTGGAATGAGATTTATTAAATGCATAGGAAGCAAAAGCCTCCCAATCTTTCCAGATTTTTTCTAATATCTCCCTTTGATGTCCATTTGATTCGCCTCCATCTAAAAACTTTGGCTTTAACTTGTTTAACAATTCAATGATTTTTTTACCCATTGCTTTTCTTAACAAGTCTGCATCACCCTTAGAAAAATTAGCAATTCTTTGAGAGAGTTGCATAACTTGTTCTTGATAAACTGTAATTCCGTAGGTTTCTTTTAAAAATTCTTCCATAATAGGAATGTCATAAGTAATATCCTCCTTACCATTCTTTCTATCAACAAATGATGGGATATATTCCAATGGCCCTGGACGATATAATGCATTCATCGCAATTAAATCTTCAAAAATTGTGGGCTTTAAATCCCGTAAATATTTTTGCATTCCTGCGCTCTCGTATTGAAAAATTCCAACAGTATCTCCTCTTTGAAATAACTCGTAAGTTTTGGTGTCATCTAATGGGATTGAGTCAATATCTAAGACTAGATCATGCTTATATTTAATTAACTTAACTGTATCTTTTATTAATGTTAAAGTTTTAAGTCCTAAAAAATCCATTTTCAAAAGGCCTGCACTTTCTACAACTGAATTATCGTACTGTGTTACAAATAAATCAGACCCCTTTGCTGTAGCGATTGGAACAAAATTTGTAATGTCATCAGGTGTAATTATTATTCCGCAAGCATGAGTTCCTACATTTCTAAGACTCCCTTCTAAAATTCTTGCTTGATTTATTGTTTCAGCTTGTAGATCATTCCCTCCCGACAACGATTTTAATTCCATGACGTTAATAAATTCTTCTGACCTTAAATCACTGTTTAGTCTTTTTTCATCCTTTTCAAAAATATCTTTAAGATTTATGTTTGGGATTAGCTTAGCTATCCTATCTGCATCACCCAACGGAAGATCTAGCACTCTTGCAGTGTCTCTTATGGAGGATTTTGCAGCCATTTTTCCATAAGTAATTATTTGCGCCACTTGATTTGATCCATATTTTTCAATCACATAATCTATAACTTTACTTCTTCCTTCATCATCAAAATCAATATCAATATCAGGCATACTTACTCTATCAGGGTTTAAAAATCTTTCAAAAAGTAAGTCATATTTAATAGGGTCTACTTTTGTTATTCCTAAACAATAAGCTACAACAGATCCAGCTGCAGAGCCTCTTCCAGGGCCAACAGAAACACCCATTTCTCCTGCAGCTTTTATAAGATCTTGAACGATTAGAAAATATCCTGGATAACCTGAATTTTTAATTACGTTTAATTCAAATAGGATTCTTTCATTTAATTCAGAGTCTATTTTTTGATAACGCTTTTCTGCTCCTTTTAAGGTTAAATGTTTTAAATATTCATTTTCAATATTTTCTTTAGCTGAATTAGACTCATTTATAAAAATATCTGGAATTGTAAATTTGGGAAGTAAAACATCTCTGGCTAACTCATACTCTTCAACCTTGTCAGTAATGTTTAAAATATTTTGAATTGCATCAGGCATGTCTTTAAATAAAAATTTCATTTCATTTGATGATTTGAAATAATATTCTTGATTTGGTAATCCAAATCTAAACCCACGTCCTCTACCTATTGGAGTCGCTTGTTTTTCTCCATCTTTTACACAAAGTAATATATCATGAGCATTAGCATCTTCTTTATTTACATATAAAGTATTATTAGTAGGTATCATTTTAACAGAATGTTTCTGAGAAAATTTTATCAAAATCTCATTAACTCGTTCTTCATCTTCTTGACCATGTCTCATTATTTCTAAGTAAAAATCATCTTTAAAAGAATCCTTCCACCACAACAATGCTTCTTCAGCTTGAGCTTCATCAACATTTAATATTTTACTAGCTACTTCTCCATACATATTTCCAGATAAGACTATAAGATCTTCCTTGTACTTCTCTACAATCTCTCTATCCACCCTAGGGACATAATAAAATCCTTTCGTATAGCCTAAAGAACACATTTTAGACAAGTTTTGATAACCGTTTTTATTTTTAGCTAAGAAAATTGTTTGATACCCGTCATCTCTATTAGATTTATCCAAGTGGTTCGAACAAATATTCAATTCACATCCAATTATGGGTTTAATTTTTTGTAAATCAGAACCCTCAGAAATTTTACTATTATAGTTCTTTATAGCTTTTATAAAATGAAAGCAACCCATCATATTAGCTCTATCTGTAATAGCAAGTGCTGGCATTTTATTTTCAGAGGCCTTATTAATCAAGTTAACTATTCTAGAAGTAGATTGTAATACTGAAAATTGTGTGTTATTATGCAGGTGAACAAAGGACAATAATTTTAATTCTTCTGGAATTTCTTTAATTATTTTTTTTTCAGAATTATATAAAGAAGAAGATGCCTTTTTTATTTTTTCAGACTCTTTTTTTAAATTCAAATGTTTTATTCCTGAAAGAGGAACTGGAGAATTATCTGATGTTTTTATATTTTCTATTAGTTCTAAGTAACCTTTGAAAACTGTTTGATTTAAGACTCCTTTTCTTACCAACTCAAAAAATACTCGAGCCGTTGCTTCTACATCAGCTGAAGCATTATGTGCTCCAGAGAAACTATCATTAAATAATAAAGTATATATTTCAACTAAAGTTGGAAATTTAAACTTGCCTCCTCTACCGCCTGGCAATTGACATACTTTTGCAGTTATTTCGCTGCAAGTATCTAAAACATCTTTTTTTGCAAGGTCTATTTCAGAACCAATTCTTATTAATTCAGCACCTATTATATTAATGTCAAATTTTACATTGTGACCAACTAAAAAACCTGCTTTATTAAAATCCTCAATAAACAGGTTTAAAACTTCGTTAATATCTAGTCCTATATTATTAGCTAAATCAGTAGAAATGCCATGAATATTTTCAGCTTCATAAGGGATATTAAAATTTTCTGGACGGACTAAATAGCTGTGATTTGAAATTAATATTCCTTTAGAATCATGTAATTGCCAAGCTAACTGAACGCACCTGGGCCAGTTATCAGAATCGCTTAAAGGAGTATTCCATTTTTTTGGAAGACCAGTTGTTTCGGTATCAAAAACTAAAAACATTTTAAATAAAAATTAGAAATTAAATTTAACCATCTTTTCTATTACAAATTATAAGAAAGAACTTAAAGTTATTAACTCATTTAGAAAAAATGTTTTTCATTTGTTAGTTTAGAAAAATAAATTACATTTGCACCTCATTAATAACCGGGGTTTAGTACCTCACAATTTAATTTGATATGGCAGTAAAAATAAGACTTCAAAGACACGGTAAAAAAGGAAAACCTTTTTACTGGATAGTAGCAGCTGACGAAAGAGCTAAAAGAGACGGACGTTACTTAGAGAAATTAGGAACTTATAATCCAAATATAAACCCCGCATTAATCTCCCTTGACATAGACAAATCTGTTAAATGGATACAATTCGGAGCTCAGCTTACTAATACAGCTAGAACTATTTTATCGAATGAAGGAGTTCTTCTTAAAAATCATTTAATTAATGGAGTTAAGAAAGGAGCTTTAACAGACGAACAAGTAGAAGAAAAATTTCAAGAATGGATAGCTGAAAAATCATCTAGTGTAGAAAACAAAAAATCGCAATTAGATAAAGAAGCTGATAATAAAAAGAAAAAAGCACTTGAATTAGAAAAAGAAGCTAGTGTGAAAAGAAAAGCAAAAGCTGAAGAAGCGCCTGCTGCTGAAGAAGCGCCTGCTGCTGAAGAAGCGCCTGCTGCTGAAGAAGCGCCTGCTGAAGAAAAAAAATAATACTCTACTTAATTACGATGAAAAAACAAGATTGTTACTATCTTGGGAAAATCGTATCAAAATTTAGTTTCAAAGGAGAAATTCTGTTAAAACTAGATGTTGATGAAGTTAATTCAATAGATTTTACTAGTATATTTATTGAATTAGACAATACGTTAGTTCCGCATATTGTAAATAAAATTTCTTTGCACAAATCTAGTTTACTAAGGATTAAATTTCAAAATATTGACTCGGAAGAAAAAGCAAATAAAATTCTTAAAAAAGAAGCTTTTTTGCCTTTGAAAGATTTACCAAAACTTGAAGGAAATAAATTTTATTATCACGAAATAATTGGGTTTAAAGTTTTTGACAAGAAGACTGGAGAAATAGGAAAAGTTATTGAAATAAACGATCAAACTTCACAAACGATAATTATAATAAATACTGGAGATAAAAAGATAATGATTCCTCTTGTTAATGAATTTTTAATAGATTTAAATAAAAAAAGTAAAATAATAACTTTTAATTTGCCTGAAGGATTAATCGATTTGTAATAAAAAATTATGAGTGAAAATAACGTTAGAATTAATAAGTTTTTAAGTCAAGCTGGCTTTTGTTCAAGAAGAGAAGCTGATAAATATATTGTAGATGGCAGAGTAACAATCAATGGTGAAATTGCAGTAATGGGGTCTAAGATCAGCTTAGAAGATGACATTTCTGTTGATGGAGAAAGAGTTTCAAAAAAAAATATCAAAAGGCTGTACTTGATGCTGAATAAACCAAAAGGAATAGTCTGTACAACGGACTCTAGTGTAGAAAAAAGTAATATAATTGACTTTATTAATCATCCTCAAAGAATATTTCCAATTGGAAGGCTGGATAAAACTAGCGAAGGTTTGATATTTTTAACTAACGATGGAGATATTGTAAATAAAATTCTAAGAGCTAAAAACAAACATGAAAAAGAATATCATGTTACAGTTGACAAACCCATTAATAATGATTTTATTAAAAAAATGAGTAAAGGGGTGCCTATATTAAGTACCGTAACTAGACCTTGCGAGGTTAAATACATAAAAGATTATGAATTTAAAATCATTTTAACACAAGGCTTAAATAGGCAAATTAGAAGAATGTGTGAAGAGCTTGGTTACAGGGTTAAAAAACTAAAAAGAATTAGAATAATGAATATAAAACTTGATATTACTGTAGGAGAATGGAGATATTTTTCAGCAGATGAAATTTCAGAATTAAAAGGATTATTATCCAGTGCTAATGCTAAATAAAAAAATAACTATAATATTTATATTACAAGTTTTTTTTTGTCATTCACAAAACTCTATAAAAGACAGCATACAATTAAAAGAAGTTATAGTTACAATTACTAAAATCAATGATAGTCTTAAAAATTCACCATTCTCAATATCATCAAAGAACTATTCAAAATTTCAAACAACTGCGAATCAATTTTACTTAAGCGAATACATCGAAAGAATTCCAGGTGTTTTCATTTCAAACGATAATAATTTCGCTCAAGATGCTAGAATATCTATTAGAGGGTTTGGCTCTAGAGCTAATTTTGGAATTAGAGGAATCAAATTAATAGTTGATGGGGTGCCTGAAACAACACCTGATGGTCAAACACAGCTAGATAATTTAAATTTAGAAATTATAGAAATTATAGAACTTATTAGAGGAGTAAGTTCTTCGTTTTATGGGAATTCATCTGCAGGCGTAATTAAAATTAAATCTATTTCAGATTTTAATAAAAATTTTTCTAAAATTGGATATTCTTTAGGATCTAATAAACAAAGTAAAAAACAAGCTATTATAGGTTATAAAAACAAAAAAACATATTACACTTTTTTGTTAAGTGAAACTAGTAGTGATGGTTATAGAGATTATAGTGGGTTTAAAAACACAAATTTCAATTTAAGAATTAATAAAAATATTTCTAATGATTCCCAATTAGGATTAAACTTTAATTACGTAAACAGTCCATATGCTTATGACTCCGGGGGATTAACAATTTCCGAAGTAAATCAAGACAGAAAGCAAGCAAGAAGTAATAATTTACTTTATAAAACTAAAGAAAGCATAATTCATTCTAAATTAAGTGCAGCTTTTAAAAAACAAATTTCTCAAAAGACTTCCTTATCTAGTTACATTTTCTTTTCAAAAAGAGATTTCAACGGAAAAATCCCAATTAATAATGGAGGAGCTATAAATTTAGATAGAAAATATTGGGGGATTGGAGCCAGTATACTTCTAAAAAACAATTTAAAAACTCAAATTGGATTTGACATTGGGAATCAAAGTGATTTAAGAAAAAGGTATTATAATAATAATGGTGTAATTGGAAAGCAAGTTCTTAGCCAATATGAGAATTTTTCGAATTTGGGTATTTATCTAATAAATAATTATAGTTTAAAATATCTCACTTTTAGTTCAGGGTTAAGATATGACATTAATAAAATTAATTTAGAAGACTTGTTTTTAATTGATGGCAATTCTTCAGATAAAATAAATTTAAATTCTTTTAATCCAAGTTTTGGAATTAATTATAAAATCGCAAAAAACAGTAGATTATTTGCAAACGTTAGCTCAGGGTTTGAAACACCAACATTAAACGAGTTTAGTTCATCTCCAATTGGAAGCGGGTTTAATAGCACGCTTAAGTCTCAAAAATCTTTAAATCTTGAATTCGGATTATCGCAGTACAATAATTCTAGCAAATTGAGTTTTGACATTGTTTATTTTAACTCTTCAACAATAAATGAGGTTTTATCTTATGAAGACGAAAATTTTCCAAATCAAATATTTTATAATAATGCTGGCAAATCAAAAAGAAGTGGGTTAGAAATATCAGGGTTATTTAAGATAAATGAACTAATAAATATTGAGACATCTTATAGCGTTGGAGAATATATTTTTGATGAATTTATAGATAATGAAAATAATTATTCAGGAAATAAAATTCCCGGAATACCTGATAATATAATGACTATTAATTTGGAATATAGAACTAAAAGTGAATTGTTTATTAATTTAAATTTAAAATCAATAGGTGGTATTTACGCTGACAATTCTAATTCTGTAAAAATATCTGATTCAAAAACTATTAACTTTAAAATAGGAAAAGAACTGGAATTTAATAAAATAAAGTTTAATCCGTTCTTAACTGTTAATAATGTTTTTGGAAATAATTATTTTGATAATATCAGAATAAATGCTTTTGGAGGAAGACATTATGAGCCAGCTCCAAAAAGAGTTTTTTTTGGAGGAGTCAAAATTATATTATAATTTTCCACATGAATTTATCTTATTGGGAAATTAAATCATGGTTTAGTAATGTAGATTTCGCTATTATTGGAAGCGGTATTGTAGGGCTAAATTGCGCCCTAAGTTTAAGAAAAAAATTCCCTAAAGCTAAAATAGTGGTTTTAGAGAAAGGCATGCTTCCTCAAGGAGCAAGTACTAAAAATGCAGGATTTGCATGTTTTGGAAGTGTATCAGAAATAATTGAAGATCTAAAAAATCATTCTGAATCAGAAGTTGTTTCATTAATCAAAAAAAGAATTAACGGATTAACTCAACTTAGAGAGTTATTAGGAGATAAAGGTATAGGATATCATCAAAATGGAGGGTATGAAATATTTCCTAAAAAAAATTTAAATGTATTTGAAAATTGTAAATCGCAACTTCATTACATTAATCAAATGCTTAATCCTTTATTTAAATCTGATGTTTTTAAAATTCAAAAGAATCATTTCAATTTTAATAACATAACTGGAGATTATATTTTTAATTCATTTGAAGGGCAGATTGATACTGGAGCAATGATGGAATTATTAATTAGAAAAGCTCTTAATAAAAAAATAAAAATTCTTAATAATGTGGATGTTCTTTCATTTACAGAAAAGAATAATTGCGTTGAAGTAAACTTTAAAGGGTTTGATTTTAAATGTTCTAAGTTATTTATTGCAACAAATGGTTTTTCAAATAAGTTATTAAAGGTGGATGTCAAGCCTGCCAGAGCTCAAGTTTTAATAACAAAGCCAATCAATAACTTAAAAATAAAAGGAACTTTTCATCTAGATAAAGGATATTACTATTTTAGAAATATTGATGATAGAATTTTATTAGGTGGGGGAAGAAATTTAGACTTTAAAAATGAAGAAACTGATAAGTTTGGTTTAAATACAAAAATACAGAATAAACTAGAGTCAATATTAAAAACCATCATATTACCAAAAAATAAATTTGAAATTGATCATAGATGGAGCGGAATAATGGGTGTTGGGAATAAAAAAACTGCCATTATTAAAACCATCAGTGATAACGTTTACTGTGGAATTAGACTTGGCGGAATGGGAATAGCTATTGGTACAACTATAGGGCTTGAATTAGCAAATAAACTTTAATTTTTATATTATAAATGAAAAATATTTCACTTGGATGGGAAGAATGGATAAGTATCCCTGATTTAAATTTACCTGCACTAAAAGTTAAAACTGATACAGGCGCAAAAACATCAGCATTACACGCTTTTAACATCCAACCTTTTGGAACAAAAAATAAACCTAAGGTTAGATTTGGAATTAATCCAATAGAAGATAATGATGACTTTACCGTGTACTGTTCGTCAGATGTAGTGGACATAAGAGATGTAACTTCTTCAAACGGAATAAAGGAATTAAGGTATGTTATCAAAAGTAAAATAATGATTGGTGATGTATTAAAAGAAATAGAGCTTACTTTATCCAATAGATCTAGTATGTCCTACAAAATGATTTTAGGAAGAAGTGCGCTAAATGATATCGTTGTTAACCCTAACGTAAGTTTCTTACAAAGAAAATTATCTTATAATCTTTATAAAATTTTTAGTAAAGAAAGTTTCGTCAAAAAAAGAAGCCTTAGAATAGCTGTTTTAACAAGAGAACCTAATAATTATTCTATTAGGAAACTCGTTCATGCTGCTGAAAAAAAAGATCATGTTGTTGAACTAATTGATACAAAAAAATGTTATTTAAACATTCAAACTCACCAACCTGAAGTTCATTACGATGGGGCGTCTCTCCCTCATTATGATGCCATTATTCCTAGAATTGGCCCATCTATAACTTTTTACGGCATGGCTGTAGTTAGGCAATTTGAAGCAATGGGTACTTTTTGTCTAAATTCTGCACAAGCAATTGGAGTTTCAAGAGATAAATTAGCTGCTCATCAAACTTTAGCAAGATATAGAATTCCTATGCCTAATACAGCATTTGCAAACTCTCCTAAGGATACTGAAAGCCTAATAAATCTAGCAAGTGGAGCTCCTTTAGTATTGAAACTATTACAAAGTAGCCAAGGAAAAGGTGTGATATTAGCCGAGTCAAAAAAAGCAGCTTCAGGTGTAATAAGTGCTTTTCAGGGTTTAGATGCTCCTTTCATTGCTCAAGAATATATTGAAGAAGCTGGAGGAAGTGACATAAGGTGTTTTGTGGTTGGAAAAAAAGTCATTGCATCAATGAAAAGAATTGCAAAAGATGGGGATTTTAGATCTAATTTACACGCTGGAGGTGCTTCTGAAAAAGTATTAATCACAAAAGAAGAAAGAAAAATTTCAATAAATGCAACTAAAGCTTTGGGACTAAAAATTGCAGGAGTAGATTTAATTAGAACTAAAGATGGCCCAAAAGTACTTGAAGTTAACAGTTCCCCTGGACTTGAGGGAATTGAAAATACATCTGGGGTTGATGTTTCAGCAATTATTATAAAATTTTTAGAATATAATGTAATGGTTTCTAACAAACTCAAAACAAAATTTAAGTTTGAAAATTAAATCTTCTTTTTGAATTAAATAAAAAAGTGAATTAGCTAATAAAATTTAAAATCATTAAATTTATTAACCTTCTTATTTTAATTAAAATAAAATATTATGAAAAGATTACAAAATTTAATGAAAAAAAAGAGTTTTAAACTAATTATGATATTTGGAATTATTAAGAAGATTACAATCTTATTATTAATACTTTTCTTTACCTCCTGTAATGAAAAAATAAACGATCCTGTTAAAATAATTCCTATTTCAACAGAGTATGGTGAATTTAATGTTTGGACTAAAAAAATAGGTAATAATCCAACTAAAAAAGTATTATTACTTCATGGTGGTCCTGGTGCAAATCATCAATATTTTAAAAGTTTTGAATCTTTTTTTCCAAATGAAGATATAGAATTTTATTATTATGATCAGCTTGGCTCAACTTTAAGCGACAACCCACAAATCGAAGATTTATGGACAATAGAACATTATGTGGAAGAGGTTGAACAAGTAAGAAAAGCTTTAGGACTAACAAAAGACAATTTTATATTACTTGGACATTCTTGGGGTGGTATTTTAGGGCTTGAATACGCTTTAAAATATCAAAATAACCTTAAATCATTAATAGTATCTAACATGGTGCCATCTGTTCCAGATTATAATGATTATGCAAATAATGTACTGGCCCCTCAATTAGATCCAGAAATTCTTAAAGAAATTCGTTCATATGAAGCAGTCAAAGATTATACTAATGAGACTTATCTTGGATTAATCCATGAACATTATTACCCTAAACATGTAATGAGAATTCCAGCAAATGAATGGCCTAAAGATGTTTCAAACGCATTCGCTGAAATAAACTTTCCAATATATTTAAAAATGCAAGGTCCCTCAGAGTTTGGTATAGTAGGTGATGCCTCTTTAAAAAACTGGGATGTTACTGAAAGGCTAAATGAAATAAAAGTTCCTTTTCTATCTATTGGAGCTACGTATGATACTATGGATCCTGTTCAAATGGAATGGATGGCTAGTCAAGTTCAAGATGGAACATATTTAAATTGTCCTAACGGAAGTCATATGGCTATGTGGGATGATCAACAAAATTATTTTGAAGGGTTAATAGATTTTATTAACCAACTTTAATAAAGTCATGTTAAAGCTTCTTTTAAAAGAAATAAAATATTTTATTCTTTTTCTACCTGTCTTTTTGTTATTTAATTCCTGTGAGAATAAAAATGATCCACCAAATATATTTTTAATAACATTAGATGGTGTTAGGTGGCAAGAAGTGTTTTATGGTGTTGATTCCGTATTAGTAAATAATCCGAAATTAACATCCGAAAAATCATATCTATTAGATCGTTTTGACGCAGACAATACAGAAAAAAAGAGAGAAAAATTAATGCCTTTTTTTTGGAATGAAATTTTTAAAAAAGGAAAATTATATGGTGATTTAAAACAAAATTCTTATTTCTCAATAACTAATAATAGAAATTTTTCATATCCAGGTTATAACGAAATTTTAACTGGCTATGCAGATTCTTTGATTGATAGTAATAGTAAAATCTACAATAAAAATATTACTGTCTTAGAGAAACTTAATAATTCCGAGTATTATAAAAATAGAGTTGCTGCATTTTGTAGTTGGGATGTTTTCCCTTATATAATAAATGACATAAGAAGTGGTGTTCCAGTTAATGCAGGGTACATGCCGTCCAATTCTATAAACCCATCTGAAATAGAAAAATTTATAAACTCTAATCAAAAAAAAGCTCCTGTTATATGGGAAAGTGTTAGGCTAGATGTTTTTACACATAATTTAGCTCTTGAATACATAAAAAAACAACAGCCAAAAGCTCTATATATTGCCTATGGCGAAACAGATGATTTTGCTCATATGGGTGACTATGATCAATACATAAAATCCTTACATAATAATGATAAAATGATAAGCGAATTATGGTCCTTTATTCAATCTAACCCGTTCTATAAAGACAATACTTACTTAATTATTACTACAGATCACGGAAGAGGAATTAAAGAAAAATGGTCAGGGCACGGAGATTCTAAATCGACATGGGCCGCTATTCTTGGACCAAATTTATCCGAAAAAGGAATTATTAAAAATTATCAAAATTTCACAAATCAAATAGCGCCAACAATTGAAAAAATAACGGGAATTTCTTCAAACAATAATAGTATAAAATTATAAAAAACTCCCTGTTTAATTGCTAGTATTAACTGCTATAAAGATGGTTACAGGACTTTTATTTATAAGCCTAAAGATCCGACTACTTACTTTACAGGGAAAACGTCAATAAGATGGACTGAAGCTGTATACTAGTCTACTTGGTTGTTGTGAGAACCATCACAAAATCCATTAGGGTCTTGTGTATTTCCACATCCGCATTTAGGTTTGTCTGGCATAATTATGGTTTATTATTTCTGTTTTTCCACTCATCATATAACCAAGAAACTCCAATCCCTATTCCAATTAATATAGAAGGAATTAAAATATATGAAGGTAATGGCATATATAAGTGTCCTCCGATTGGTAAAGTTGTTAATATCAAACCAACGGACTGTTTTGTGTGTGTTACAACTCGTTATATGGAGAACAAACTCAATGTTTATAGGTCTCTGGTTCCGGATAACAGGAACTTTTGTTCTCGTTTATCATTTTAATTCAGCAACTTCTAATC